>DAOUUI010000019.1 GCA_030668225.1 Deltaproteobacteria bacterium
AAGGCAGCTCTTGGGGAACGCAGGGGGTTCCTCCTGCATCTGGCCGGTGCGGTCGCGGTCGCGGCGTTTCTGCTGGTGTACGGGACAGTCGGAAAGATCCCGGAGAGTCCGGGAACTCCTGGAGAAATCGTCCGGGTGGGGGTCGCCCAGGGGAATATCGACCAGACGGTCAAGTGGGACCCCGATCACCAGAAGGAGACGCTACGGATTTACAGGGCCATGACGAAGGAAGCTACGCAGAATGGCTCGGAGGTGGTCGTCTGGCCGGAGACTGCCGCCCCGTTCTTCTACGGATGGGAACCGGAGATGAGCGCCGTGGTGGATGCCGTGGCGGCGGAGAACCGGGTGCCGCTCATTTTCGGCGCCCCCTGGTTTGATCCTTCCGAGGGAGGCAGATACTACAACAGCGTGTTCCTCCTCGGGGCAAGAGGGATCGCGGAGGGGCGATACGACAAGAGACATCTCGTCCCGTTCGGGGAGTATATCCCCCTTCGCCGGCTGCTCTTTTTCCTCCAAAAGTTGACCGAGGGGGAGGAGGATTTCTCCGCGGGGAAGGGGCCCGCACTGTTTACCGTGCACGGGAACCCCGTAGGGGCCACCGTCTGTTACGAGGCGGTCTTCCCGGGGGTCGTCAGGGAGAGCGTCCGGGGGGGGGCAACGTGGCTGGTGAACGTCACCAACGATGCATGGTTCGGGGACACGGTTGCGCCCCATCAGCACCTGGCCATGGCGAGGATGCGGTCGGTGGAGTTCCGGAGGCCCCTGGTGCGCGCCGCGAACTCCGGAATAAGCGTGATCATCGACGAAAGAGGAGAGGTGTTGGCGAGGCTGGGTCTTTTCCAAAAAGGGATTATCGTAGCGAATATTCTGCCGCGCACGGAAGAGACGCTTTATGCAAAAACAGGTGATATATTCGCAATTTCCTGTAGTATAATTACTATTTTATTTCTGATCATCCCCGGGAGAAGAACCCATGGCAACAGGAGTCCTGTCAGAAAAAGCCGCCCTGATTGAGTCACGTTTCGACGATCTTCGGGGCTACCTTTGAAGTAGAACGGAAAAATGCCCGTCTGATCGAGCTCGAGGCGGAAACCGCGAAGGAAGGCTTGTGGGATTCCCCCGAGAAGGCGGAATCCCTCCTGAAGGAGCGCAAGGCTCTCGAGACGATTCTCGCAAAATGGGCCGACATGGCGAAATCCCTGGAAGACCTCCGCGCGTATCTCGAGCTCTATGATGAGGAAGAAGATTCTTCCCTCGCCGCCGAGATCGAACAGCACGCAGAATCCCTGTCCGCGCGTCTCGACGAGTTGGAGATGGAGCGGATGCTAAGCGGGGAAAGCGACGACAAGAACGCCATCGTGACGATCCACGCAGGCGCCGGCGGGACGGAGTCCCAGGACTGGGCGGAGATGCTTTTCCGGATGTACACCCGGTTCGCGGACAGGGGCGGGTTCGGCGTCGAGGTAGTGGAGCGGCAGGAGGGGGAGGAGGCCGGGATCAAGGGAGCCACCTTCCTCGTTTCGGGGGATCATCCGTACGGGTACCTGAAGGCGGAAAGCGGCGTGCACCGCCTCGTGCGAATTTCCCCCTTCGATGCGAACAAGAGGCGGCACACGTCGTTCGCGTCCGTCTTCGTATCCCCCGAGATCGACGAAGACGTCCAGATCCAGATCAACGAGTCGGACCTGAAAATAGACACTCTCCGGTCGAGCGGGGCGGGGGGCCAGCACGTCAACAAGGTCGAATCCGCGGTCCGGATCACCCACGAACCGACCGGGGTCGCGGTTCTGTGCCAGCAGGAGAGGTCGCAGCACAAGAACCGTGCCATGGCGATGAAGATTCTCCGGTCGAAACTGTACGAAATCGAAATGCGCCAGCGGGCGGAAAAGGTGGCGGAAGCGCACAAGTCGAAAAAGGAGATCGCCTGGGGGTCCCAGATCCGGTCTTACGTCCTTGCCCCCTACCGCATGGTGAAGGACCACCGGACGGGACACGAAACGGGGAACGTGGACGCCGTCCTCGACGGCGATCTCATCGCATTCATCCGGAAATATCTTCTTTCCGCGGGTGCGGAAGGCGAGCAGCGCTCCGCGTAGGCGGAGAACCGGCGAAAACGCAACGGAGGAGCTCTGCGTGACGGAAGAGTGGAACGACCTCGTCAGGGAACGGATGCGGAAAGCGGATGAAGTCCGGCGGCGCGGCGAAAACCCATACCCGAACGACCAGCGGGTGGGGTGGACGACGGCGGACGCGAAACGGGCCGTGGAAGGCAAGGAGGGGGAAGACCTGGCGAAGGAGGAGAACCGGGTCGACATCGCCGGCCGGGTCGTGGCCGCGCGGCATTTCGGAAAAGCGGCGTTCCTGGTGATCGCCGACCGGTCCGGAAAGCTGCAGGCATATCTTACGCAGGACAGGATCGGCGAGGAGGGGTACAACCGTTTCCGGGAGACGACGGACATCGGAGACATCGTCTGGGTGGAAGGACCTCTTTTTCACACCCGCACGGGGGAGTTGACCGTCCAGGCGGAGAAATTTCGCCTTCTCACCAAGTCCCTCAGGCCTCTTCCCGAAAAGTGGCACGGGCTCTCGGACGTGGAGACCCGCTACCGCCAACGGTACCTGGACCTGATCGTCAACGAGGGGTCTCGGGAAGTCTTCCTGCGCCGCAGCCAGATCATCTCGTTTCTCAGGGACTTTCTGACATCGCGGGACTTCCTTGAGGTGGAGACCCCGATGATGCAGCCTGTGGCGGGCGGTGCGACCGCAAGGCCGTTCGTCACGCACCACAACACCCTGGACATGGACCTGTTCCTGCGGATCGCTCCCGAGCTGTATCTCAAGAGGCTACTCGTGGGGGGAGTGGAGCGGGTCTTTGAAATCAACAGGAACTTCCGGAACGAAGGGATCTCCACGCTGCACAACCCGGAATTCACGATGCTCGAGTTCTACCAGGCGTATGCAACCTACGAGGATTTCATGGACCTCACGGAGACCATGTTGTCCTCCCTCGCAGTCTCCCTCTTCGGAAAGACCGCCGTGAACGTCCAGGGGGAGACGATCGATTTCGCCCCCCCCTGGGACCGGATGACGGTCGCCGGTGCGGTCGCGAGGTTCGGCGAAGTTCCCGAGGAGCGGCTGTCCGACCCGGGATTCCTCCGGGAAATGGCCCGGGGGCTCGGGATGCCCGTGAAGGAAGACGTCCCGGCGGGCGCTCTTCTTACCGCCCTCTACGAGGAGGTCGCGGAGCCGAAGATCAAAGGGCCCGCCTTCGTTACGGAGTACCCCATCGAGGTGTCGCCCCTGTCCCGGGCGAGCGATTCCCGTCCGCACGTAGTGGACCGTTTCGAGCTGATCGTCCGGGGGAAGGAGATCGCCAACGCGTTTTCGGAGCTGAACGATCCCCTGGAGCAGAGGCGACGGTTCGAGGAGCAGCTCCGCGCCCGGGAGAGGGGGGACGAGGAGGCGCACGCGATGGACGAGGATTTCCTCCGCGCGCTCGAATATGGGATGCCCCCGGCGGCGGGAGAGGGAATCGGGATCGATCGCCTGGTGATGCTTTTCACCGACTCCCCCTCCATTCGGGACGTCATCCTCTTCCCGCAGCTCCGGAAGGAGGGATAGCGTCGGGTGGCCCTCCCGGTGGAATATTTCATCGGCCTGAAATATCTCCTGGCCAAGCGGAAGCAGACGTTCATATCCATCATCACCGTAATTTCGGTGTCGGGTGTTGCGGTCGGGGTGATGGCCCTCATCATCGTCCTTGCCGTAATGAGCGGTTTCGAGAAGGAACTGAAGAGCCGGATTCTCGGGGCAACTGCCCACGTGCACGTGACAAGCCTCGAGGGAAGCGTACCGGACCCCTTTGCCCTCGCCAGGCGTATCGGGACGATGGACGGTGTTACCGCGACGAGCCCGTACATATTCTCCCAGGTGATGATTTCCTCCGGAACGGGGTCGACGGGAGCGATCCTGCGCGGCGTGGATGTCGCAACCATCGGGCAGGTGACACGGCTCCCGCGGGACATTCGCAAGGGGAAGATCGAGGATCTCGGGAAGAAGACCGCAAAGGGCCTGCAAGGCGTAATCCTCGGGAAGGAGCTTGCCGCCAACCTGGGGGTTTCGCCGGGGCATATCGTGGAGATCATGGTCCCCGGGGGAAACGTCACTCCGATGGGAGCGTTCCCGGGCATCGCGAAGTTCCGCGTGGTGGGTCTTTCCGTCTCGGGGATGTACGAGTATGACTCCTCCTTCTCCTACGTGTCCCTGGAAGGTGCGGACAAGCTCATGGGGATGGCCGGGCGGGCCACGGGAGTCGAGGTGAAGGTCGACGACATCTATCAGGCGGGGCGGATCGCGACCCGGATCCGGGAGGAGCTCGGTTACCCCTATTGGGCAAAGGACTGGATGCAGAGCAACCGGAACCTCTTTTCGGCGCTGAAGCTCGAGAAGGTGGTCATGTTCATTATCCTCGTCCTGATCGTGATGGTTGCCGCCTTCAATATCATCAGCACGCTCATCATGGTCGTCATGGACAAGACGAAGGACATCGCCGTGCTGATGACCCTTGGCGCTTCGCGCAAGATGATCCGCAAGATCTTCGCCCTCGAGGGGCTCCTGATCGGAGTGGCAGGAACCTTCGCGGGAACGATCCTGGGAAGCTTTCTCTGCTACCTCCTCCGGCGATATCAGTTCATCCGGTTGCCGAGCGACGTGTACTACATCTCCACTCTGCCGGTAGCCCTTTCCCCGGAAATCCTGATTCTGGTCGGAGTGAGCTCCATCCTGATCTGTTTCCTTGCAACCCTGTACCCGTCACGGCAGGCGTCCCTCGTCGACCCCGCAGAGGCGATCCGGTATGAATAGCACCGGGTTCCTGCGCGTCGAAAACCTTCATAAGGAATTTCCGAAAAGGGGCGGGCCGGTGGAGGTGCTCAAAGGGATCACCTTTACGCTGGACCGGGGAGAGATGCTAGGAGTGGTCGGGGTATCGGGTGCCGGCAAGACGACCCTCCTTCAGATCGTGGGAACGCTGGACCGGGCGACCTCGGGAAGCGTCTTCTACGACGGGCGGGACGTAACGTCGATGCCCGAAGGGATGCTTGCCGAGTTCCGGAACCGGAACGTGGGTTTCGTTTTCCAGTTCCATCACCTGCTGTCGGAGTTCGACGCACGGGAGAATGTGATGCTCCCCTGCCTGATCGCCGGGATGGCCCGGGACATGGCCATGAAGAAAGCGGAGGACCTGCTCTCGGAGGTGGGACTTTCCGAAAGGTTCACCCATCGGGTCGGGGAGCTTTCCGGAGGAGAACTCCAGAGGGTGGCCATCTGCAGGGCGTTGGTGATGGGCCCTGAAATCCTCCTGGCCGACGAGCCCACCGGGAACCTGGACAAGGAGACCGCAAGGGGCGTGGCGCAACTTCTGGGGGATCTGAACCGGAAAAAAGGGCTTTCCCTGGTGATCGTCACGCACAACGAAGAGCTGGCCGGAAGAATGCACCGGGTTCTGAAGATCGACGACGGGATCGTGCGGTGATCGCCGGCCGGGCAACCGCCACGGCCGTCGCGGCCATTCTGGCGATCGTGGTAATCCTTCCCCCGCCAGCCGGTTCCGCCGATTTTCCCGTCCTGGAGGTTCGGGTGGAAGGGGCGAGCCGGGTGGGGTCCGACGCCATCTTCCGGGTCATGAAGTCCCGCGTGGGCGAGGAGTTAGACCCTGCAAAGATCCGGGATGACGTCAAGGCTGTCTACCTCATGGGGTATTTCTCCGACGTGAAAATCGACGCGGAGGAGGTTCCCGGCGGTCTGCGGCTGGTTGTGCTCGTCACCGAGAAGCCGATTATCTCCTCGATCGACATTGAAGGGAACGAGGAGATGGAGACCGCCAACCTCAACGAGGCGCTCACGATCAAGGAACGGACCCTTTTCCAGGAGGAGAAGGTCAAGGAATCGGCGCGCAGAATACGCGAAATCTACCATAACGGCGGGTTTTTGGACGCGACCGTCGAATCGTCCTTCAAGGAGGAGGTGGACGGCTCCATCCGCGTATCTTTTCGCGTCTCGGAGGGGGAAAAGCTCAAGATCGAGGAGATCCGCATCACCGGGAACCGGTATCTCGAGGAGAAGATAATCCTGGAAGGGATGGAGACGAGCAAAAAGGGCTTCTTCTCTTTCATTACCGACTCGGGAACGTTCAAGAAAGATGTGCTCGAGAACGATGTCCGGCGGATCGAGGCGCTGTACCATGACACCGGTTTTCTGGAATCCAAGATATCCGATCCCAGGATCGATAGGGGGCCCAAGGGACTGCTGGTGACGATCCACGTGTTCGAGGGCCTGCAATTCCGCGTGGGAGAGGTAAGCTTCTCCGGGGAATCAGGACTGTCCGAGAAGAACCAGCGAAAGGCTGTGAAGCTTACGAGCGGCGACGTGTTCAACCGGGGAACCCTTCTCTCGGACGTCCTGTCCCTGACCACGGCCATGAACGACAAGGGGTACGCCCTCGCGCTCGTCTCTCCGCGCGTGACAAAGCGAACGGAATATCCCCTCGCGGACGTGACGTACAATGCGGAAAAGGGAAACAAGTTCCGGTTCGGAAAAGTGGAGGTTGTCGGAAACACCAAGACGCTCGACCGTGTGATCCGCCGCAGCCTCGACGTGTCCGACGGCAGGACGTACACCTCCACGGGGCTCAAGAAGAGCAAGGCGAACCTCACTCGCAGCGGCTACTTCAAGGATGTCAAGATCAGCACGGCGCCCTCGAATATTCCGCAGGAAATGGACGTCAAGGTGGAGGTCCAGGAGGGTCCGACCGGAACCTTGTCGGGCGGGTTGGGGTTCAGTTCCGTGGACTCGATCTTCGGTGTGGTCCAGCTTTCCGAGAACAACCTCTTGGGGAGGGGATGGAAGGCCTCCCTCAATGCCCAGGTCGGGACCCGGAGGGCGGTGTTCAGCCTGGACTTCCGGGACCCCTATTTTCTCGATTCCGACTTCAGCCTCCTTCTGAATGCCTACAATACGGATACGGAGTACACCGATTTCGATCGGAAGGCTACGGGGGGCAAGATCGGCTTCGGGTACTCGTTCACCAGGAACACGTCCGGCAGCATGTCATTCCGGCTCGACAAAGAGGAGATCACCGACGCGGGCAATGCCGTTTCTCCGATCCTGCAGGAGGAGTTCGACAAGGGGAAACAGAATGTACGGAGTGTCATCTTTCACCTCGGCCGGAACACCACGGACAGGCATATCGACCCGTCGCGCGGGACCGTGCAGTCCGCAACAGTGGAATACGCAGGAGACTTCCTGGGCGGCGATGTGGATTTTGTGAAATACTTCCTCAACAAGAAAGCGTACTTCCCGGTGTTCGGGCAGACCGTCCTTTCCGGGAACCTTCTGTGGGGGCACGTGGTCAGCACGGAGGGGGGGACGGTGTCGCTCTTCGAACGGTTCTTTCTGGGGGGGCCCTACACCATCCGGGGGTTCGAGGCACGGACCATCTCTCCGGTGGACCCGAACACCGGAGAACGGATCGGCGGGAACAAGGAACTGGTGATGAACGTGGAATTACTCTTTCCCCTGTTCGCGGAGCTCGGGTTCAAGGGAGTCCTGTTTTTCGACATGGGCAACACCTGGGGGCAGGATGAATGGCCGTGGGAGATGCATCCGTGGAACGGACCTTCCTTACGATATGGCGCAGGGTTCGGTCTCCGCTGGTACTCCCCGATGGGGCCGCTCCGTTTCGAGTGGGGGTGGAACTTGAATCCTGAGCCCGGGGAGGACAAGCTGGTTATGGAATTTACGATCGGGACGGCATTCTAATCAGGAGGTAGGGAGATGCGAAGGAAGATAGCGTGGATACTTGCGGCGGCGGTCGCGGCGACCGTAATGGCCGCGGGACCGGCACGGGCCGAGGGGATCAAGGTGGCTGTGATCGACGTCAACAAGGTTCTGAACGAATCCGAGGCCGGCAAGGTCGCAAGAAAGAAGATGGAGGGGCGGTACGAGGAGCTCAAGAAGAAGATCGAGTCGGCGAATGAGGAAGCGCGGAAGATGAAGGAAGATCTGGACAAGCAGAAGATCCTTCTGGGAAAGGAAAAGCTGGCGGCAAAGGAGGAGGCCCTCAAGGCGAAGGTTGGCGAACTGCGCGAGCTCACCAAGGAGGCGGAAAAAGAGATGCAGAACCGGCAAGGCGAACTCACCCGTGATGTTCTCAAGATCATCGAGGTGCAGGTGGAGAAGATCGTACAGGAAGAGAAGATCGATCTGGTGCTGGAAAGGGGCGGCGGGGTCGTCCATTTCAACCCATCTCTGGACATCACCGACAAGGTGCTTGCCCTGGTGAACAAGGAGATGCCCGTTGGGAAATGAGTTCCGCCTTTCCGACCTCGCGGCCCGCATCGGGGCCCGGGTGGTCGGCGGGGAAGGGGAGGATGCCGTCGTTTCCGGTGTCGCCCCGATCGAGGAGGCGGGTCCGGGGCAGGTAACGTTTCTTGCGAACCGGAAGTTGGCCCGTTTCGCCAGGGATTCGAACGCCTCGGGAATCATCGCAAGGGAGGCGGTGCCCGGAGCGCATACGGCGTTTCTTATTTCCGACAATCCCTACCTTGCCTTTGCGTGCGTCGTCGAGATGTTTCACCCGCCGGCCCGTTTCACGCCGGGGATATCGGACAAGGCGGCCGTGGACCCTTCCGCCCACCTGGGAAAGGACGTGACCGTCTCGCCTTGTGTGGTCATCGAGGAAGGCGCCGAGGTGGGAGACCGCACCGTCCTGTTCCCCGGTGTCTACGTGGGAAAAGGGGTTAGCATCGGCTCCGACTGCCTTGCCTACCCGAACGTCGTGTTGTACCACGGCGTAAAAGTGGGTTCCCGGGTGATCCTGCATGCGGGGTGCGTCATCGGGAGCGACGGATTCGGTTTCGCACCGACGCCGGAAGGGTTCCGGAAGATCCCCCAGGTGGGAACGGTCGAGATCGAGGACGATGTGGAGATCGGAGCGAACACCACCATCGACAGGGCGACGCTCGGCGTTACCCGCGTCTGCCGGGGGGCGAAGCTGGACAACCTCATCCAGGTTGCCCACAACGTGGTCATCGGGGGGAACACGGTGATCGCCGCGCAGGCCGGGATCTCCGGGAGTACGCGGATCGGCAGTCGCGTCATGATCGGCGGGCAGGCGGGGCTCGCCGGCCACCTCGAAGTGGAGGACGGCATCCTGCTGGGGGCGAAGTGCGGTGTTCCCGACTCGTTGCGCGCCTCGGATTCCCGGGTCTGGTCGGGAATCCCCGTGATGCCGCACCCCACGTGGCTCCGGTTGTCGGCATTGATGCCGAAGGTGCCGGAACTCTTTCGTCGCGTGAAGCGACTCGAGGAAGGTAAAAACCAGAAGGGGGAAACGTAACATGTTCGATGCACAGGAGATCATGAAGATTCTACCCCACCGATTTCCCTTTTTTCTCTTGGACCGCATCGTGGAATGGGATCCGGGTAAGCGCATTGTCGGACTCAAGAACGTCACCATCAACGAGCCCTTCTTCGTGGGGCACTTCCCCGGCTACCCCATCATGCCCGGCGTGCTCATCGTCGAGGCGTTGGCCCAGGCGGGCGGATTTCTGGCTCTCAAGGCCATGGGCAACGAGGGATATATGGCCTTCTTCGCCGGCATCGACAATTGCAAATTCCGCCGGCCCGTTGTCCCGGGCGACCAGCTTCGGCTCGAGTGCACCGTCATCGGTCACAAGGGGCTGGTCTGGAAAGTGCACGGAGAGGCCACGGTGGACGGCGTCATCGCCGTGAAGGCCGACCTGACGGCATCGCTGGTGGCACGGGGGAACGATGGGAGCGGCGAAGGAGCGAAGCGATGATTCATCCGACGGCAATCATCGATCCCGGGGCTTCCCTCGGGGAAGGAGTGGAGGTCGGCGCATACGCCGTGGTCGGGCCCCAGGTGACGCTGGGCGACGGGTGCAGGATCGGAGCGCACGCGATCATCGAATCCCACTCCAGGATCGGGAAGGGCACGCGCGTTTTCTCCTTCGCGTCGGTCGGTGCCCCGCCCCAGGACCTGAAGTTCCAGGGGGAGGAGACCTGGGTGGAGATCGGTGAGGATTGCATCATCCGGGAGTACGTCACGGTGAACCGGGGAACCGTCGGTGGGGGAGGGACGACGCGCGTCGGAAACAACGTGCTCCTCATGGCCTACTGCCATATCGCCCACGACTGCAGCATCGGTGACCGCGCGATCATGGCCAATACTTCGACGTTGGCAGGGCACGTCGACATCGGGACGGGAGCGATCATCGGAGGCCTGGTGGGGATCCATCAATTCGTCCGCATCGGTTCCTATGCGATCGTAGGGGCGATGTCCGGCATTCCTCTCGACATCCCGCCCTACGTGACGGCGGTCGTCACCCGCGCCCAGAAGGGAAGCGGGTTGTATGGACTGAACCTCATCGGGTTGAAAAGGAACCGGTTTTCGAAGGAGACGATCGCGGAACTCAAGAAGGCATACCGGATCCTGTTCCGCTCGGGCCTGCCCAGGGGGGAGGCACTCAGCCGGGCGGAGGCGGAGACGGCGCCTCTTCCCGAGGTCCTGCATCTTCTGGATTTCATCAGGACCAGCAAGAGGGGAGTGCAAAGGTAGGGCATGCTCCGGGTTGGCGTCATCGGCGTCGGATACCTCGGGAGGCTGCACGCCCAGAAGATGGCGTCGTTTCACGACGTCGCTTTTGTCGGGGTCTACGACGCCGATCGCGAACGGGGGAAGGCGGTCGCGGAGGAGTTCGGAACATCCTTCCGTGGGAAAGTCCGGGAACTGCTGCGAGAGATCGACGCGGTCTCCATCGCGGTGCCCACCACCGCCCATTACCGGGTGGCCAGGGAGGCGATGAAGGCGGGAGTACACGTCCTTCTCGAGAAACCGATCGCGGCTACCCTCCGGGAGGGGCGAGCCCTGGTGAGGGAGGCCGAAGCACGCCGCCTCGTATTCCAGATCGGGCACCTGGAGAGGTTCAACTCCGCGGTTCTCTCCGCCGCATCCGTTTTGAAGGAACCGAGGTTCATCGAATGTCACCGGCTCGGGATGTTCGGGGGACGGGGAACGGACGTGGACGTGGTGCTCGACCTGATGATCCACGACATCGATCTCATCCTTTCATTCGTTCGGGCGCCCGTTGTCCGGATCAGCGCCGTCGGAGTACCGGTGATCTCCCGGAACGTCGACATCGCGAACGCAAGGCTTACCTTCGCCAACGGATGCGTGGCCAACGTCACGGCGAGCAGGGTATCCATGCGCAAGCAGCGCAAGATCCGGATCTTCCAGGAAGATGCCTACGTTTCGATGGATTTCGTCGAGCACAATATCCAGGTTTACCGAAGAATCTTTCCGCAGGGGGCGGGAGGGCTGCCGGAAATCACCGGGGAAGTGCTCGAAACGGAAAAGGGGGACGCCCTGCGGGACGAGATCCGTTCCTTCGTCGAATGTGCGAAGACCGGAGCCGCCCCTCGCGTATCAGGGGCGGACGGGCTCGCGGCGCTCGAGGTCGCCTTTCGCATCCGTCGGAATATGAGGCGACGTTGACGCCACCTGCAAAGACCCTGTTCATCCTGTGCGGAGAACCTTCCGGGGAGACATACGCGGTGCGGGTCGCCCGCGCATTCCGGAGGAGATTTCCCGGGGCGCCGGTGGAGGGGATCGGGAGCGATCGACTGGCGGGGGAGGGAGTCAGGCTCCTTCTGGATTACGCGGAAATCTCCGTGGTCGGGATGACCGAGGTGGTAAGCCATCTGCCGGCGATTGCAAGAGCGTTGCGGTTGGCAGTTCGCAGGGTGACCGGCCCCGATATCGGGGCGCTCCTCCTCGTCGACTTTCCCGAGTTCAATTTCCTGGTGGGGAAGAAAGCGAACGCCAGGGGAATCCCCGTGATCTATTACATTCCCCCGCAGCTTTGGGCGTGGAGGGCGGGCCGGGCCCGGGAACTCGCCCGGTTCACAAAGGGCGTGGTGGTTCCCTTTCCCTTCGAAGAACCGATTCTGAAGGAGCAGGGAGTGAACGTTCTGTTCGCCGGTCATCCCCTTCTTGACGAGCTTCGACCCTACCTCGACGCCCCTGCGGATCCGGGAAGGTTCGGACTCCCGGAAGGGAAGAGGGTCGTGGGGCTTTTGCCCGGGAGCCGGAAGGGGGAGATACGAAGGCATTTCCCGTTGATGGTCGAGGCGGCGCGGAAAATCGCGGACCGCTTCAAGGACGTCCATTTTGCCGTCCCGCTCGCAGGACCGGGATTTCGCGGGGAGATTATGGACGGGTTGACGGGGAGCGGGCTACCTCTGACAATAGTGGAGAACGAGCGGTTCTTGATGTTCCGGGGGATGAAGACCGCCCTTTCCGCTTCCGGGACGGCGACGCTCGAACTGGCGTTGTTGGGCGTTCCGGCCGTGATCGTCTACCGTACGTCTGCGACGACCTACCGGATCGGCAAGAGACTGGCCCGGGTCCCGTACATCGGTCTGCCCAACATCGTGGCGGGAAGGAAGTTTTTACCGGAACTGATCCAGGACGAATGCAGCCCCGGGACGATGGCACGGGAGATCGGGGACCTTTTGGCCGACGACGGGAGGCGGGAGGAACTGGCGGGAACGTGCCGGGGACTGCGGGGGGTCCTGTCCGGGACAGGTCCGTCGGAGGCGGTGGTGGAGATGCTTGCGCAGGAGGCAGGTGGGGCATGGGCGTAACGGTCTACCGGCGCATGCTCGCGTATGTCCGTCCCTACAGGTTGCGACTCCTGCTCGCGATGCTGTTCATGATCTTCGTCTCCTCCTTCCGGGGCGCGATCGCCTTTCTCGTCAAACCTGCACTGGACGACATCTTCATCAACAAGGACGTCACCCGGCTTGCCATCATTCCCGCGCTCGTCCTGGGGGCCTACCTGATCAGAGGCGTCAGCGAGTTCGCACAGAGCTATCTGATGCAGGGTGTCGGCCAGAGGGTTATCCGGGACATCCGGGACCACCTCTACCGCCACATGCAGTCTCTCTCCCTCTCGTTCTATATGAAGCATCCCACCGGCGTGCTGATGTCCCGCGTGACGAACGATGTCGGGATCATGCAGGGAGCCGTCACGGAAGCGGTCACGGGCCTCATCAAGGACGTCTTTTCCGCGCTCTTCCTTGTGGGGGTCATTTTTTACCGAGACTGGAGGATGGCTCTGGTTGGCCTTGTGGCGCTTCCGCTCGCCATCTGGCCCATCGCCCGGTTCGGACAGAAGCTCCGGCGGACGAGCATCCGGACACAGGAGGTTACCGGGGGGCTTACTTCCCACCTGCAGGAAACGATAAGCGGCGCAAAGCTCGTAAAGTCCTTCGGCGCCGAGGAGTACGAGGTGGACCGGTTCGCGACCCGAAACGCCAAACTCTTCCGCCTGAGCATGAAGGTGGTGAAGGTCCAGGCGATGACATCCCCCCTCTCGGAGATGTTCGCGGGGGTGGGCGCCGCCGCGGTCATCTTCTACGGCGGGTACAGCGTCGTGAACGGCCAGAGCACCCCCGGGAACTTCTTTTCCTTCATGACCGCCCTCTTCATGCTCTACGCGCCGGTCAAAAGCCTCTCCCGGATCAACAACGTGATCCAGCAGGGAATCGCCGCCGCCGGTCGCGTGTTCGAAGTCCTCGACACGCTTCCCGATGTCGAGGAAAGAAAAGATGCGCTTTCCCTGGAGGGAATCGAACACGGGATCGAGTTCGACCATGTGGATTTCCGGTATTCCGAGGAAGGGGAGAACGTCCTGAAGGACATCACCTTCCGGGTTTCTCCCGGCACGCTGGCGGCCATCGTGGGCTCGAGCGGGGCGGGCAAGACCACGCTGGTGGACCTGCTTCCCCGGTTCTACGACCCGCAGAGCGGGGCGATCCGGATCGACGGTACGGATATCCGGGACGTATCCCTTTCTTCGTTACGTTCCCTGATCGGGATCGTCAGCCAGCATACGATCCTGTTCAACGACACGTTGAGAAACAACATCGCCTACGGGATGCCGGGTGCCTCGATGGAGAGGATCGAGGAGGCGGCGCGCAGGGCGAACGCACATCCCTTCATCATCCGGATGCCGGAAGGGTACCAGACAGTCATCGGCGAACAGGGACTGAAGTTGTCGGGAGGGGAGAGACAGCGAGTCGCCATTGCCAGGGCGATCCTCAAGGACGCCCCGATCCTGATCCTGGACGAGGCCACATCGGCACTCGACACCGAGTCGGAAAGCGTTGTCCAGGAGGCACTCGAGCAACTTATGCTCGGGAGGACCACCTTTGTGATCGCCCACAGGCTCTCCACGGTCCGAAACGCCGACACGATCCTGGTGGTCGAAGAGGGGCGAATCGTCGAGAGCGGAGCGCATGAGGAGCTGCTGGCGGGCGAGACGCGGTACCGCTCGTTCTACCTGAAACAGTTCGAGGAGAGAAAGTCCGGTGCGGAAATCCGGCCCGGCACCGCCTGAAGGGAAGGGGAAGAGGTTCTCCCCGGGCAGCCAGGCCCACCTCCTGTACAACCTGGCCCTCAAGGGCGCCCTGATCCTTGCGGCCCCCGCGTGGATCCCCTGGATGGCCCTCTCCGGGAAAAGGAGGAAAAATTTCCCGGACCGCCTCGGGAGACGCCTCGACCGCATTCCCCTCCCGGCGAAATCGCATCGGGTCTGGATCCATGCGGTCTCGGTGGGGGAAACCCTCTCGGCGGTCCCTCTCGTCCGCGCTCTCAGGGAACGGCTTCCCTCGGCGGAGCTCTTCTTCTCCACGGTGACGCTGACCGGACAGGAGGTTGCCAGGAAAGCGCTTGGCGGCCAGGTCGAGGCGACGTTCTTCTTCCCTTTCGACCTTCCCGGCGTATCGGGGAAATTCCTCGACAGGATCGGGCCGCAAGTCGTTGCGATCCTGGAAACGGAGATATGGCCGAATTTCCTGGGGGAGTGTGCGAGGAGAACGATTCCCGTGGTCATCCTGAACGGGAGGATCTCGGAACGTTCGTTTCGGGGGTACGGCCGGGTGCGGTCCTTCATCGCGAGAGTCCTCACCTGCGTGACCGCAGTCGCCATGCAGACGGAGGAGGACGCCCGGCGGATCGTCGCCCTCGGTGCCGATCCGGGGAAGGTTTCGGTCACCGGGAACATGAAGTTCGACGTGACCCATTCTCCGGAAGCCGTGACACCTTTTCTGTCCTGGATGCGGAACGAGAAGGAAGGGGGCGGCGCGTGGTTCGTCGCCGGGTCGACCCACGAGGGAGAAGAGGAGGCGGTCCTGTCCGCGTTCGGCGATGCACGGTCGGTCAACCGTTCGGTCCGCCTCCTGCTCGCCCCGCGGCACCCCGAGCGGTTCGAGGCCGTAGAGGCGTTGTGCCGCCGGAGGGGGTGGGAAGTCTTGAAACGGACACAAATCTCCGGGGAACGGGGAGAACGTTCCTCCCCGATCGTCCTCCTTAATACAGTCGGGGACCTTCTGTCCGCGTATGCCGCGGCGGACATCGCTTTCGTGGGAGGAAGCCTCGTGCCGAAAGGGGGACACAACATCCTCGAGCCCGCCCTGTTCGGGGTTCCGACCATCACGGGCCCCCATATGGATAATTTTCGGGAGATCACCGGGATATTCACCCGGGGGGAGGCGGTCATGACGGTGCGGGACGGGGCCGGGCTCTCTCGGAGGGTTTCGGAGTGGGCGGCCGACCCATCCCCTTTCCAGGAGATGGGTACGCGTGCCAGGAGTCTTCTGGGAAAGCTCCGTGGGGCCACCGAAAAGAACGCCGATCTGGTCATACGCGAGCTCTCACGGCGTGTCGGGGAAACGCCATGATCGGGCCGGTCGCGCGGTGCAGGAGAACTCTTTACGGGGTGGGGGTCCTCCGGTCTTCTTCCCTCCCCCGTCCTGTGGTGAGCGTCGGGAACCTGACAGTGGGAGGCTCGGGAAAGACTCCCCACGTGCAGTTTCTCGCGGGATGGCTTTCCGAAAATGGCGTACGGGTCGCAATCCTCAGTCGCGGCTACGGCCGGAAAACCCGGGGCGTCCTATGGGTGTCACGGGGGGAGGGGGCAGGGAGGAGAGGCCCCCGGGGGGACGCCGAAGCGGACCGGGTAGGGGATGAGCCTGCCCTCCTCGCGTCGACCCTCCCCGGCGTCCCTGTGCTCGTCGGGGAATCCCGGTTTGCCGCGGGAACGGAATGCCTCCGGAGCCTCGAGGTCGATGCGTTCCTCCTCGATGACGGGTACCAGCACCTTTCCCTGCGGAGGGATATGGACATTCTCCTGGTCGACGCCGTCCGGGGGCTGGGGAACCGCCGGACCATCCCGTTCGGGCCGCTCCGGGAACCGACGGATCACGCCCGCTTCGCGGACGCCCTGGTCGTCACCCGGTGCGAAAACCTCGAACACGGCAGGGCAACGGTTACGGCCGTCCCGTTTCCGCCGGGGAGGCCCGTGGCCTTCACCCGGATCCATCCCTTCGCCCTTGTCGACAGGGGCGGGGAGGAAAGTCCGCTTCCCCCGGGAGGAAAGGAGGTGGTCGCTTTTTCAGGGATCGCGCAAAATGACCAGTTCGAAAATGCCCTTCGCGCATCCGGCTTTGTCGTGCGCAGGTTCCTCGGATTCCGGGACCACCACCCGTACCGGCCGGACGATCTCGAGAGGATCCGTGCCCTAGCGGACGGCCTGCCCGTTGTCACTACCGAAAAAGACATGGTCCGGCTTCCGGGCGAGGTGCCATTCCCTCTGGCGGCGTTGCGCGTGAGGGTGGAATTCCTGTCCGGGTGGGAAAACCTGTCCCGTCTTGTATTGGAACGGATCGGGCGGCTGGAGGGACGATGAGGGACAAGGCATACCGGGCCGCGTTACGGCTGATGGAGGCAGTCCCGCTGCGGATCCGGGCCGCGCTGTTCGAACTGGTGATGCTGGTGGTCTGGGCGACGGACGCGAAGCACCGTAAGATCGGGCGGATCAACCTGCGGATCGCCTTCCCCGAAATGGGGGACCGGGAAGCGGCCCGGATCGTCAGGATCTGCTACATGCGGATGGGGACCGCGGCGGCCGAGTTCGTCCACATTCCGAAGATGGGAAGGAAATACATTGAAGCTCACATTCGCGTTGAGGGGATCGAATACGTCCGGCAAAGCGAACAGGAGCTGGGCCTGGGCGTGCTCGCGATGACAGGGCACTTCGGGAACTGGGAGGTCGGTTCGCACACGTACGGCACGGTAATCGCCCCCGCGGCATTCATCGTGCGGCCCGTTGCGGATTCGGTTTGGGACCGGATCGTCACGGAGCGGCGGGAATGGGCCGGGAACCGGGTGATCCGGAAGTTCGACTCCGCGAAGGAAGTGATGCGGGAGATCCGCCGCGGGACGATGGTCGGAATCCTGATCGATCAGAACGTGGACCGGCACAAGGGAGTACTTGTCGACTTATTCACGGAGAAGGCGTACACGACCGACGGGATCGCCCGGATGGCCCTCGCGCTTCGCACGAACATCCACCCGGTGTTTATCTTCCGGCATCCGGAGAAAAAGTTCCACCACACCCTGAGGTTCGGGCCGGCGATCCCGATGGACCCGAATGCGCCACGGGAGGAAGAGGTGGTCCGCCTCACGCGCCGCTGCAACGAGGAGCTGGAGAAAGTGATCCGGGAAGATCCCACGCAGTGGCTCTGGTTTCACAGGAGGTGGAAGACGAGGCCGCCCGGAGAGCCGGACCTGTACCGGGAGGTGCGATGAAAGGGATCGTTTTCCTCGACCGGGACGGCACACTGATCGAGGAGACGGGGTATCTGTCCGACCCGCGAAAAGTGAAGGAGATCCCGGGAGCGGCGGAATCCCTCCTTCGCCTCTCCCGGAAAAGGTTCGCCCTCGCGGTCGTCTCCAACCAGGCGGGCCTCGCCAGGGGGAAATTCGGGGAAGAGCAGAGAGAAGCGGTGCACCGGGCGTTCGTCGAACTATTCCGCGCGAAGGGAGTCGAGTTTGATGCCGTCGAGTTCTGCCCCCACCATCCGGAAGGGGTTGTGGAGACGACCGGGCGGCATGCGACTGCAGAAAACCGTCACCCGGAATGGCGGTAAAGGTCCTGGCGCGCCTGGGAAAACCGGCCTCGTATACGATGTGGATCGTCGGTGATAAAATGTCCGATATCCTGATGGGACGCAATCTGCAGGCAAAAACCGTACTCGTGGCAACGGGGTACGGGGAATCGGAACGGTTGGAAGGGGAGCGGCTGGGAATCAGGCCGGACGTGTTCCTCCCCAGCATCCGGGAGGCGGCGGAGTGGATTCTGTCGGAAGGAAAGTAGGGTGAACCGGCAGAATTTCCGGAATAGCAGAACCGGGCTGTCCTGTTTTCTGGTCGCCTCCGCACTGCTTCTGGTCTTCGCGACCGGTTGTTACCGCGCGGCGCGTGCTCCCGGACAGGAAAGTACGCCGCCGGCCGAGGCAAGTGGTGCGTCGGTAAACGGGGAGATGCGGGCGGAAGGGGTCTCCTCCTCCCTTCCTCCACCGGAACAGCAGGCATCCTCCGGGAAAACTTCTCCCGCTGTTGCGGCGGAATCGGCACCGGTTACGGGTCCGGGAGATTTTCCGGCGGATTCTCCCCCGGATTCCTCTCCCGCATCCACCGTGCCGACACCCCCTGACCCGGAGAAAGAGAAGACCGCGGCGGTGGCGAGGCCGGGGGAGAAGGGGACCGACGAGGAGATTTCCGGGGAAGAGAAAACCGGGGGCGACGCGCCGCCGCAGATGGAGCCGTCCTCTCCCCCGCCTTCCGCTCCACCTCCCACACCGTCCGCCTCGGACGCGGAGAGAGGCGGGGATGTTGTCGTCCTCCCGGAAGAGAGGACCTATCCCCTGGACGGTCCGCCCTGGGCGAGAGAGAAGGAGGAACTTGCCTACAAAGTGGAGTTTTTGGGAATTACGATGGGGTATGCCCGGTTCTCTTTCCTGGGAAAGGTGCTCCTGTCCGGAAGGGAGGTGTATCATCTCAGGGTGCGCGCGTGGACCTCGGACATGCTCTCGTTGATCTACCCGATCGACGATACGATCGACTATTATCTGGACGTGCAGACGATGGTGCCCCTTCGCCAGGAGTTCACGAGAAGCCGGAAAGAGGACGACGTGGCCATCTACGACCAGGAAAACGGGACGATCGTCTACCGGTACCGGAAGGACGGGAAGGTCCGGAAGAAAGTCGACGTCTTGCCGAACGTGTACGATCCCGTCTCGGCGGCGTACTACTTCCGAACCCGGGACCTGGAGACAGAAGAGAAGGAGTTGTCGATGTACGCGGGGCGGAAGCTGTGGGAGATATCCGCCAGCGCCGTGGGATTCGAACGGATACAGACGGACCGCGGAGAGTTCGACACGATCATCGTCCAGCCCTCGCTCCGAAGGGATGGGAAGCTCGATGAGAGGAGGAAGATGCGGATGTGGATGACGAAAGACGAACGCCACGTTCCCGTCCGGCTGTACGCGAAGTTCAAGAAGATACGAACCTGGACGCTCGTGGGGGAACTGCTGCCCGACCGGGAAGGGGGATAGAAAATGGACGAGGAGCTGCTCGAGATCCTGGCTTGCCCGAAGTGCAAGGGCGGCTTGCGGTTGACCCCGGAGGAGTCCGAGCTCCGGTGCGAGGCGTGCCGTCTGAGCTACCGGATTGACGACGGGATCCCCATTCTTCTCATCGACGAGGCGACGACGTATGAATGATGCTGGATTCATTGCCCGGGCCTTCAGTTATATCGGGCGGTTCCCCTCGTGCAGGCTCCTGGTCGTCGGGGATATCATGCTGGACGAGTACGTCTGGGGGAACGTGAAAAGGATATCCCCGGAGGCTCCGGTGCCGGTGATCGCCGTCACGAGTGACACGAAAGGCCCCGGAGGGGCAGCCAACGTGGCGCTCAATATCTCCTGCCTGGGCGCGGGGGTTAAGGTCGCCGGCCTTGTGGGAGCCGACCCGGCGGGCCGTGAAATCGCACGGTTGCTGCGAAAACGGGGAATCGGCGTGACGGGCCTCGTTGTCGACCCGGATCGGCCCACGACGGTGAAGACACGCGTAATCGCCCATCAGCAGCAGGTGGTCCGCGTCGACAGGGAGAATCATGAACCCCCGACCGAGAGGGCACGAAAGGCGCTCAGGAAACATGTTCTCACTGCGCTGGACGGATCGGACGGCGTGGTCCTGTCCGACTACCGGAAGGTGGTCCTTTCCCGCGAGCTCGTGGAGGAGGTTGCCACCGCGGCGAGGAAGAAGGGGGTGTTCATTGCGGTGGATCCGAAGCAGACCGATTTCGCCTTCTACCGGGGATGCACACTGATCACCCCCAACATGGCGGAGGCCGAGGCGGCGCTCGGAGGCCGGGAGCTTACGGGAGACCTGGACATATGGGAAGGGGGGAAGGCGATCCTGCGGAAGACGGGGGCGAGCGCG
>DAOUUI010000172.1 GCA_030668225.1 Deltaproteobacteria bacterium
CAAGGTGAGAGAAATGCTGGATATCTAATAGACAGGAATATAAGCTACTTATTCCCCTTTTCCTCCAGTTTTTCCTTCAATTTTTCCCCCAGCGATCCCAGAGAGGGGGGAGCCTTCTCCTGGAGGTATTGCCGGTACTCCTCCGAATCGGCTGCGTGCCCCTTCTCGGTCTCGTCTTCCTGCAGGGCGAGGGAAATCCTCCTCTTCCCCCGATCCACCGATTCCACTAGCACCGCGACTTCCTCGCCCTCTTTCACCGCTTCGCCGGGGTGGCGGATCCGCCTTCCTCCCCCCAGCTTCGAAATGTGAAGGAGACCGTCCACCCCCGGCTCCAGGCTTACGAAGGCCCCGAACGCGGTCAGGCGCGATACGTTCCCGGCGTGCCGCGATCCCGCGGGATATTTCCCCTCGACACGGTCCCACGGGTCGTTAAGGGTCTCCTTCAGGCTGAAACTGAAACGTTCTTTTTCCCAGTCGAGGCGGATGATCGCGACCTCGATCTCCTGCCCCACCGTAAGCGTCTCCCGGATGTCCCCTCCCCGGTCCCATCCGACCTCGGACGCCGGCAATAGCCCCCTGATGGGTCCTACGCTCACGAAGGCGCCGAATTCTCTGACGGACGTGATCGTCCCTTTTACCGTCATCCCTTCCCGTAATGTTCCCCTGAGGGATTCCATCTCCTCTCGGCGCTTCTCCTCCAGCAGAACGCGGTGCGACAGGACAATGTTGCGTCCGCTGCCGTCATACTTCGTAATTCTGAAAAGAAGACGCATCCCGACCGGTTCTCCCCGACTCTCCGCGGGAGCGTTCCCCAGCTGGGAATAGGGGCAGAACCCCCGAAAACCACCCGCGATCCGGACCGAATACCCGCCCTTTACCTCGTTCTCCACGGTCCCTTCCACCGGAATGCCGTTTCGCCAGGCATCTTCCATCTGTGTCTGATCGACCGCTCCGCCCCCGATCCTGGTAGCAAACAACATCTCGTTGTCTCTTGTTCCCACGAAATACGCCTGGATCGTGTCGCCCTCCCTCACGGTCAGGTTTCCGTCCGCGTCGTGGAACTCCTTCTTCTCGATGCATCCCTCCCCTTTTCTCCCCAGGTCCAGGAAAATATGCTCCGAGGTGATTCCGATGATCCTCGCGGAGACCTTCTCGCCCGGCTCCAGCCTGGGAGGTTCCGAGTATGTCCTCTCGAGCATGTCCGAGAAACTTTCCTCCCCCGACTCCCCGTTTTTTTCCCGATCGTCCCTGTCCATCGAGTCCTCCTTTTCCGAACCGCTCCCCTCAATCCGCCTTCACGGAGCCGATATAGTGGAGCGCGCGATGCCTGTCCGCATAGTCCAATCCGTATCCCACGACCCACACGTCGGGGATGTCGAATCCCAGATAATCGATTCGCACTTCCTTTTTCATGCATTCCTTTTTTCGTAACAGCACGCAGGTCTTAAGGGTTGCCGGCTTCATCGCAAGCAAGGTATTTACGAGAGCCTCGAGCGTGTTTCCGGTGTCGGCAATATCCTCGACGATCAGAACGTGTTTCCCCGAAATGTCCGTCCGGAGATCCGTGACGAGGCGCACGGCGCCGGACGGGGCTGCGTCCGGGCCATAGGCGGCAAGCGTGATGAAATCGACACGCGTTGGAATGGTGAGAAGCCGGGAGAGATCGGCAAGGAAAATGAAGCATCCCCTGAGCACCCCGAGCAGGAGAAGTTCCCCTGCGCCTTCATACTCCGCGGACACCTGTCGGGCCAGTTCCTCCACCCGACGCCGGATCTTCTCCTCGGAAATGAGAACCGGCGGCTCTTCCTGTTTCATCGCTCTCTTCCCGTCTCCCCGTCCCGACAGGGACGAATCCCGAATTGCATCACCATGACTGCGCCGGCGATGAGCGGGTACGCCATTTTCTCACAGGTTCGGATCGTCCAACACACCGGGAAAAAGGGTGAACGGCATCAAGATGTTTTCGCATCGCAGATCCCACCCACGCATCGCGTACGGACCTTCCGACAGGGGATCGCGGCTAACCTTTACGAACCGGAGAGGTTTCTGTCGAGATTGTGGGCGGCGCTTATGAGCCCCAGGTGGGTGAACGCCTGGGGAAAGTTGCCCAGGTGCTCCCCGCTCGGTCCCAACTCCTCGGAGTAAAGACCCAGATGATTGGCATACCCGAGCATCTTTTCGAAGAAGAACCGCGCCTTCTGGACCTCCCCGGCCCGAGATAAACACTCGACATACCAGAAGGAGCACATCGTGAACGTCCCCTCCTCTCCCCGGAGGCCGTCCGAGGATCCGTCGGTGACCCGGTACCGGTAGACGTGCGAGTCCTCGACGAGATCCTCCTTGATCGCCTTGAGGGTCGAGAGCCACCGCGGATCCGTGGGCCCCAGGAACTTCACCATCGGCATCAGCAGATTCGAGGCGTCAAGCACCGTGGATCCTTTGGACTGGGTGAAGGCCTTCCTCCTGGGGTCCCAGAAGTTCTTGAAGATGTCCCGGTAGATCGTGTCCCTGGCCTTGTACCACCGGTCGAACGGGGCGGGCAGCGACCGTTTCTGGGCAAGCCGTATCCCCCGGTCGATCGCAACCCAGCACATGAGACGGGAATACAGAAACTCCTTTTGCCCGGAACGGATCTCCCAGATCCCCTCGTCCTTCTTCTGCCAGTTCTTGCATACCCAGTCGATCAGTCGCACGAGATTCGACCAGAGGTCGTAACCGATCGGCTCGCCGTACTTGTCGTACAGGTAGACCGAGTCCATGAGCTCGCCGTAGATGTCGAGCTGGAGCTGGTTGTAGGCGCCGTTCCCGATCCGAACCGGGGAGGATTTCCGATATCCCTCGAAATGAGGGAGGATCTCCTCGGTCAGGTCGTGCCGCCCGTCGATACCGTACATGACCTGCAGGGATCCGTCGGGATTTAACTCGCCGGCACGCCCCTCGATCCATCGCATGAACGCGGCCGCCTCCTCCGTGTACCCGAGGCGGATCAGCCCGTACAGGGTGAAAGAGGCGTCCCGGATCCACGTGTACCGGTAATCCCAGTTTCGCTCCCCCCCGATCTCCTCCGGCAGACCGAACGTCGGCGCCGCGACGATGGAACCGTCGGTTCGGGAGGGAAGCATTTTCAACGTGCGAGCGGAGCGGTTCACCGTCGCCCGCCACCGCCCCCGGTAGGTAGAGCGGGCCACCCACTGCCTCCAGAAGTTGAGTGTTTCCTTGAAGGCGCGGG
>DAOUUI010000089.1 GCA_030668225.1 Deltaproteobacteria bacterium
ATGTAATGACGCCTGATCAAAAAGGAAAACGCGATGAACGCCCCCGTCATCAGCATGGTCATCCATCCACATACCGGGAACTTGATCAGGACCGTGTCGACCACGAACGAAGCGGTCAGCAGAAACCCGATTCCGTTCATTCCCAGTCCGAACTTCCACTTCTGCTCCCATTTGCGCTCCCTCACCCAATGCACGCACATCCCGAACTGGTCGACGGTGAAGGTGAGGAACACGTTGATCGAGTACATGATGACCAGGTACTTCACGGAGCCGCCGGTGAGGTACAGCATCACGATGGCCATCATGCCCATGAAGTACACCCCGTATTTGGTCACCAGCCGGTCGGAAAGGTGCGCGAACCGGTGGGGCATGTAGGAATCGACCGCCATGCTCGAGAGGACCTGGGGGCCCCCGAGGAACCCCGTCTGGGCCGCGACAAACAAAAGTGTCGCCTCCGTCACCAGTACGAACGCCACGATCACGCTTTTGGTCTGCCCTTCCCACAGGGTCCCGACAACCCCCTCGATCAGGGAGGCATTGAGCGTTTTTCCGGCGACATGCTGCACCCCGTTGAGCATGTACCCCAGGATGATCCCTCCGGCGACGAAAGAGAGCGAGAGCGCCATGTACAAGAGCGCCTTCTTTCCCGTTTTCACGCGGGGTTCCCGAAGCGTCCCCATGGAGTTGCAGACCGCCTCGATTCCCGTGTACGTTCCGGCCCCCATCGAGTAGGCCCGCAGGAGGAGAAGACACACTCCGTAATACCCCAACTCTCCCACGGCGGAGGACATGTCCACCGACACGGTGGCGGCCAAGGAGGGCAGCTCCGGCACGTGTTTTAAGACGGCATAGAGAACGAGCGGAACGTGGCAGATGATGAAGGCCAGGAAAATGGGAGTGAGGATCGCAACCGATTCCTTGATCCCCCGCAGGTTGAGCACGATGAGCGCCATAATGACGAAGGCAATGGTCGAGAACTTGTACGCCTGCCAGCCAAGCGTGAGGAAGCTGTATACCGCATCGACCCCTGCCGCCACGGAGATGGTCACGGTCAAGACGTAATCGATGACCAGGGCCGATCCGGAGACCACCCCCGCCTTCTCCCCGAGCAACTTGGCGGCGAGGATGTACCCTCCCCCGCCCATGGGGAACTTCTCGATGATCCGGGCGTAGCTCCCCGAGATGATGAAGACGGTGATGACCGTGGCGATCGCGATGAAAATCGCCAGGGAGGTGTGCTTTCCGAGGGCGAGGAACGCCTCCTCCGGGCCGTAGGCGGAGGAGGAAATTCCGTCCGCCCCGAGGCCGACCCACGCGAAGAAGGCGATCAGGGAGATCCGTTGGAAGAGTTTCGGGTCGAACAGGTCGCGGGGCGCCCCCAGGAGGAACCGCTTGGCGCGCCGGAAAAAGGATGCTATTCCCATATCGGTTAACGCCACCCCCCCCCAATCGACAAAGCACAATGATATTCGGCCCGGTTTCCCCCGTCAAACCATCAAAAAAACGAAAGAGGCCCGCGGCCTCGTAAAAAAAAATGGGGGGCCGTTGTCCTTGTGGCCCCCGATCCGGTTAGGGTTGACTGACTCCCTACCATCCTTATGGGACAATATCGTTTGGAACCAGGGAAAACTTTAGGGAAAATTCCGCGGAAAATCAGAAATTCATCTCCACCTCGGAGTACGGCATGGGGTACAGCAGCACGACGAGGTTGTGCAGCCGGCCTTTCTGGTCGTTCACGAAGTTCGGATACACCCCCATGCGATCGAATCCCATCTTCTCGAACGCCCCGATGGCGGCCTCCTGCTCC
The DNA here is from genome assembly GCA_030668225.1 of Deltaproteobacteria bacterium. Taxonomy (GTDB): domain Bacteria; phylum Desulfobacterota; class Deferrimicrobia; order Deferrimicrobiales; family Deferrimicrobiaceae; genus CSP1-8. The sequence goes on from DAOUUI010000089.1 coordinate 1,808, forward strand.
TCGATCGCCTCCGCCCTCAGGTAGCGCAGGGCCGCCTTCTCGCCCAGGTGCCGCATTTCCCGGATCATCGCGGTCCCGAGGCCCCGTTCACGGAAATCCGGCGCGATCTGGATCCGGATCGTTCCGACGCGCTGCTTCCAGCCGGTCCTGTTCCTGTGGAGGGTGGCATCCGCCACCACCTGGTCTCCTTCGAGGGCAAGAATGGGGAGCACCGATGCGTAGTCGAGATTTTCCGCCCACCGTTCCACCACTTCCTTTCGGCTGACGTCCTCCCGGAAGACCATCTTGTCCTCCGCAGGGATCCGGCAGAAGAAGTCCCAGAGCCGGTCCGCATCCTCCCGAATCATCGGGCGGAAGGTAAGCTGTGCCCCGTCGCGCAGACGGATCTCCCTGGGGTATCGCTCAAGTGATATCATCGGTTTTCTCCTGACGCATCGGGTTCCATCACCACTCCTCCTTGAACGGCACTTCCACCGCGTCGTACCATTTTGAAAACTCCATGGGGTCGTGAGGGGGCAGGCCCTCCTCGTGAAGGAGATCGTCGATCGCCATGTGGGCGTAGGAAAGGGCGTGGTCCATGAAGCGCAGCGCGTCCGGAGACTCTCCTTCGGGATCCACCGCATAGTACGACTCGATCGCCTTGCCAAGATCCCGCTTCGCGGCGGGGAGATCCTTCGTTTCCAGGACACTGCCGATCGCCTTCAGGTGCCTTTCGATCTGCCGGTACGCCCGCCGGAAGTCGGTTGTCGTGGAGTCCATCTTCCTCCATTTGCCGAAGTAGACCTTGTCGTGGCCCGATCGCAGTGCAGAGTACCCCCGGTCCCTGTAGGGGCACATTTCCTTCCCGTCCGGGCCCTTGATCGCCTCGTGGGAGTCGTAGACAAGTTCCGCTCCGCAGGCAGGGCAGGTCATCCGGGAAAGAGGCATAGCAAAATTATAGCCCAACCGCCCCGGAACGTTGTACAACGCTAACAGGAATGTTCGGCAATTCAGAAAAAAGGAAGAGGAACCCCATGGGAATGATGATCGCCGGACGGCCGGTTGGTCCTCCGTCGATCCCTCGATTTCTGCTACAGTTGACCAGGCACCAAGCAAGAGATCGCCGATGAGCGCGAATGGATATCTCGATGGACCCGGCCGAATTGCAAGTAATCGCTCCCTGTCTGGGCAAGCGTTTTTCCGGGATCAATGCGAGCATGATTGCCGTAATGCCCGAGCTGACCAGACACATTCGGATTGCCGCAATGGGGTTTCATATCCCGGAAGGCATTCCACGGATTCGTTTCCGTCAGTTCTGGCGGCATTGCCGCCGTGGTCCATGGAGGATCTGGCACGCACGCCGTAATATCGATATGCTGGCCGGTCTCGTTCTGCGACACCTGCTGCGGTTCAAGCTGATTCTCGTGTTCACCTCTGCCGCCCAGCGACGTCACAGCTGGATCACACGATTCTACTATCGGCATATGGACGGACTGATCGCCACTACGTCAAAAGCGGCCTCGTTTCTGTACAGGGAAGCCGTGGTCGTACGGCATGGTGTCGATGCAACCGTTTTTTTTCCGCCCGAGGACCGTGCCGCTGCATGGGCAAAGCGCGGTCTGCCTGGTCGCCAAGGCATCGGGGTATTCGGCCGAATCCGTCCCCGGAAGGGAACGGAAGAATTCGTACAAGCCATCATCCAGGTATTGCCCAGGCGTCCGGAGTGGACGGTGGTCGTTGTGGGCCAGACAACGGAGGAGTTTCGGCCGTTCGAGCTGCGACTTCGTGGAATGCTGAAAGAAGCAGGCCTGGAACACCGCGTCCATTTTACGGGATTCCTGAAGGATTCCGCGGAAATTCCGGAATGGTACCGGTCGCTCCGTGTCGTCGTGTGCCCGAGTCGCGTGGAGGGCTTTGGACTCTCCTGTCTGGAGGCGATGGCTTCCGGGTGTCCGGTCGTGGCCACAAGCACCGGCGCCTGGCCGGAAGTGATCACGGAAGGCCAGGATGGGTACGTGGTTCCCTGCCGGGACGTCAACGCGCTGGCGGATGCGATCCTGAGAATCACCGAGGATCCGCAGCGCACCAGCGAAATGGGACAGCGGGCAAAGGAGAAGATTTCGTCCCATTACCGGATCGAGGAGGAAGCAAGAGGCATATTCGACGTGTACCGGCGGCTCCTGGACGGGTACGAGAGAAAGACCTGATGGAACGGGACGCCGTGTGCATCCGTTCGCCCTCTCCGCACCGTTCCCAGGTACATTCGGGGAAGGGGAAGGGGCGGACCGGCTTCCTGTCATGAAAAACTGGCCGCGATTTTTCCTCCAATTCCGGAAAGACCTCAAGCTGTGGCTCTTTTGCGTCCTCTTCCTTTCCCTTTTCCGGATTGCGCTCATCCTTCTGTTCCGGGAACGGATGGGCAATGACGCGCAGATAGGGGATGTTCTCGCCGCAGCGGCCTACGGGATGCGGTACGACTCCATGGTGGCCAGCTATACGGTGCTTCTTCCCTTTCTGTTGAGCCTATGCTGTCTTTTCCTCGATGTGCAAACGCTGGCGGCCCGTGTCCGAACCACGATGGGGACGCTGTTTTTGATCTTCTCCTCCATCCTGTTCGTGGTGACGATCGGATATTTCCGGGAGTTCAACGACCAGTTCAACCACTTCCTTTTCGAATTTCTGTATGACGACACCACGGCCATTCTGGTGACCATCTGGAAGGAATACCATCTTCTTCGGAATATCTCCGTGATGGCGATCCTGCTTGCTCCCGTGTTCATCATCAAGAAACGGTTCATCGACAGGGGTGCGGTGCCCGAAGAAACCGTTCTGCGATCCCAAATCCCTCCTTCCCTACGGATCGCCATCACCCTGTTGGCGCTTCTGCTCTTCGTCTGCGGCATCCGGGGTTCCTTCGGGCACCGTCCCGCCCAGCGCAAGGATTCCGGGGTGACGAAAGACGAATTCCTCAACAAGACGATCCTGAATCCCCATATATCGTTGCGCTATGCCATCAAAGACCACCGGGAACTTGCCGACACGAAGGGGCTTGCCACCTTCCTTCCCGACGGGGACGTAGGAGCCGCCGCCGGGTATCTATTCGAGCGGGACGGATCGCTTCCGGACCTTGACCTCTATATGCGGAAGACCGCCAGGGGAACCGTCAACGGGCCGGCGAGGCAGATCTTCCTGATCGTCATGGAAAGCTACGACGCCTGGCCCCTGATGGAGAAATACCGGTCCCTGAAACTTTCGGGGGGGCTTGCCGATCTGGCCGCTCGGGGTCTGTCCGTCAAAAGTTTTCTTTCCGCTTCCTCGGGGACGATGACTTCCCTGGCACCGATCATCACCACCCTTGCCGACGCGGGGGTGCACACGAACTTCCAAAAGAGCGCGAGGAAGCCTTACCGTTCCTCGGTCCCTGAGACGTTCAACCGCCTCGGATACAAAACCCGGTTCTTCTACGGGGGAAAAATCAAATGGCAAAGGATCGACGAATTCACGAAGGCCCAGGGGTTCCGTGAGATCTACGGCGGCTCCCACATGGGCGAAGTATTTTCCGGAAACGAGTGGGGAATAGATGACGAGTACCTGTTCGACTTCGTGGCGAAAACGGTGACGGACGGCGAGAAAAGCTTCAACTTCATCCTGACCACGAGCTACCACCCCCCGTACGACATCGATGTCCATGCCAGGGGGTATCCCGTGCGGGAAGTACCGGAGGACCTGAAAGATCTGTTCGATGTGGACACCATCGACCTGAAAACCCTCGGGCATCTCTGGTATGCGGACAAGGCGATGGCCGATTTCGTCCGGGTCATGGAAGGGAAGCTGACAGCTCCCCTGTTCGCCGTGACCGGCGATCATTACGGGAGGAAATTCATCAACGCAAGACCGGATTTTTTCGAACACTCGGCCGTACCGTTCGTTTTGTACGGGAAAGAGGTCCTGAAGGGGATCTCGCTCCCCGATGGGGTGGCCGGTTCCCACATCGACATCGGACCAACCCTGGTCGAGCTTGCGGCTCCCAAAGGCTTTCCCTACTACTCCCTGGGTCATAATCTTCTCGAACAACGGAAACCGTTTCTGGGCGTCGGGAGGGGAAAGGTCATCGGGGCCGACTTTATCGCGGATGTCGCTTTGGCCCGCACCGTGTACCCCGTATCCGGGACCGGGAAGCCCGGGAATCTTCCCCCGATTGAGGAACTGACGAAGCTTCACAACGCGGTCCACGGCGTGTCGTGGTGGATCATTCTAAATGGCTCCGCATTGCCCGGCAAGAATTGAGACCGAAGCCAATTCGTTTCCTCTGGCGGCAATTCTTTCGGATAAGGAGGTCCCCATGAGCACGGTGAACGTCGAAAGACAGGGGGGCGTGGCGACAATGACGATGAACCGCCCCGACCGGATGAACGCGTACGATTTCGAGATGGGGAAGGAGCTGCTGGGCGCCGTTTCATCCCTGGGCGCCGACCCGGCCGTCCGCTGCATCGTGCTTACCGGGTCCGGGAGGGCCTTCTCGGCAGGCGGCGACGTCGCCATGATGGGATCCTTTCGGACAGAGGCCGCAGAGCACTTCCTGGAGCTCATGATCGGGCTGCACGCCTTCATCGCCTCTCTTCGGCGCTGCCCCAAACCCGTCCTCTCCGCGGTCAACGGAGCCGCGGCGGGGGCCGGGTTCGCCATGGCGCTGGCCGGCGACCTCGTGGTCGCCGCGGCGTCGGCCCGCTTCACGCTCGCCTACCAGAACATCGGGCTTTCCCCGGACGGCGGGGCCACCTTTTTCCTCGCCCGGGCCGTCGGGACCCACCGGGCGATGGAACTCACCTTGACCGGCAGGACGCTCACCGCGGACGAGGCGGCCGGGTGGGGGATCGTCCAGCGCGTCTTCCCCGACGACTCGTTCGAAGCCGGGACGGCGGAACTTGCAACGCGCATCGCCTCCGGTCCCACCCTCGCCTATGCAAGGGCGAAGGAGCTGTACAACCGGGCACTGTGCCAGCCGCTGGAGACGCAGCTCGAGGACGAGCGCCAGCACATCGCCGCGTCCGCCCGGACCGGGGACTTCCGCGAGGGGGTCCGGGCGTTTATCGAGAAGAGGCCGCCCGCCTTCCGGGGGGAGTAGCGCAAGCGTCCTGGCAGACGCCCTTTCCCGCCCCCCTTGACCTGCCCATATGGGTATGTCAACATACCTATATGGACAGACCGTTAACCGCCAGGCAACGCAGGGTGCTTACGTTCCTGCGGGAGTTCACCATCTCCCACTCCTTTGCCCCCACCGCGAGGGAAGTGGCGGACCGCTTCGGGATCGCCGAGAAAAACGCCTTCTATTACATGGAGTTGCTTGGGCGCAAGGGATACATCCGCCGCCACCGGAAATCCCCCCGCCGGATCGAGTTTCTCGGGGAAGCGGCGCTTCCTGTCCCCCTGCGTGTCCCGGTGCTGGGACGGGTGCCCGCCGGAAGCCCCCGGGAGGCGATCGAACTCGCCGAGGAGGAGCTCCTCCTGGATCCGTCCCTGGCCGGAGAGGGGGAGATCTTCTCCCTCCGCGTAAAGGGGGACAGCATGGAGGGGGCGCACATCTGCGAGGGGGACTACGTCCTCGTCCGGGCGCAGGAGACCGCCGAAGACGGGGAGATCGTGGTCGCCGTCGTCGATGGGGAGGCCACGGTCAAGCGGATCCGCCAACGGAACGGAGGAATCCGTCTCGAGCCCGCCAACCCCGCCTACCCGCCCGTCGATGTGCCGGAAGACGCCCTGTCTTTCCGGATCGCGGGGAAAGTCGTCGGCGTTTTCCGGAAACTCTAGGAACCGGGGGGAGGCCGCCTTGAACGATCGCGCACGCCATGCGGCATCCGTCTCCTCCCTCGCCGCGGACATCGAGCGCGTCTCCGCCCTCTGCCTGCACCCCGCGCCGGGGAAGCTCGCCGGCTTCTTCGGGACGGGCGCCCACCGGCTGGCGCTGCGCACGCTGGCCCGCCCCCTCGTAGCCGGGGAGCCCGTGGTGGCGGTGGACGGCGGGAACCGGTTCGATCCGTACGAGATCGGCAAGGCGGAG
>DAOUUI010000245.1 GCA_030668225.1 Deltaproteobacteria bacterium
CCCCATGACGCACCATATCGTGCAAGCCAACTCCTCCTTCCTCGGCCGGACCGGGCACGGCCTGGAGGATGTGATCCACAAGACGTGCCACGAGATCATGCTGGGGAGGAAGACCCCTTGCTGGGAGGACGGGATCCGTTGTCCCGTCCGGGACGCGGCGGCTGGCAAGCGTCCCTCCCAGTGCGACAAGGTGTACTACAACGCCGAGGGCCAGGAACAGATGCTGGACATCCATACCTATCCCCTTATTGGCGGCACGGGGGAGGTGGAGCTGGTCATCCGGATGGAGCGCGACGTCACCGAAAAGAGGAAGATGGAAGAGGCTCTTGCCTTTCGCTCCAAGGAACTGCAAAAGACCCAGCACCAGCTGGAGACGCTCTTCGAGGTCTCCCGGCGCGTAGGCGCCGAAAGCTCCCTGCACGGGCTCGTCCATTTTCTCCAGGACTTCACGGAAGGGATCTTCCCCGATACCGATCCGATGTTCCTGCTCCTTGACGCGGCCGGCGAACGGCTCCTGTCCTTCGAGGAATGCTCCCCCGAGGTGACCAACCCCCTGCAAAGTCTTCGGCAGAATCCGGAGCGGGATACGGTAGTTGCGGAACTGGCTCGCTCTCTCCGGACGATGAAAGACCCCCGGGTGGCAACCTCCGCGGACGGCCACCGTCTGCCCCCCCTTCTCCAAAGGATCACGGAGGTCTATCCGAGCTGGTTCGGCCTTCCCATTCTCGTCCGCCTGGAATGTATCGGGTACTTCCTCCTCGGGTCGAAAACGAAAACGAACTACTCCCGGGAGGATCTGCGCTTCTTCCAGGCCCTGTTCGCCCAGATCGCCGGACACATCCGGAGCCTGGTCCTCCACGAGGCGGAGATCGCAAGGTTCCACAAGGAACCCGGGGAGACCGTATCCCGGGGGGGAATCATCGGCCAAGGCAAAAAGATTCGGGAAATATACGAACTGATCGACCTCGTGGCCACGTCCGACGCCACCGTTCTCATCACGGGGGAAAACGGCACCGGCAAGGAGCTGGTGGCCCAGGCGATCCACAAGCAGAACTATCGCCGGAACGGTCCCTTCGTGGTGGCCAACTGCTCGGCCTATTCGACGGGCCTGTTGGAGAGTGAGCTTTTCGGTCACGAAAAGGGCGCATTCACCGGGGCGATCCGCCAGAAAAAGGGAAGGATCGAGCGGGCCCAGGACGGGACGCTCTTTCTCGACGAGATCGGAGACATCTCCCTGGCCACCCAGGTCCTCCTGCTGCGGTTCCTGCAAGACCGCTGCTTCGAACGGGTGGGCGGAGAGGAGACGATCGAAGCGGACGTCCGGGTGCTGGCGGCGACCAACCGGGACCTGCGCCGGGACGTGGAGGAGGGACGG
>DAOUUI010000012.1 GCA_030668225.1 Deltaproteobacteria bacterium
CCGAAGAGAAACCAGAAGAGAAACCCGAAAAGACACCTGAAAAGACACTAGACGCCGATAAACCTGAAAAGACACCCGACACCGACAAACCTGAAAAGACACCCGACACCGACAAACCTGAAAAGACACCCGACACCGACAAACCTGAAAAGACACCCGAGCGGACTGGTAAAGCTGCAAGAAAAAGCGAGACGAAAAAAACACAAGAACCCGATAAACCCAAAAAATCGGTTGCCGCCAAGCCTGTACTGGAAAAAATAGAGATCGAAATGCTGAAAGTGTTATACGAACCTCCCGGATATACACCCAGAACAGCAGCTGCCGTCGGCTATAAGTTGGATATTTCCGCTCAAAAAGTGAAAGAGCACCTGGACATATTGGAGAGAGAAAATTACGTTCGGGAGCATTTATACGTCGGGAGGCCAAAGGAATTTTCCCTTGCTCCGAAAGGAAGAGAATATTTGACCAGGAATGACCTGTTGAATGAACGGCAGGACAGATAGGGAACACATTCGTCATTGTATCAGCAAAGGGTAAAAGAGAAGGGGGCTACGGTTTTCTCCGTAACCCCCTGTTTTCTTTGGTGATCCCACCGGGGTTCGAACCCGGGTTTTCGCCGTGAGAGGGCGGTGTCCTAGTCCACTAGACGATGGGACCGTGATGGCTGAGGAGCCAGGATTTGAACCTGGAAAACCTGGTCCAGAGCCAGGCGTGATGCCGTTTCACTACTCCTCAACGGAAAAATCAGGGTACCCGAAGCATTTCCCCTCCGTCAAGGGCGAATCCCGCCGGAAACCGGAGGAAAAGTAAGGATCGCGCGCAGGGGAACGGCTCCTGGCGCCATTCCGGTGGGAAATCCTGAAAAACCGGCCCGGTTCCCGGCCGGGCGCTGTTTTGACTCCCCCGGTGCGGCATGCTATTGGTTTACGCATGAAGGGACCCGAAGCAAGCGATCACCTCGATTTCCTCCGGGAGATCGTCAGGCGCGACACGCTCTCCGGCCGGTACGGAGACAGAGTGGTGACGCGCTTCCCGCCGGAGCCGAACGGTTACCTGCACATCGGCCACGCCAAATCGGTCTGCCTGAACTTCGGGATCGCCCGGGAGAACGGGGGGGTCTGCCACCTGCGTTTCGACGACACGAACCCGGAAACCGAGGACATGACGTACGTTGAGTCGATCATGCGCGACATCCGCTGGCTGGGCTTCGACTGGGAGGACAGGCTTTTCTTCGCGTCGGACTACTTCGAAAAGCTCTACGAGTTCGCGGTCCGGCTCATCCGGGACGGCAAGGCCTACGTGGACAGCTTGAACGAAGAGGAGATCCGCCGGTATCGCGGCACCGTTACGGAACCGGGCCGCGAAAGCCCCTACCGAGGTCGATCCGTGGAAGAGAATCTTGACCTCTTCGCGGGGATGCGCGCCGGGAAGTTTCCCGACGGGGCGCACGTCCTGCGCGCCCGGGGCGACATGTCGGCCAGGAACATGAAGATGCGGGATCCGCTTCTCTACCGCATCCGTCATGCGACACACTACCGGCGAGGCGACGAATGGTGCATCTATCCCATGTACGACTTCGCCCATCCGTTGTCGGACGCCATCGAGGACATCACGCACTCGATCTGTACCCTGGAGTTCGAGAACAACCGGGCGGTCTACGACTGGCTGCTCGACAATCTCTTCGAGGAACCGCGTCCGCACCAGTACGAGTTCGCTCGTCTCAACCTCGACTACACGATCATGAGCAAGCGCAAGCTGCTAACGCTCGTGGAGGAGGGCCTCGTTTCCGGGTGGGACGACCCGCGCATGCCGACGATCGCCGGGATGCGGCGACGCGGCTATACGCCCGGGGGGATCCGCCTCTTCGCGGCGCGCATCGGCGTGGACAAGGCCAACAGCCGGGTCAGCATGGAGCTGCTCGAGAACGCGATCCGGGACGATCTCAACGCGCGCGCCCCTCGTGTCATGGCCGTCCTCCGGCCGCTCAAGGTGACGATCACGAATTATCCTGAGGGTAAGGTCGAATGGCTGAAAGCGCCCTACTGGCCGCGGGACATCGACAGGGAAGGCTCCCGCGAGGTGCCGCTCTCCCGCGAGGTGTACATCGAGCGCACGGACTTCCTGGAGGACCCGCCCGACGACTGGATCCGCCTTCGCCCCGGCGGGGAGGTCCGTATGCGCAACGCCTATTTCATCCGGTGCGAGGGGGTGGATCGGGACCCGGACTCCGGGGAGGTTACCGGGCTATCCTGCACCTACGATCCGGAATCCCTGGGCGCACCATCGAAAGGGGCAAGGAAAAAGACCACGGCGATCCAGTGGGTTTCGGCGGCGCACGCGTTGCCGGTCGACGTGCGCCTCTACGACCGCCTCTTCACCGTCGCAGATCCGGAGAATGCCGGGGATGGGAAAACCTTCCAGGACTGCCTGAACCCGCGGTCATTGGAAATCGTGCGGGGCTGCCTGGTCGAACCGTCCCTGGCGAAGGCATCCCCCGGGGAACCGTTCCAGTTCCTGCGTAACGGATACTTCGTTGCCGACGAGGTCGACTCGAGGCCGGGCGCCCCGATCTTCAACCGCATTGTGGATCTCAAGGACAGGTACCGGGCAGGAGTCCCGGCGACGAAAAGGAAATAACCGGTCAGCCGGCCGAACGCTCCCGGATGCGACCAGCCGCGGCTGTCAGTCGTTCGACGACCTCGTCCCGGCCGAGCACGTCCATGACCTCGAAGATTCCCGGGGACACCGTACCGCCCGTGAGGGCGACCCGGACCGGCTGGGCCACCTTCCCCAGCTTCGCCCCTCTTTTTTCCGCTGCCCGTTGGAAGACCGGTTCCATCGCGGCAGGGGTGAAATCGGGCAGGCCGCCGAGCTCCCGGGCGATCTCCTCGAACAGGGGGGCCGTTTCCGGCGTGAGAAACTTTTCCGCGGATTTCGGGTCCGGATCCTTTCGGCGGAAGTAGTACTCAGCCGATTCCGCCATCTCCTCGAGGGTCTTCGACCGCTCTTGAAACGTCCGAACCACCTTGGCAAGCCAGGGGGAGGATTCCGCTTCGATTCCACGCCGCGCGAGGAACGGGACGAGGAGGGCGGAAAGCCGCTGCGGGTCCCCGGTCTTGATGTAGTGGGCGTTTACGTTTTGCAGCTTCTCCGGGTCGAAGCGGGAGGGGGACTTTCCCACGCTTTCCAGCGAGAAGATCCCCTGGAGTTCCTCCACGGAGAAGATCTCCTGGTCCCCGTGGCCCCAGCCGAGTCTGACGAGGTAGTTGATCATCGCCTCGGGGAGAAATCCCCGATCCCGGTACGCCGTCACGGAGACGTCGTCCTGTCTCTTGGAAAGCTTCCCCCCTTCCTTCCCGTGGATCAGGGGGAAGTGCCCGAAACTCGGCAGGGGGTACCCGAGCGCCTCGTAGAGAAGGATCTGCCGGGGGGTATTGTTCAGGTGATCGTCGCCGCGCAGGACATGGGTGATTCCCATCGTTGCGTCGTCCACGACCACGACGAAGTTGTATGTCGGCGAGCCGTCCGTCCGCAGGAGGACGAGATCGTCCAGCTCCCCGTTTTCGTAGACGACGTCTCCCCGGAGCAGGTCGTGCACCGACGTCGTCCCCGAGAGGGGGGCGCGGAAACGCACCACGGACGGTTTCCCTTCGGTATCTCCGGGGGGAAGATCCCGGCAGCGACGGTCGTAGTGCGGTTTCTCCCCCTTTTCCCGGGCGGCCTTCCGCCGCACTTCAAGCTCCCCCGGGGTACACACGCACCGGTACGCCTTCCCTTCCGCGACCAGTCGCCCTGCCTCCTTCAGGTACAGCTCCATCCGCTCCGTCTGGAAGTAGGGCCCCTCGTCCCAGGTGATCCCCAGCCACGTCATTCCCTCGAGGATTGCCTTCACGGCCTCGGGGGTCGACCGTTCCCGGTCCGTATCCTCGACCCGCAGGAGGAACTTTCCCCCGTTACGGCGGGCGAAAAGCCGGTTGAAGAGTGCGGTGCGGGCACCTCCGATATGGAGGTACCCCGTCGGGCTGGGGGCAAAACGCGTCACGATTTCAGGCATGGAACCCCTCTCCCGCAAGGATAGGTGCGATCGTCGAGGCGGCGAAATCCTACAGGAACGCCAGCCCCGCGTACCCGACGACCTGTCCCCGGTCGCCGCTTACGTCACCGGAAGTCGAATACTTTACCAGGCGGGCGGATGTGGCGCCAAGAGCAAGGGACGCGAACAGGACGACCGTCGCGGGGATCACGCCGCACATCGAGATCCGCTCGGAGCGTACGACCCGGAACAGCCCTTCCGGGTCGAGAGACAGCATGCGGTCGATCGCCGCGCCGTCCTTCTTCCGCGCGATGCCGTCCGGTTCGTAGTGGGACATGTCGGAGCTCGCGATGAGCAAGGGAGGCCGGGTTTCCTCCCCCGCGATGCGGGCCACGGCCTCTCCCAGTGCCCGGCAATCGGACAGGGAGAGGTGTCCGAGGGCGACGGGTACGAACCGGAACGCCTCCCGGAAGCGCCTGAGGAACGGGAGCTGCACCTCCAGGGAGTGTTCTCCGCGGTGCGCGGAGGCGTCTTCCGAAAGGAGAGGGGAGGCCGCAAGCAGGCGGTCCGCCAGTTCCCCGTCAATCGGCACTTCCCCCCACGGCATTCGCCAGGCCTCCCGCGACATGATGGCTGCATCGGACCCCACGCCCGTGTGGTTGGGGCAGAAGATGACGCTGCGGTCCGGGATCGTAACCGTAGAGAAGACTTCCCCCGCCACGCCTCCCGAGTAGACGTACCCTGCGTGGGGCACGACGATCCCTTTGGCACGGATTTTTTCCTCTGCGTCCCGGGTGTAGAGGCGTACCGCCCGGTCCAGCTCCTTCGTTGTCCCCGGGTAGAACTGGCCCGCCACGGCAGGATTCCGGCTCATACGGTAATTTATACCACAGGGGCCCGCGGGACAGGCATATTCCCGATTGACACGTGGTATGGTGTTTTCTATATTGTTTCTTTTAATTTTCGGGGAAGTGCGTCTTTTGTACATACGAACGTCCGATATCTCCCGAGGGGGGTTCGATGTCGTCGCCAGCCGCGGGAAGGAGTGGATTCCCGGGGTATTGGAAGGGATGAATGCACACCCCCTTCGAACGTGCCGGATGCGGGAGGTCACCCTTTTCCTCGACCTGGAGGGGAAGGACCTGGAGGCGAGCGGGTCTTTTTCCGCCGAAGGGGAGGGCGAATGCGACCGGTGCGCGGAGCCCGTCACCGTGGGACTGGAGAGAGAGTTCCGGACGGTGTTCGTCCCGGCGTCCCGGGACCCGGACGAGACGGGAGACCTCGAACTGCGGCCGGGAGATCTGGATATCTCCTTCTACGACGGAAGAGGGATCGAGGTGGCGGATATCTTCTGGGAGCAGGTGGCGCTTGCCCTCCCCACGAAGGTGCTTTGCCGGGAGGAATGCCGGGGAGTCTGCCCGCAATGCGGCGCGGACAAAAACCGTTCGGAATGCAACTGTCAAGGGGAGACAAGGGAAGGCCCGTTCGACGTCTTGAAGACCTTGAGGAAAGAAAAGGAGTAAGCGATGCCGAATCCGAAACGACGCGGTTCCAAGTGCCGGCGGGACAAGCGAAGGACCCACAAGAAGCTGACCGATCCTGCGCGGAGCAACTGTTCGCAGTGCAAGCAGGTCAAGCGGCCCCACGCCGTCTGCCCGAATTGCGGATCGTACAACGGCCGGGAAGTTATTGCCAAGTCCTGACGACCATTCCACCCTGCCTTCGATGAAAATTGCGGTTGACGCAATGGGAGGGGATCACGCTCCGGGAGAGGTGATCCGGGGAGCGGTGCATGCGTTCCGGGAGCACGATCTCCCCATCGTTCTCGTCGGAAAGGAAGAGGTGATCCGGGAGGAGTTGCGCCGCACGGGGGCGAAAGGGATCGAGGTGCAGCACGCTTCCGACGTCGTGGAGATGTACGACTCCCCCGGCGTGGCCATCCGGAAGAAGAAGGATTCCTCTCTTCGCGTGGGACTAAACCTGGTGGCGGAGGGGAAGGCAGCCTCCTTCGTAAGCGCCGGGAACTCGGGGGCGGTGATGGCCGGGGCGCTCTTGATCCTGAAGAAGATCCGGGGGGTCGACCGGCCGGCGATCCCCGCGACGATCCCGACCCCCACGGGCCCCATCGTCCTCATCGATGCCGGGGCGAACGTGGAGTGCAAGCCGTACAACCTGGTGCAGTTCGGGTGCATGGGCGATGCGTACGCGAGGAAGATCCTCGGGATATCCCGCCCTCGCGTAGGGGTAGTAAGCATCGGGGAAGAGGATTCGAAAGGCACGGACCTGACCCGGGAGACGTCCTCCCTTTTCCGGAAGACAGACCTGAATTTCGTGGGAAACTTGGAGGGGAGGGATTTCTTCGCCGGGAAGGCGGACGTCTTCGTCTGCGACGGGTTCGTGGGAAACATCATCCTCAAGACAATGGAGGGGATGGCGACGGCGCTGCTGGATTTCCTGCGGGAGGAGATCCTCAAGTCGCAGATGGCAAAGGTGGGGGCGGTCCTTGCCGGCGGGGCGATCCGGCGGGTCAAGAGGAAGCTGGACTACGCCGAATACGGCGGCGCGCCGCTTCTTGGGGTGAAGGGGGGCGTCGTGATCTGCCACGGCTCGTCGGACGCACGCGCGATGAAAAACGCGATCCGTTCCGCCGACTCGCTCCATCGGCACGGGGTGGAAGAGGAGATCGCAAGGGTGATCTTCTGAAGAAGCGTCCCGGTCGCGGCGGGAATGCCGGAAGGTGTTCGCTGCACGGGACGCACAAGGAAAAGGGGGGGGACGATATTGGGATCGAGGATCATCGGGCTGGGGATGTACGCCCCGCCAAAGGAACTGACAAACGAAGATCTGGAAAAGATGGTCGATACGTCCGATTCGTGGATCATGGAACGGACGGGGATCAGGACCCGCCGGATCGCCGAGCCGGGAAGCGCGTGTTCGGACCTCTGCCTGGAGGCAGCGCGGCGTGCGCTGGCGGATGCGGGGGTAAGCCCCTCCGAGATCGACATCATCGTCGTCGGGACCTGCACTCCCGACATGCCCATGCCGTCCACCGCATGCTTCCTGCAGCAGAAGATCGGCGCCGGGCGAGCCTTCGCAATGGACGTGAGCGCGGCATGTTCCGGCTTCCTCTATGCCCTTTCCACGGCCGATGCAATGATCCGCGCCGGCCGAGGGAAGAAAGCGCTCGTCGTGGGTGGCGAGATCCTTTCCACCGTCCTCGACTTTACGGACCGGAACACGTGCATCCTCTTCGGGGACGGAGCGGGGGCGGTGGTGCTTTCCGAGTGCCCGGAAGGGGAGGGGGTGCTGAGTTGCCACCTCCACTCCGACGGCAACCTCTGGGAGTTGATTCACGTGCCGGGGGGAGGGACGGTCCACCCGTACGGACCGGAAGTCGAGGAGAAGCGGATGCACGCGATCCGCCTGGCGGGAAACGAAGTGTTCAAGCAGGCGGTGACGAAGATGGCCGAGGTTTCCCTCGAAGCGCTGGAGAAAAACGGGGTAAGCGTCTCCGACATCACTCTTGTGGTGCCCCACCAGGCCAACCTGCGCATCATCAACGCGGTGGGAAAGCGCCTCGGGGTCCCCGAGGAAAAGGTGTTCGTCAACCTGGAGCGGTTCGGAAACACCTCCGCCGCCTCGATTCCGATCGCCCTCACGGAAGCACGCGAGCAGGGGAGATTTGCGAAGGGAGACCTTGTTCTCCTTACCGCCTTCGGGGCGGGGCTGACGTGGGGCTCCGCGCTGATGCGGATGTAGGGGGGGAGCAAATGGGGACCGGTCTGCTCTTTCCCGGACAGGCGTCACAGTTCCCCGGGATGGGGAGGGAACTGCACGACGCCTACCCGGCGGCACGCGAGGTCTTCGACGAGGCCTCCGAGGCGCTCGGGGTCTCCCTGTCCGACCTGTGCTTCCGCGGTTCGGAGGAAGACCTCCGGCTGACCGAGAACACCCAGCCCTCCATCTTCACCGTGAGCGTGGCCGCGTACCGGGTTCTCGCGGGGGAGACGGGGATCCGTCCCCTGTGCGCCGCGGGCCACTCGCTCGGGGAGTACTCGGCACTCGTGGCTTCGGGCGCCCTCGCCCTCTCCGAGGCCGTCCGGCTTCTCCGGTCAAGAGGCAGATTCATGCAGGAGGCCGTTCCGGAAGGGGAGGGGGCGATGGCCGCCGTGATCGGTCTTTCGCCCGAAGCTGTGAGAGGAATTTGCCGCGACGCCGGCGGGAAAGGGGTGGTCGAGCCGGCGAATTTCAACGGCGGGGGCCAGATCGTGATCTCCGGGAGCGCAGCCGCGGTGGCAGCCGCGTGCGAGGCGGCGAAATCGGCGGGTGCGAGAAAAGTGATGCCCCTTCCGGTGAGCGCGCCGTTCCACTGTTCCCTGATGAAACCGGCAGCCGAAAGGCTTTCCCCGCAGTTGCGGGCGGCGGCTCACGGGACGTTCTCGTACCCGGTGGTTTCCAACGTGACGGCGGAAGCCTACCCGCAGGGAGAAGGAGTGGCGGATTCCCTCATCCGGCAGATCGTCTCGCCCGTCCGCTGGGAGGAGTGCGTATCCCGGATGCGGGTCATGGGGGTGACGTCGTTCCTGGAAGTGGGGCCGGGGAAGGTCCTCTCGGGGCTGGTGCGCAGGATCGAGAAAGACCTCCCGACGGCGGCTTTCTGCGGGCCTGCGGACCTGGACGCCGCCCGTGCGCTGGCCGGGTGAAGTTTTTCCTTGTACGCTCGCCGATTTTGAGGGTATGAACTTCGGAAAGGGGAGAATGATGATGCGGCTTTCCGGCAAGGTGGCATTGGTTACAGGATCTGCAAGAGGTATCGGGAAGATCATTGTGGAACGGTTTGCCGCGGAGGGCGCCGTTGTCGTCTTGAGCGATGTCACCAACGAGGCGGCCGCAGCGGAGACACTCGCAGGGGTAGTCGGTGCGGGGGGGAAGGGGATGGTGGAGATGTTCGACGTGAGCGACGCAGCCCAGGTCGACGCCGCCGTCCAGCGCATCGTCTCGGAGCAGGGACGTATCGACGTCCTCGTGAACAATGCGGGGATCACCAGGGACAACCTGCTGATGCGCCTGCCGGAGGACGATTTCGACGCCGTTGTCCGGACGAATCTCAAGGGAACGTTTCTTCTGACGAAGTTCGTTTCGAGGCATATGATAAAGCAGCGCATCGGCCGCATCATCAATATGAGTTCGGTCGTCGGGCAAATGGGAAACGCCGGTCAGTCGAATTATTCGGCCGCCAAGGCCGGCATCATCGGGTTCACGAAGTCGATGGCGCGCGAGCTGGCATCGCGAGGCGTGACCGTCAATGCGATTGCTCCGGGGTTCATCATGACGGCCATGACGGAGGCGTTGCCCGAGAACGTACGGAAGGCTTTTCTCGAGCAGATTCCGCTGGGAAGATTCGGCAACCCCGAGGACGTGGCGGAACTTGCGGCCTACCTGGCCTCGGACGGCGCAGGGTATGTCACCGGGCAGGTGATTGGGATAAACGGCGGGTTGTACATGTGAAGGGTTACTAACCTGATAAGGGAGGGTGTGAGATGTCGGTAGAGAAAAAAGTGAAGGAGATCGTGTCCGAGCAGCTGGGAAGGGATGCGAACGAGGTGACCGACGGGGCGTCTTTTATCGACGACCTGGGTGCGGACTCCCTGGACATCGTGGAACTGGTGATGGCGATGGAGGACGAGTTCGGGATCGAGATCCCGGACGAGGAGGCGGAAAAAATCAAAACCGTAAAAGATGTCATCGAATATATCAAGGCGAACCCGAAGTAACGGGGGAAGTTCCTGAAAGATCGCGGCGGGCCTGACTGCCGCGGGATGCGAGAACCGGTTTCCGGGAGGTCTGGATGCGAAGGGTGGTAGTCACTGGGGTGGGGGCCGTCACGCCGCTGGGGGTGGGCGTGGGCCCCACGTGGGAGGCGATCCTCGCCGGACGGTCGGGTGTGGGCCGGATCACGAAGTTCGACTCGGCGGATTTCCCTACCACGATCGCGGCCGAGGTCAACGGGTTCGTGCCCGAGGACTTTGTCGACAAGAAGGAGGTCAAGCGGATGGACCCCTTCATCCACCTGGCCATGGCATCCGCCCATTTCGCGATGACCGACTCCGGGTTGACGATCGACGAGGGCCTGGCGCCGCGCGCCGGTGTATACATGGGCAGCGGGCTGGGCGGGCTTTCGACGCTGGAGCGGTACCATCAGGCCTATCTCGAGGACGGGGTGCGAAAGATCAGCCCGTTCTTCATACCGATGCTCATCTCCAATCTCGCGCCGGGGCACATCGCGATACGGTACGGCGCGAAGGGGCCGAACATCACGACGAGCACCGCGTGCTCCGCGTCCAGCCACGCCGTCGGAGAAAGTCTGATGGCGATCCGCAGGGGGGTCTGCGACGTGGTGATCGCGGGCGGGTCCGAGGCGACCATTACTCCCATGGCGCTGGGGGGGTTCTGCGCGATGAAGGCCCTCTCCACGCGCAACGACGATCCCCCGAGGGCCTCGAGGCCGTTCGACAGGAACAGGGACGGGTTCGTCATGGGTGAGGGCTCGGCGATGCTCATCCTCGAGGAGCTCGAGTTCGCCAAAAAGCGGGGGGCGAAGATATACGCGGAGCTTTGCGGCTACGGAGCGTCGGGCGACGCGCACCACATCACGGCGCCTGCTCCGGGCGGGGAAGGGGCCGTCCGCTGCATGCGGGCCGCGATCGAGGACGCCCGGGTGAACCGCGAGGAGATCGATTACATCAACGCCCACGGGACGTCCACTCCCTATAACGACCTGTTTGAAACCATGGCGATCAAGACGGTATTCGGGGAGCACGCAAGGAAACTGATGGTGAACTCCACGAAGTCGATGACCGGACACCTTCTCGGCGCGGCCGGCGCCCTCGAGGGGGTCTTCTCCGCCCTCGTGATCCAGGAGGGGTCCGTTCCCCCGACGATCAACTACGAGACGCCCGACCCCGAATGCGACCTGGACTACGTCCCCAACACGGCTCGCCGCAAGGAGGTCAGGTACGCCCTCTCCAACTCGTTCGGCTTCGGGGGAACGAACTCGTGTCTGCTCTTCGGCCGATTTTCCGGGTGAGACGATGACGGGAGACGGCATTTCCCCGGTCCTGGAATCGGACCGCCGGGCCTGGCGGGAGAAGATCCGGCGGAGGGTGAACCGTCCAGGCCGGAAAGCCTAGAAAAGGAGCGTTGGGAATGTCCTTCCTGAGAACCGTCGACCCGGAGATCTACGAGGTGATCCGTCAGGAGACGGAGCGCCAGGCGCACCTGCTCGAGCTGATCGCGTCGGAGAATTTCGTGAGCGAGGCCGTGCTGGAGGCGACGGGCTCCGTTCTTACGAACAAGTACGCGGAAGGGTATCCCGGGAAGCGGTACTACGGCGGGTGCGAGTTCGTCGACCAGGCCGAATCCCTGGCGATCTCCCGGGCGAAGCAGATCTTCGGGGCCGAGCACGTCAACGTGCAGGCGCATTCCGGCTCCCAGGCCAACATGGCCGTCTACCTGGCGGTAATGAACCCCGGCGACACGATGCTGGGGATGAACCTGTCGCACGGGGGGCACCTGACGCACGGCAGCCCCGTCAACTTCTCCGGCAAGCTGTTCCGGGTTGTCGCCTACGGCGTCCGTCCCGACACGGAAACGATCGATTTCGACCAGGTCCGGGCGCTGGCGCTCGAGCACCGTCCCAAGCTGATCGTCGTGGGAGCTTCCGCCTACCCGAGGATCATCGACTTCGCCCCCTTCCGGGAGATCGCGGACGAGGCGGGCTGCATGGTGATGGCGGATATCGCACACGTGGCGGGCATGGTCGCCGTGGGGCTGCACCCCAACCCTGTCCCGCACTGCGAGTTCGTGACCACCACCACCCACAAGACGCTCCGGGGGCCGCGGGCGGGGATGATCCTGTGCCGGGAGAACATGGCCAAGAAGCTCAACTCCTCCATCTTTCCCGGCACCCAGGGCGGACCCCTCATGCACGTCATCGCCGCCAAGGCGGTCGCTCTCAAGGAGGCGATGACCCCGGAGTTCCGCGACTACCAGAAGCAGATCCTTGCCAATGCAAAGGCCTTCGCAGCAACGCTTTCGGACCGGGGCTTCCGGCTGGTGTCCGGAGGGACGGACAACCACCTCATGCTTGTGAATCTCAAGGATACGCCGCTCACCGGGAAGGAGGCCGAGGAGGCCCTCGAGCGGGTGGGGATCACGGTCAACAAGAACACCGTCCCCTTCGAGACGCGAAGCCCCTTCGTCACCAGCGGGATCCGGATCGGGACCCCGGCAGTGACGACGCGCGGGATGAAGGAAAAAGAGATGCAGGAGATCGGGAACATGATCGCGGACGTCCTCGCAGCCCCCGGGGACAAGGCGATGGAGAACCGCGTCTCCCGGGACGTTCGCGAGCTTTGCAAAGGGTTTCCCCTCTACCCGGAACGGCTCGCTGCCTATGTGGGTGGTTAGCGGGATGAAGACCGCTTCGCGTGTCCGTCCCGACTGGGACTCCTACTTCATGGACATGGCGAAGCTTGCCGCCAGGCGTTCCTCCTGCCTCCGGCGGGCGGTCGGCGCGGTACTGGTAAAGGACCGGCGCCTGCTGGCCACCGGCTACAACGGCGTCCCCTCCGGCGTCACCCATTGCGAGATCACGGGATGCCTGCGGGAGGAGCAAAACGTCCCTTCCGGGGAGAGGCACGAGCTCTGCCGGGGGCTGCACGCGGAGCAGAACGCGATCATCCAGGCGGCCCTGCACGGCATATCCACACGGGACGCCGTCCTCTACTGCACGAACCTTCCCTGCATCATCTGCGCGAAGATGCTGATCAATTCGGGAGTCCGGCGCGTGGTCTATCTCGACGGGTACACCGACCCCCTCACCGAACAGATGCTTTCCGAGGTGGGAGTAGTGCTGGTGCGGATGGAGGAAAGCGACCCGTGAAGTGCCCCCGGTGCGGCCACGGGGACAACCGGGTGATCGATTCCCGGGCGGGCAAGGACGGGGACGTGATCCGGAGGCGGCGGGAGTGCCTCTCCTGCCGGCGCCGTTTCACCACCTACGAGCGGTTCGAGGAGGAACTCCCCCTCGTGATCAAGCGGGACGGGCGCCGCGAGCCGTTCGAACGCCAGAAGATCCTCACGGGTGTCCTGAAAGCTTGCGAGAAACGGCCGGTGAGCTATGCCGCCATCGCCCAGGTAGTAGACGCGCTGGAAGGGGAGTTCCAGGCATTGGGCGAGAAAGAGGTGTCCTCGGTGCAGATCGGAGAGCGCGTGATGGCCGAGCTGCTCACCATGGACGACGTCGCCTACGTGCGGTTCGCCTCCGTATACCGCCAGTTCAAGGACATCAGCCAGTTCGTGGAGGAGATCAAGACGCTGATCTCGGAGACTCCCGAACGTCCACCAAAGCGTTAACAAGGCGCTCCGGATGTCCTTTCCACGCCCCGAGTTCATGCGCATGGCCCTTGGCTTCGCCCGAAGGGGGGTGGGCAGAACGTCGCCGAACCCGGCTGTCGGGGCCGTCCTGGTGCGGAAGGGCAAGGTGGTGGGAGCGGGCTACCACAGGGCAGCAGGGATGCCGCACGCGGAAATCGTGGCCCTGCGCGACGCGGGAGCGGCCGCCCGGGGGGCGGACCTGTACGTGACCTTGGAGCCGTGTGTCCACACGGGGCGCACCGGTCCATGCACCGGGGCGATCATTGCGGCAGGCGTGAAACGGGTGGCGGCGGCGATGCAGGACCCGAATCCGCTCGTTTCCGGGAAGGGGTTCCGTGTCCTGCGACGGGCCGGCATCCCCGTTGTCAGGGGATTGATGGAAGAGGAGGCGCGCTCCCTCAACCGGCCCTATTGCCGGTGGATCGTATCCGGCAGGCCGTTTGTAACGTTGAAGCTGGCCGTCTCGGTGGACGGCCAGATCGCCTCCGCCTCGGGGGATTCCCGGTGGATAAGCGGCGAAGCGGCGCGTAAGATGGTCCACAGGATGCGATCGGAAGCGGATGCCGTGCTGATCGGAGGGGAAACGTTTCGGCGGGACGCTCCGCTGCTCACATCGAGGATTCGGGGGGGGAGGAATCCGAAGAGGGTGATTCTTACCTCGGGAATTGCCGGAGTTGCCCGAAACGGAAGATTCCTTGAGGCGGGGGGGGAGGTAATCGTTGCGGCTCCCCGGAGTGTCCCGCGGAAGGAAGTGGAACGATTCCGGTCCTTAGGGATACGGGTTCTCCTCCTTCCTGCACGAAAGGGACGGGTCGAGGCGGGCGCATTCCTCGACTCCCTGGGAAGGGAAGGGATCACCTCCCTCCTCGCGGAAGGGGGGGGCAAAACGGCGGGGTGGCTCGTCGAGGCGGGTGCGGTGGACCGGTACGTTTTTTTCCTCTCCCCGCTCATTCTCGGCGAAGGAGTCCGGTCGATCGCCGGCTTCGCCGCCCGCCGTGTGAAAGAGGGGAGGCGGCTGATGATCACGAGGATTGCGAGGACGGGAGGCGATCTGATGGTGGTCGCGGAGCCTTCCCCCGCAGTGTGAGGAGATATGTTTTCCGGTATCGTTGAAGAAGTCGGCACCGTGGTGTCGGTGGATTCCCGGGGTACGGGCCGCGTCCTGTGCGTATCCACGGGGCTCCCCCTGGACGGGATCCGGGTCGGGGACTCCCTCTCGGTCTCCGGGGCATGCCTTTCGGTGACCGCAAAGGAGAAGCAAAAGTTCTTCGCGGATGTCTCCGCGGAGACGCTATCCCGGACGACGTTGCGGACGCTTTCGAGGGGATCGAGGGTGAACCTGGAGCGTTCCCTTTCCCTTGCCGGGCGCCTCGACGGCCACCTGGTGTACGGACACGTCGACGGGACCGGGACGGTCCGCGAGGTCCGGCATTCGGGCGAGTCGCGGGTATTCCATATACGGACCGATCCATCTATAATGAAACACGTTGTTTTCAAGGGCGCCGTGGCCGTGGACGGCGTGAGCCTCACGATCAGCGCCGTCCATCCGGAGGGATTCGAAGTCACCCTGATCCCTCTGACTCTGGAGCGGACGACTTTCGGGAGCCTGCGCCCGGGGGAAGCGGTCAACGTGGAGACGGACATCATCGGGAAATACGTCCTGAAATACCTCGAAGGCCGGGGAAGCGGCATCTCTCCGGATTTCCTGAAAAAACACGGGTTCGCATAGAAAGGCTGCCGGCGAGATGATCTTATCGACGATCGAGGAAGCTCTCGAGGACATTCGGGCGGGGAAGATGATCATCCTCGTCGATGACGAGGACCGGGAGAACGAGGGAGACCTGACGATCGCGGCCGACCACGTCTCGCCCGAGGCGATCAACTTCATGGCGCGGCACGGCCGGGGGCTCATCTGTCTGAGCATCACGGAGGAGCGGGCGAGACAGCTCCAGCTTCCGCCCATGGTGCAGGACAACTCCTCCCCGTTCGGGACCGCGTTCACGGTTTCCATCGAGGCCCGCAAGGGCGTCACCACGGGAATTTCGGCGCACGACCGCTCGACCACCATCCGGGTAGCGATTGCGCCATCCGCACGGCCCGATGACCTCGTGCGGCCGGGACACGTGTTCCCCGTCATGGCGCGGAAGGGAGGTGTCCTCGTTAGGACGGGGCAGACCGAGGGGTCCGTCGACCTGGCCCGCCTGGCCGGGTGCTCCCCCGCGGGCGTCATCTGCGAGGTCATGAACGAGGACGGGACGATGGCCCGCGTGCCCGATCTCCGGAAGTTCGCAAAGGAGCATGGGCTGAAGATCGCCTCCATCCGGGACATCGTCGAGTACCGCATGCACCGCGAGCGGCTCGTCAAGCGGGTGGGCGAAACCGAGATGCCCATCCGGGTGGGCGGGGAGTTCACGGCGATCGCATACCGGAATACGATGAACGGCGATACGCACATCGCCATGGTCAAGGGGGAGATTCGATCCGACGTCCCGGTGCTCGTTCGCGTGCACTCCGAGTGCCTGACGGGCGACGTGTTCGGATCGGTCCGGTGCGACTGCGGGGAGCAGCTCCGCAACGCGCTGCAGAGGATCGAGACCGAGGGGAGTGGGATCCTCCTGTACATGCGACAGGAAGGCCGGGGGATCGGGCTCGAGAACAAGATCCGCGCCTACCGGCTGCAGGACAAGGGATTCGACACCGTCGAGGCGAACCAGCGGCTGGGATTCAAGCCGGATCTGCGGGATTACGGGGTCGGGGCCCAGATCCTCGTGGATCTGGGGGTCCGGGATATCCGCCTGCTTACGAACAACCCGAAGAAGATTATCGGACTCGAGGGATACGGCATGCGGGTGGTCGAGCGGGTCGCCGTCGAGGTACCCCCGAACGAATCGAACGTCAAGTATCTCCAGACCAAGAAGAAGAAAATGGGGCACATCCTGAGCGTGGATTAGGGGAGGGAAGATGGTACGGACAGTCGAGGGAGACCTCCAGGGGCAGGGACTGAAAATCGCGATCGTGGTCTCGCGGTTCAACAGCTTCATCACCGACCGCCTGGTGGAGGGGGCGGTGGACGCCCTTCGTCGGCACGGGGTCCACGAGAAAGACATCACCCTCGTGAAAGTACCCGGCTCTTTCGAACTCCCCCTGGGGGTCAGGCGCGCGTCCGCAGGGAAGGTCGACGCCGTGATCGCTCTCGGCGCGCTCATCCGCGGGGGAACCCCGCATTTCGATTACCTGAGCGCGGAGGTCACGAAAGGAATCGCGCAGGTGATGCTCGACTCGGGTGTTCCGGTCTCCTTCGGAGTGCTCACGACGGACAACGTGGAGCAGGCGATCGAAAGGGCGGGAACCAAGGGGGGGAACAAGGGATTCGAGGCCGCCCTGTCCGCGATCGAGATGGCGAAGCTCCTGCGCCAGATGTAACGGCCTGGGGGGGTTAGGGGTTCGAGGAGATTGCGCCGGGAATCTCGGGAAAAGGTCTTTCAAACGCTGTTCATGATGGATTTTCTGGGGGTTGGCCCGGACGAGGCCATCCCCCTTTTTTCTTTGGTGTCTCCCTCTCCTCCGGATGCGGAATATTACGAGGAGACGGTCCGGGGGGTGTGGGAGCACAAGTCGGAGGTCGACGGCCTGATCCGCCAGGCGGCAGAGAACTGGCGACTCGAGAGGATGACGCTCGTGGACAGGAACATCCTTCGCCTGGGAGCGTACGAGATCAGCCGGTCCGGCGACATCCCGTTCGTCGTGGCGATCAACGAGGCGGTCGATCTCGGCAAGCGGTTCGGATCGGAGGAGTCCGGGGCGTTCGTCAACGGGATCCTGGACAAGATCTCGGAAATCACGAATAAAAAGGTGAGGCCGTGAAATATCAGCCGAAGGCGATCGAGGAAAAGTGGCAAAAGCGGTGGGAGGAAGAAGGGATTTTCCGCTGCCCGGACGAGATTACCGCCCCGAAGTTCTACTGCCTCGAGATGTTCCCGTACCCGTCCGGGCGCATCCACATGGGGCACGTCCGCGTCTACACGATCGGGGATCTCATTGCACGCTTCAAACGGATGCGGGGGTTCCAGGTTCTCCACCCCATCGGCTGGGACGCCTTCGGCCTGCCTGCGGAAAACGCCGCCCACCGGCACGGCACCCACCCCGCCCGGTGGACCTGGGAGAACATC
The DNA here is from genome assembly GCA_030668225.1 of Deltaproteobacteria bacterium. Taxonomy (GTDB): domain Bacteria; phylum Desulfobacterota; class Deferrimicrobia; order Deferrimicrobiales; family Deferrimicrobiaceae; genus CSP1-8. The sequence continues at coordinate 17,641 of DAOUUI010000012.1, forward strand.
GGATTCATGAGGCAGCAGCTCCGTGAGCTCGGGATCTCGTACGACTGGGAACGGGAGTTCGCTACCTGCTCCCCCGAGTATTACCGGTGGGAGCAGCTGTTCTTCCTCTGGATGCTGGAGGACGGGATCGCCTACCGCAAGAGGGCGCAGCTCAACTGGTGCGACGAATGCCAGACCGTCCTCGCCAACGAGCAGGTGAACCGGGACGGGACCTGCTTCATCCACGACCAGGTGCGCGTCACCCAGCGCGAACTCGACCAGTGGTTCCTCGCGATCACGAAGTACGCGGAGGAACTGCTTTCCGGGCACGAGGAACTCCGGGAAGGGTGGCCGGAGAACATTCTCGAGATGCAGCGGAACTGGATCGGGCGAAGCGAGGGGGCGGAGATCGACTTCCCCCTCGAGAACGGGGACGGGAAGATCACGGTGTTCACCACGCGCCCGGACACGGTCTACGGGGCGACTTTCATGAGCATGGCGCCCGAACACCCGCTCGTCCTCGAATTTGCCCGGAAGGCGGGGCGGGAGGCGGAGGTGCTCGAGTTCGTCGAGCGGGTGGCGCAGCAGGACAAGCTCGTCCGGTCCAGCGAGGAGACGGAAAAGGAGGGGATCTTTACCGGGGGAATCTGCCGGAACCCCGCGACCGGAAGAAGTATCCCCATCTATGCGGCCAATTTCGTCCTGGTGGAATACGGAACCGGGGCCGTGATGGCGGTGCCGGGCCACGACCAGCGGGATTTCGAGTTTGCAAGGAAGTACGGGCTCCCCATCGAGGTCGTCATCCTGCCCGAGGGGGAGCAGCCGTCTCCCGACACGATGACTGCCGCCTACGAGGGGCCGGGGCGCATGGTCGACTCCGGGCCCTTCACCGGCTTGCAAAGTGAGGAGGGGAAGAGGAAAATCACGGCGCACTTCGAGGAGAAAGGGATCGGGAAGGGGAAGATCCAGTACCGCCTTCGCGACTGGGGAGTGAGCCGGCAGCGTTACTGGGGATGCCCCATCCCCGTCATCCACTGCAATGCGTGCGGCATCGTCCCCGTCCCCGCCCGGGACCTTCCGGTGGTTCTCCCCGAAGATCTTCCCTACACCCGCGAGAAAGGAAATCCTCTGGCCTCGGCAGAGGAATGGATAGAGGTCTCCTGCCCGGCTTGCAATGGTCCGGCCAGACGCGAGACGGACACCTTCGACACCTTTTTCGAGTCGAGCTGGTACTTTCTCCGGTACATCGATCCGAAGAACGACAGGGAGGCGCTTGACCGGGAAAAGATGCGCAGCTGGATGCCCGTGGACCAGTATATCGGCGGCGTGGAGCACGCCTGCATGCACCTCATCTATGCCCGGTTCTTCCACAAGTACTTACGGGACCGCGGCCTCGTACCCGGGAACGAGCCGTTCCGCCGGCTCCTGTCCCAGGGGATGGTGTGCAAGCAGACGATGGAGTGCCCGAAGCACGGATGGCGGTACCCGGAGGAGGTCGACGAGAAGGGAAGGTGCAGGAAGTGCGGGGAGCAGGTTACGGTCGGGCGCTCGATGAAGATGTCGAAGTCGAAGCGAAACGTCGTGGAGCCTTCCTTACTGATCGAGCGGTATGGAGCGGACACGGCGAGGCTTTTCTCCCTCTTTGCTTCGCCTCCCGAAAAAGATCTCGACTGGAGCGAGCAGGGGGTCGAGGGGGCATACCGGTTTCTCGGCCGGGTATTCCGGCTTCTCGCACACCGCAGGGTGGCCGTCTCACGGGCGGAGGGGAGTTGGGACGAATCGGCTACGACCCGGCAGATCCGCAGGGTGACCCACCGGACGCTCAAGAAGGTGACCGGGGACGTGGAAGAGAGGTTCCACTTCAACACGGCCCTCTCCGCGATCATGGAGATGGTCAATTCCCTGTATCTGGTCGAGGACGCAGCCTGGGAGTCTCCGGGGACGGCCCCGGCGCTCCGGGAGGCGGTTACGATCCTTCTCCTCATGTTGTCGCCCTTCGCGCCCCACCTGAGCGAGGAGCTCTGGGAGGGGATCGGGAAGAAAGATCTGGTGTCGACACAGCCGTGGCCTTCCTTCGACGAGGAAGTCGCCCGGGCGGAGGAGATCCTCGTGGTCGTGCAGATCAACGGAAAGCTCAGGTCGAGGATCACCGTGGATGCCGGGGCGACCGAGGAGGAGATCCGGTCGATGGTCTTAGCCGATCCCCGCGTGCTCGAATACACGGAAGGGAAAAAGATCAGGAAAATGGTGTACGTCCCCAAAAAACTCGTGAGCATCGTCGTGTAGGCGCATGAGTTCCGTTCTTACGCCTACCGGGAAGGGCCCGGGCAAGGATTACCGACCGTTCCGTGAAACCGCCCGGGGCGCCCGTTTCCTTTCGACCGCACGTCGCGGCGCCTGTGTTCTCTCTCTCCTCCTTCTCCTTTATCCTTCTGCGTGCGGATACAGGCTCCAGGGGAGGACGGACTCGCAGTTCGCCGATCCCGGGATCCGGGTGGACCTGCGGCCCTTCAAGAACGATTCCCTCATCCCGGACGGAGGGGCGTACCTCGCGTCCCGCCTGCGAGAAGAGATGCACAAGAGCGGCTTCCGGGGGAGATTCGAACGAAGCATGGCGGATTACCTCGTCGAGGGGGGAGTGGGGGAGATCCAGGTGGTGGTGATCTCCCGGGGGGAGGGCGACTTCGGTCTCGAGTACCGCATGACGGTCCTCGTGAGTATCCGCGTGGTCGAGATCACCCGGGGAAGGCTTCTCTGGAAGGAAGACGGGCTGACCGATACCGAATCCTTCTACGCCGGTTCCGATTTCCAGTACACGGAGTCCAACCGCCGGATCGCGTTCGAGGAGATCTGTCGCAGGCTGGCCCGGAGAATCGGCCAGACCTTGATGGAGGTCCTGTGAAAGCGTCCCCTGTTCCTTCCATGTTCCGTTCCTGGGTTCTGGGCGACCCGGCGCCTGCATATGTTCTGGGGGGTGAGGGAGCAAGGCTCGCGGAAATGCTTGCGGAGGGGTTGGTATCCCGGTTCCGGGAGGAAGGAGATACGGCGGAACTCGTCCACTGGAGCGTCTCGGATCTGGAAAGGGAGTCTCCCGCCGGCACGTGGCGGTCCCCTTCGTTTTTCATCCGTTGGCGCGTGTTCCTCCTCGCCGACGCGGGGGAGTGGAAGAAGGGCCCCCGTAAGGAGATCCTGTCCTATCTTGAGTCTCCCGAACCTTCCGTCCTTCTCGTGGTCCCCTGTTCCGATCGCAAGGCCAGGAGCCTGTTCGCCTCCGTTCGGGGGATACGATCGGTCTCCCCCGGGGAAGAGGATGTCGTCGCCGCCATGGCGGACTTCGCGGTTTCCCTGGCGGCCGGGGAGGGAAAGAGTCTGTGCGGGGATGCCGCCGTTTTCCTGGCGAGATGGGTGGGATCGGATTTCCCCCGGTTCCGTTCGGAAATGGGAAAGCTGCTCGCCTTCGGGGCCGCGAAAGGGGAGATCGGGGAGGAGGAGATCCGGGAGGTTTGCGTCGCCGGGGGGATGGTGGATCCGTTTAAGCTGGCGGACGACCTGATGGCACGGGACCGGAAGAGTTGCCTCGAAAAGTTCCGCCGGTTCGCCGCTGGAGCGGAAACCGGAGATTACCACGCCCTGGTCGGGGCGATCGCATGGTCGGTAAGGAGAAAGCTGGCCGGGGATGCGAAACAGGGGAAAGGAACGGGGATGCGGCCCGGGAGGAAGGGTGGCCCGTCCTCCGCCGCGAGGGGGGCCAAGATCCTCACGGCGTTGTCGCGGATCGACAGGAACATCAAAGGAGGAAGCGGCCTGACCCCCGAGCAGGTGTTCGAGATCGGGCTGCTGAAGCTTCTTGGGTGAGAGGGACCTTTATGCGCTGCCTGGAGCCGCCTTCTGAACAGCCCGGGAAAGCCTTGCCACCTTCCGTGCGACGGTCTTCTTGTGAAGCACGCCCTTTGAGCCGGCCCGGGATATGACGGAGGCGGCCTTTGAGAGAACCTTTCCTGCCTCCTCGGTGTTACTGCTCTCCAGGGCGGACCGGACTTCCTTGATTGCGGACCTTACCGAAGAGCGGATATGCCGGTTTTTCGTTCTCCGTTTCAGGCTCTGCTTGTGCCTCTTGATTGCGGACTTGCTCTTGGCCAATCGGTTCCTCCTGACTAATCGTTTGTGAAATGTACGATAACTAGGCACATTAATACGGAGGGGGAAGAGATGTCAAAGGAAAAGAACAGGACCGGGAAACCTCGCCGGAAGGAGACGCGCAGCCAGACCGGGATGGGGGAGGGGCTCTGCCGTACGCGACCGGTTCTCCTTCCGTATGGCGCAGCGTCCGCGGTCCTTCGGGAGGGGGTTCTGCAGTCGGTGGAATGGGAGGGCTCCCGGAAAAGGCTCGAGGCGGTCCTGTCAGGAAAATTTCCCGGAGCAAAAGAGATCGACCCCGGGGAGTGCATGGCCGGGCGCCTCCTCCTGGCTTACTCCGGGGGACAGCGGGTTCCGGTGGAGTCCGTGGCCGCCGTACCGGTGGACTGGGATCGCGTTCACGGTTTCCGGCGCGTGGTGCTGAAAGAGCTGGCCAAGGTTCCCTACGGGGAGACGACCACCTACGGCGAACTTGCCGCAAGGGCCGGGAGAGGGAAGGCGGCACGCGCCGTCGGCGCGGCAATGTCACAGAACCCATGGCCCGTCATCTTACCGTGTCACCGGGTGGTGGGGGCCGGCGGGAAAATGGTTGGGTTCGGGAGGGGGATCGACGCGAAAAGAACTCTCCTGGCGTTCGAGGGAAGGAGCGCAGACAACGAAACGGCGTGCCCAAAAAACAGGCAAAATGGTTAACCCGCGCAACCTGTTCGCGGGCCGGGAACGTTCCACAGAGCCATCCACAACATTTCCCCAGTTTATGTGGAAAGGGGAGGGCGGGTCACTTCGTCATCTTTTTCGCTTTTTCCCAGAACCGGTCGAGCGTGGACAAGTCCGAATTTTCTATGGAACATCCCGATTCCATTGCGATTTTTTCCATCGCTTCGAATCGCCGCTCGAACCGTTCATTGGCCGAGATCATCGCGACCTCCGGGTTGATGTTGAGGAATCGGGCCAGATTGACCAGGGCGAAAATCGTATCCCCGAGCTCGTGTTCCATATTCTCGGGGTCTCCCTCGGAAACGGCATTTACGAGCTCCTCCATCTCCTCCTCGACCTTCTTCATGACCTGCCCGGTGTTTTCCCAGTCGAATCCCGCGCGGGCCGCCTTTTTCGTGACCTTGGCGGCCCTGAGGAGGGAGGGAAAGCTTCTGGGGACGCCGCCGATAATGGAGGAGTGATTCCTGTTTTCCACCGTCTTCTTGATGTGCTCCCACTGGTGGGACACCGCTTCCGGCGTAGTAGCGCTGGCGCCTGCGAAGACGTGCGGATGCCTCCGCACCATTTTCTCCGATATGGAGTCGATCACGTCGGTGATGTCAAAATCCCCGTTTTCCCTTGCGATTTGGGCATGAAAGAGAATCTGGAAAAGGAGGTCCCCCAGTTCCTCGCGCAGCTGTTCCGCGTTCTTCCGGGAGATGGCGTCGACGACCTCGTGGACTTCTTCGAGCAGATACTGCCGGAGAGAGGCATGCGTCTGGGTCCGGTCCCATTCGCAGCCTCCTTCCCCTCTGAGGCGCTCCATGATCTTCACCAGTGACGGGAAATTGCTCATATCGGATTTTCCTCGAACCAATGATAACATACAATATTTATGAGGATTGAGGTTCAAAGCGATCGTGGAAGGTACGCTCCCGCGATCATTCTTTTCACTCTTTCCCTCCTGTTGCTGGCGTTTCCAGGACGTTGCGGAGCGGAGGAACTTTTCCCCGGATACTCCCCCGAGGTAGGAACGCAGGCCCAACGCGTGGTACAGGCAGCGGGCCCGGGGAAGGAGAAGGAACTGGCGAGTGAGGTTCGGCGGCTTCGAAAGAGGATGTACTCCCACGGGGTTCTTTCCATCAACGTCATACCGGACCATGTTTTCCGGCGTGCGGACAAGGAAGGATGGACGGACAGCCTCGCATCCACTTTCCGCGTGATCGCGGAAGTTTCTCCCCTGTCGGCACAGATGTGGGCCTGGATGGTAAAGGAGGATATTCTCCACCTCCGGCTGTCGGAACTCTTTTCCGACTTCGAGGGATTGTCGGGGGCGCTCCGGGGATTCGGGCCGGCCCTCGTAGGGTACGCCGCCTGGATCATCTCCTTCGCCTCGGCGGCTGTCTGCTGGTTCGCGGTGTGGGTCTCGCTCGCCCTGTTCCTCCGGTCACGTCCTTCGCTGGAACTGGACATATCCCGGGTCGTCCGCCTTCCAATGCGGGAGTACCTTTCCCCTCTGGCCGCGGTCGTTCTTTTCCTCCTGCCTCTCGGTGCCGGTTTCGGACTCGCGGTTGTGGTGTGCTACTGGATGGTGTTTTCGGTGGCCTACATGCGGCGAGCGGAACTGGTACTGATGAGCACCGCGATTATCCTTCTCGCGACCCTTCTTCTCGGGGGAAGCATGCTCCATCTGTTGCACAGGGTGACCGGAGACGCGCCGAAGGAGGGGTGGCTGGGAGCCGACGGGTATATCCCGCAACAGTGGCCCGCGGAAGCCCGGAAGGGGCACGTGCCGGTCGGGGGGGCGGCGCCCTACTGGCTGGTCGAATTTTCCAGGGCGCGCGCGGCGATGCAGATGGGAAATTCCGCGGAGGCGGAGCGAATCTGGACGGGACTGGTGGAGGCGGGGAAGGATCTTCCCGAGGTGTACAACAACAGGGGAGTAACACGCGCAATACAGGGCAAGAAGAAGGAGGCCTTGTCCGACTTCGAGGCCGCGCTGGCAAAGCGTCTTGAGGATGGGCCCGCTCTGTGGAACGCCTACCAGGTGTATCTCCAGGTATTCGACCTGGAGCAGGCGAGGCTGCTCCAGCCGCTGGCATGGGACAGGATCCGGAAGATTTCCCCCTACCGTTTTCGCCCGGCGGACATGGAAGCCGGAGAGTGGCTGGCCTCCCCCCTGCCCGTAAACCAGTTGATCCGGGTGATCGTGCAGCGCCGGGGAGACCTGCTAAGGCAAGCGGGCGAGGGAGAGTATTACCGGATGTTCTTCCGGCCTCTCACGCCCCGGTTCGCCATCCTTTTTCTCGTCCTCGTGTGGCTGTCCTCGGTAGTCTGGAAGATCTATTCCATGCGGGTCTGGGTTCATAACACCTGCAGGGGATGCGGTACCCAGACCCTCGTCGTGGAGATTCGGGAAGCCAGCGATTTCTGCAACATGTGCCACGCACAGGTCGGCTGGGGGATCCGGGTCGGGGAGGAGAGGGAACGGAGGGCCCTGGGAATCCGGATGCATCGAAATTACGTAAAGGCGGTCTCCTTCCTGGTGCCCGGCTCCGGAGGGTTGTGGGCCGGGAAGGAATTCCGGACGATGGTCTACGTGGCATTTCTCAGCCTGTCTCTCGCGGTCCTGTCGTTGTCTCTCGGTGCCCAGGAAGCGGGCGATATCGTCTCCGAGCTGCAGTCCATCGTCGCACGCTGGGCCATCCTCGTCACGGTTGTCCTGTGGCTGGCAGGGGCGGTGTGGGGGATCAGATCGTTCGAGAAGATGCAAAAGACGATCGGGATCACCGGGGAAAGGAGGTAATACGTGCGAGGGAAGATAACCGACTTCGGCATCCCGGAAATATTCCAGCTGGTGGCAAGCCAGCAGAAGAGCGGTGCCCTTACGATCCGCGGAGATGGCAGGGAGACGGTGTTTCTCTTCTCGGACGGGATGATCGTCGACGTGCTGCCGGACCGGCAGCGGGCCCAGCACGCCCTGCTCGGGAACATGCTGGTGGCTGCGGGCTACCTGACCGCGGAGGAGCTCCGCCGCATCCTCGCCTTGCAGGAGAAGGAGGAGAGGAAGCTTGGGGAGATCCTGGTGGAGAAGGGAAAGATCTCCCGGGAGAAGCTTGCCAAGTATCTCTACCTGCAGGTGAAGGACAGCATCTACTACACCCTTCGGATCAAGGAAGGCGATTACCGGTTCGAGGTGTTTGCCGTACGGCCTCCCTCGTGGATGGCCGCTTCCATGCGGGCGGACGTGTTGCTCATGGAAGGGATGCAGTTTCTCGACGAATATCCGCTATTACGCGAGAAATTTCCGATCGGGCGATTCCAGGTCGTGCGGAAACGCGGTGTGAAGATCGATCCGGTGGCCCTGCCCGAGGAGGAAAGGGGAGTCTGGAACGTTATCGATTATTCCCCCGACCCGTACCGGGTGTTCCGGAAAGCCTGCCTCTCATGGTACGAGGGCCTGAGAGCCTTGTGGGGGCTCTGGGACCGGGGTCTGGTGGAGGTCTCCGGGGTGGACGAGGAATTGCCGGACGCGGAGGATGTTTTCCGGAAGAGCATGTCCCGGAAATACGCGATTGGCTGTGTGCGTGCGGTGGTATGGACGCTGACAGCGGTCGTGGCGGGATCCTGGGTGTACACGGTTCTCTTGTCCCCCTCGGTAACCCGCATTTTCGCAGGCTGGGCGAATTTCTACCGGTGAGGAAAGATGGAGAAACCGATGGAGCCGAATAGGTTGGGGGACCGGACGGTCCGCTTCGACGATCCCAAGGTTCTCGCGGATCTGTTCGGGAGCCACGACGACCACCTGAAAATCGTGGAAAAGTCCCTGGGGGTCAGGATACTCCCGAAGGGGAACGTGCTGACCGTGACCGGCGACACGCTCCAGGTGGAGCTTGCGACCAAGGTCCTTACGGGGCTGTACCGGGTTCTCCTAAAGGGGATCCCCATCATGTCGAACGACGTTGTGGCTGCGGTCAGGATCGTCCGCTCGGACCGGAACGCCGAGGTCGCGACCGTGTTCGAGGACGTGGTGTTCAGGTCCTCCCGCAACAAGATCATCACGCCCAAGAGCGTTGCGCAGAAAAAATACCTCGACGCCATCCGCGATTTCGACATCGTCTTCGGGGTCGGTCCCGCGGGAACGGGCAAGACATTCCTCGCCATGGCGATGGCGGTCGGTTTTCTTCTGCGAAAGGAGGTCAAAAGGATCGTCCTCGCACGCCCGGCGGTCGAAGCGGGCGAAAAACTCGGATTTCTCCCGGGGGACATGGCCGAGAAGGTCAACCCTTACCTTCGGCCGCTCCACGACGCCCTCTACACGATGCTCGAATACGAGCAGGCGGAGAAGATGATGGAGAGGGGAGTCATCGAGGTCGCCCCTCTGGCCTTCATGCGGGGTAGGACGCTCAACGATTCCTTCGTGATCCTCGACGAGGCGCAGAACACCACCTCCGAACAGATGAAGATGTTCCTGACCAGGATCGGGTTCGGCACCAAGACCGTGGTCACGGGGGACATCACCCAGACGGATCTCCCGTCAGGACGAATCTCCGGGATGAATGAAGCACTCTCCCTCCTGAAGGGAGTGGAGGGGATCCAGTTCTGCTGGTTCACCGAGATCGATGTGGTAAGGCATCCGATTGTACAGGAGATCATAAAGGCTTATGAACGTTACGAAAAACGGAGCCAGAAATAACCGTACCCCCGATTCTTCGACGGGGATGAAGAAGAGCCGTTTGCTGAAAGAGGGGGCCCTGGGGCTTCTCTCCGCGGCGGTTTTCGTAACCCTCTTCTACCTGTGGGGCGAGGAATGGCTTCCCCGCACGGGCGGCAGGTACGAACAGATGTTTCCTTTCGTGGGAGCGGTAGCCCTCACCCTGGCGGTCACCCTGTTTCTGACGGAATGGTTCGGGTTCGCGGGGAGGGAGGTCCGGAAGGTGCGGCTGGCCGCGAGGGATTTCCTGTTCCTGTGCTCTCTTACCCTTGCGCTTTTCTTCATCGCGAAGGCGGTGACGGATATTCTCCCTTTTACCCCCCATTCCCGTGGTGGGAATGTCCCGCCGCACATCTACGTCTACCTCATTCCCCTCCCCGCTTTCGCCATGGTGGTGCGGATCCTTCTGAATTCGGAAGTGGCGATCCTGTTCACCGTAGCCGCTTCCGTGCTTTCGGCCGCCGCGGCCCA
>DAOUUI010000218.1 GCA_030668225.1 Deltaproteobacteria bacterium
GAGGCAGACGCGCGACTTCCTCCCTGTCATCACTCCTCCTTCGCGGGGTGTGCCGGCGCGTCTCCGAACCCCTTCCTCTCGAACTTCTCCCATCCCTTTTTCCCGAAATAGTAGTCCCATATGCCGCGGATCCTCCACCAGAGGGTGACTTGCCTGTACCCCAGGTTCTCCAGGAGCGCATACGCGAGCAGAATGGCGAGATGGCGCCAGTCCCGGTATTTGAGAAGGGAGCTCCCCCGCTCCCGGGAACGGCTCGTCCGCTCGGACCACGCGCCGGTCGCCACGGCGGACACCGACACGAGCGCCCCGTAGGTAACGGAGAGGGTGAGAAACAGGAAAAGGAACTTTCCGCTCAAGTATCCCAGGGCGTACAGGAGCGGAACAGCAACGTACCCGATAAACTCCAGTGGCGCCCCCACGAACTCGAACAGAACGAAGAACGGGTAGGCGAACCACCCCAGATTCCCGTATCTCGGGTTGAACAGGATGTCCCGGTGATACCAGAGGGTTTCCATCAGGCCTCGCATCCAGCGGTTTCGCTGCTTCCCCAGGCTTTCAAACGTTTCCGGCCCCTCCGTCCAGCAAAGCGGCTCCGGGGTGTACCCCACGCGGAAGGCGAGGCGCTTCTCCTTGATGTACCGCTGGATCCTCACGATGATCTCCATATCCTCGCATACGGTGTCGCGTCCCTTCCCTGCATACTCGCAGGCCAGTTTCCCCGTCAGATTGCGGGTCAGGTAGCCCCCCACCTTGATCACCACGTCCTTCCGGAATATCCCGAACACCCCCGAAATGATCATGGTCGCGTTCATCCGGGCAAGCGCAGTCCTTCCGATGGAGAAGGATCGGACGTATTCGACCACCTGGAACCGCGCCAGCGACGAGTCGGGAATCCCCACCTTCCTCACCTGTCCATCGCGCACATCGCAACCGTTGACGAGAGCCACCTGCCCCCCGATGGCGACGACCTCCTCGTCCCGGAGCATGACCCGGAACGCCTGGAGCAGCGCCTTCTCATCGATTACGGAATCGGCGTCCATGGAGACGTACATGGGGCAGGTGGATGCGTTGATCCCCACGTTCAGGGCATCTGCCTTTCCCCCGTTTTCCTTGTCCACGACCACCCACCGGATCACCCCGGAGGGCAGGCCTTCCCGCAATTCGTAAAACCCGCGCACGGGACGGGTCGTGATCCTCTCCTCGTACGTGATCTCCATGCGCCGGAACCCGAATTCCCGGATGATCCTGTCGAGCGTGCCGTCTGTCGAGCCGTCGTTGACCACAATGATCTCCATGCGGGGGAAACGCAGGCGGGCAAGCGAGGCGAGGGACTCGACGATAGTCGTTTCCTCGTTGTAGGCCGGGACGATGATCGAGAGGGGCGGCGTGAAGGGCGACCCGTAGACGATGTCCAGGTCCTCGTACGCCCTGCCCCGCAACTGGCGGCGGACCTCCTGGAAGGCAACGATCACGAAGGCGAGCTGGAAGCTGTTGTACAAAAGAAAGTACAGAATCAGGACCGCGCTAAACCCCAGGAGAAGCAGATCGGTCCAGCTCATGTCAGGCCGGATCCGGCTTCCGGAGAACGGACATGGCCTCCCTGCGAACGTGAACGTCGGGGTCGTTGGCCAGAATTTTCGCGGCGCGCCCGGCCGCATCCTCGGACAGAACCTGCAGAACCCGGAACGCCGTCACCCTTCTCTTCGGGTCCGGGGACTCCCGGACCGCCGTTTCCGCCTCCTCGAGGGGGAAGAGCTCCCGCAGGAAGCCGGCAGAAGCGGGAATCGTGGAAATGTCCGATGGAGCGAGTTCCCCGAGGACGATACCTGCGGCAGCCCAGACGGGGCGCAGCTCCTCGGGCTCTTCGCCGATCGATCTGATCCGTTGGCGAACCGTTTTCGACGCCATC
>DAOUUI010000207.1 GCA_030668225.1 Deltaproteobacteria bacterium
CCCCGGGGGGATATCGCTCCCGCCTGCACCCCGGTTGTCGAACGTGATCACCAGGAAGCGTTCCGCGAAATCGGGGACCTGGAAGATCCACTCCGAGCGGTCGCTTCCCAGCCCGTTGATCAGGAGAAGCGGGTCTCCTCCCCCGTACGTCTCGTACTCCATGCGGAAGCCGGGGGCCTCGGTGTACGGCATCGCCTTTCCCCTTCCCTTCCCTTCCGGGGCCGCGGGGCGAAGGCCCCAACGGGGAACGTCATCCCTTTCGGGATGAGAGTACAATACCATCACGATGGATGCGTTCCTCCTGAAACGGATCGTGGCGGAGCTTTCCGGTCGGCTTCGGGGAGCGCTCGTTTCCAAGGTGCACCAGCCACAGGACCGGGAGATCGTCCTGACGCTATGGACGGGGCGGGAGGAAGTCCGCCTGCTCGTTTCCGCCCACGCCGAACTCTGCCGCATCCACCTCACCACGCGGCGCGTCCCCAACCCGTCTTCCCCCCCGAGGTTCTGCCAGTATCTGCGGCGTCACCTGTCCGGGATGCGGCTTGCCGGGATCTCCATTACCCCCTTCGACCGGCTGATCCGGATGGAGTTCCAATCGAGCCGTCCCGATGCGGAGCACGACAGGACGACCCTTTTCGCCGAGCTGTACGGGCGGCACGCCAATTTGATCTATGTGGGGGCGGACAGCCAGATCCTCGAACCGCTCCGGACGGTCTCCCCCGAGGAGACCCGGGTCCGGGAGGTCGCCCCGGGGAGCCCGTACCAGCCGCTCCCCAAGCCGGAGCGGATCTTCCTCCCCGAGCTTACGCAAAAAGACGCGGAGCGGATCTGGTCGATGGGGTGGGAGGGGCTCTCGCGCGTCCTCCAGAGAGAAGTTTCCGGCCTGGGACAGGAACTGGCCCATGAAGCGGCCGGACGAGGGAAGGAAAGCGCCGCCGACCTGATCGCGGCGGTTCGGGATCTGGTGCGCCGGTACGAGGATGACGATTTTTCCCCGGGCATCGGCATCCTCCCCACGGGAAAGAAACGGATTCTCCCGTTTCCCTGCCCGCATGCCGGGTTCGTGGAATTCTCCCCCGCCTCGTCGGCCAACGAGGCCGCGGACCTCCACTACGGGGAGATCGCGCAGAACATGGAGGACACCGTCCTCCGCCAACGGATCCGGTCCCGCCTCACCGCGCTTCTCCGGAAGGAACGCCAAAAGCTCGAAAACGTGGGCGGCGACGAGGAACGGGCTACGGAAGGACGGAAGGGGGGGGAATTCGGCGAGACGCTGAAGTTGAACCTGGCCTCGCTGCGCAAGGGGATGACCGAGTTCCACGGGATCCCCCTCGACCCGGCGAAGACGCCCGTGGAGAACATGACCCGGTACTTCCGCCTGCACAAGAAGGCCAAGAGGGCGACCGAGATCGTGCGGAAGCGGAAGCGCGAGGTGGCCGAGTCCGTTTACTACCTCGAGTCGGTAGAGACGCAGCTTGCCGCGGCCTCGACCCGGGAGGAACTCCTGGCCGTCCGGCAGGAGCTGTCCGCCTCGTTCCCCCCCCCGAAGCAGAGGAAGCGGAAGCCGGAGAAAGCCGTCGGGAAGGCCGCGCCGCCCCAGGTGGAGGAGCGCACCTTTCGCGGACACACTCTCTTCATCGGCAAGAACAACGTGGGGAACGACCGGATCGTGAAGGAACTGGCGGCGGCCCACGATCTGTGGCTGCACACCCAGGGGATCCCGGGCAGCCATGTCCTGATCAAGGTCCCGCCGAGCAGAGAGGTGCCGGACGAGGTGGTGGAGGAGGCCGCGCGGCTCGCGGTTCTCCACAGCAAGGCTAGGGGATCGCCAAACGTCTCGGTGTTCCTGGCGGAGGCGCGGCACGTCTCCAAGTTCAAGGGGGCGAAACCGGGACTGGTCCGGATCGCGAAATACAGGACGATCAACGTGCGATAGCCTGTGCGGGGACACTCCTCTCGGGGACATTCCTGATTCATCTCCGGAATGCGGGAGAGGAGTGTCCCCGCACATCAGGAATGTCCCCGGTGGATTGCGGCGAGCGGAACCCGGGAGTGGAGGGTACCGTCGTTTCGCATCCTTTCATGCTCTCCGGGCATCAACATGCATACA
>DAOUUI010000038.1 GCA_030668225.1 Deltaproteobacteria bacterium
CCCTCCGACGAAGTCCCCCGGAGCAGCGGTATACCGCTGCGGATGGGGGAGGCTGCGGTAGCCGGTTATGACGCTCCGGGCCAGGCGCTCGCAGCCAGATCCTGTAGCTATCCGAAGAAGCCCTCTGCTGTGCTGAAGATTTCCATGTCGACCGTTTTGGAACGCGAGGTTGCTTCCGCAAGGGGGATGGCGACGATCTCCTTCCCGTGGAGGGCGGCCATCTTCCCGAACTCGCCGCGGTGGGCCATCTCGGTGGCGAATACCCCGTACCGGGTGGCCAGCACCCGGTCGTGTGCGGTGGGGGAGCCGCCGCGCTGAATGTGACCCAGGACCACGAAGCGCGTCTCGAACTTCGTCCGCTTCTCGATCTCCTTGGAAAGGGCCTGCGAGATTCCGCCCAGGCGGACGTGCCCGAACTCGTCGGTCTTCGTTTCCTGGACGATGAGCTCCCCGTCCTCGCCGGGCTTCTCGGCGAACTTCGCCCCTTCCGCGACGACGACGATGCTGAAAGATTTCCCGCGGCTGTGCCGGCGCAGGATCAGGTCGCATACCTCGTCGAGGTCGATCGGCTTTTCGGGGATGAGGATCACGTGCGCCCCGCCTGCGATCCCCGAAAAAGTGGCGATCCATCCCGCATTCCGACCCATCACCTCCACGACCATGACCCGGTTGTGGGACTCCGCCGTCGTGTGGATACGGTCGATGGCGTCGGTCGCGATGGAGACCGCCGTGTCGAACCCGAACGTGAAGTCGGTCCCCCACAGGTCGTTATCGATCGTCTTGGGCACGCCCACGACCGGCAGGCCGCGCTCGTAGAGCTTGCTTGCAGCGCCCAGTGTATCCTCGCCCCCGATGGCGATGAGCGCGTCGAGTCCCAGCAGGCGGAAGTTATTCAGAACCTTGTCCGGGCCGTCGGGGTCCTTGAAGGGGTTGGTGCGGGAGGTGCCGATGATGGTGCCGCCGATGTGCAGGATTCCCGAGACCATCTTGATGTCGAGATCGGTGTAGGAGATGTCGACGAGCCCTTTCCACCCGTTCCGGACGCCCACTACGCGGGAATTGCGGTTGTCCGCCTGCCGAACCACCGCCCGGATGACGGCATTGAGGCCCGGGCAATCCCCTCCACCTGTCAGCACGCCGATCTTCATCTTCCATCCCCCCTGGGTTGGTTTCGGTCAAGTATAACAAAGTCCCGCTCGCCGCAATTGAAAGGAATGAGGCTATATGATAACTTATGGCACTTATATCCAGGCAGGATAGAAAGGGAAATCGGTGTCCGTCCCGGCAAGGGAAAAGATCGAGCTGCTGTCCGGAAACGAGGCGATCGCGCGAGGGGCGTTCGAGGCGGGCGTAACAGTCGCCTCCGCGTATCCCGAAAACCCCGAGCACGGAAATTCTCGAGAATTTCGCGCGGTACGAAGGGGTGTACGCGGAGTGGGCCCCCAATGAAAAAGTAGCGGTCGAGGTCGCCCTCGGGGCGTCGATGGCGGGGGCGAGGGCTCTCGCGGTGATGAAACATGTGGGGGTAAACGTCGCCGCTGACCCGATTTTCACCGCCTCCTACACGGGAGTCCGGGAGATATGATAGAGCGTATCCGGAAGCGCCTTGCCCAGGAGCTCGGGATCAGCGTCGAGGTAAGGCTGGTCGAGAAGAAGACGATCGCCCGCTCCGAGGGGAAAGCGGAGCGCGTGATCGACAAAAGGAAGCTGTAAGGGATCCTCGCAGCCGCCTTTGGAGAAAATGACGATGAGCACGGGGACGTTGTACATCGTGGCCACCCCGCTGGGGAATCTCGAGGACATCACGCTGCGGGCGATTCGCGTTCTCCGGGAGGTGTCGGTCATCGCCTGCGAGGACACGCGGCGCACCGTCAAGATCCTCAACCGATACGAGGTCCGGACGCCCCTGTTCATCTTCCACGAGTACAACAAGGTCCGCGCCGGGGGGAGCATCCTGCGCAGGCTGCGCGACGGGGAAAACGTGGCGCTCGTGTCCGACGCGGGAACGCCCGCCATCTCGGACCCCGGATACGAACTGGTGAGGGAGGCGATCGGCGGCGGGGTCCCCATCGAGGTCGTCCCGGGCCCTTCTGCGCTCATCGCCGCGCTGGTGGTTTCCGGACTGCCGACCGACCACTTCACGTTCGAGGGGTTCCTGCCGGCCCGCAGGGAGAAGCGCCGGAAGGCGATGCAGAACCTCGCCACCGAGAAGAGAACGATGATCTTCTACGAGTCCCCGCAGCGCGTTACGTCCTTTCTCCGGGAGGCCGCGGAGATCTTCGGCGACCGGCGGGCCTGCGTCGTCCGGGAGCTCACCAAGATTCACGAGGAGATTCTGCGAGGCACGCTCCCGGAGCTTGACGCGGAGATAAGCCGGCGCGAGTCGGTCCGGGGCGAGATCACCATCGTAATCGGGGGAGGGGAGAAAACGGTCGAGTTGTCCATGGAGGAAATCGTCAAGGCGGCTCTCGAGGATGCCTCCGGTTCGTCCAGGGACCTTTCACGGGAGATCGCCGAGAGGACGGGGCTGTCCCGCAAGGAAGTATACGCGGAGATCCTCAGGCAGCGGCAGAAATAGGAACGGGCGGCCCGTGAGCCGCCCGCAGGAAACGATCACGCGTTGCGCGAACCGCCTACTTCTTCTTCGCGCTTACCTCCACCAGCAGAGAGTCGGAAACGTTCGTCACCAGCCCGTGGAATACCTCCTTCGCCTTCTTGAAGGCGGGACTTGAGAAGATCTTTTCCAGGGACGCGAGGTTGTCGAGTTCCACCTGAACGACGCGCTGCGGCGAGGACCCACCCAGCATGCTCTTGTAGATCCTGACCGATCGGACGCCCGGGAACTTGAGCCAGATGTCCTTTCCCGCTCGCGCCACATATTTCTCGTACTCCTTCGCCTTCCCGGGGAGAACGTCGAACCGGTACTCGAACGTGATCATCGCTGGACCTCCTGTCGGGATGTTTGCTAATCGGTAGGGTATCAGCGGTCCCCGCGGGCGTCAATCGGGCCGGAGGACGATCTTCCCGTACTCAATCTTTTCGAGGTCTCCGTGCTTGCGGAAAAAGGAAGCCTCCACGGGAGCGATTGCCCCGGGAGGCGGTCCGGGGAGGACCGTCTCCCGGTCACGATTCGATGTTGTTGCGGCGCATGAGGTCCTCCAGGGTGGAAACCTCGATGTGGAGAAGTTCCGCGGCCCGCTCCCTGTCCCCGCCGGCAAGTGCCAGGGCCTGGAGAACCATCGGCTTTTCGAGGTCCTGTACCGCGTCGCGGATGCCGGGATCCGCAGTGTCGGCCGGTTTTCTGCTTGTCGCCTGCCTTGCCTTCCTGCCGTAAAGGATATCGGTGGGGAGGTCCGCGGCGTCTACCACCGTTCCCTGTTTCTTCCGCTCGGAGATCGACTTCACGAGTTCCAGGAGCTCCCGCACGTTCCCGGGCCAGGAATAAGCCGTGAGGGCGCCGATGGCCGTCTGGCTGAAGCCCCGGAGCGGCTTTTTCCGGGTCCGGTTGTCCTCGAAGAGAAAGTGATGGAGGAGCAGGGGAATGTCCTCCGTCCGCTCCCGGAGCGCGGGAATGCTTATCGTCCACGGGGAAAGGAGGTCGCGGAGATCCGCCGGTATTTTTCCCTTTGCTGCGAGGGTTTCGAGGTCCGTCGAAGAGGAAGCGATCACCCGGATGTCGAGTTCGACCTCCTCGGTGGCGCCGATGGGCGTGATCGTCCTTTCGGAGAGGAAGGTGGCGATTCGCTCCAGCACCCGGGGGCCCGCCTCCCCGATTTCGGAGAAGAACACGGTCCCGTGGTTCGCCATCGCAAGCTTGCCCGGACGGGGGAGCACCGCCCCCTCGTACGTTCCCGGCGCGTACCCGAACAGATCGCCTTCCAGGATCTCTTCGCTCACCCCCGCGCAGTGCACAGGGACGAACAGTCCCGAGGACCGCGAGCTGTGGAAGTGCAGGATCCGCGCGAAGAAGGATCGCCCCGTGCCACGTTCTCCGGCCAGAAACACGGGGGTTTCCGTGTCGGAGAGCCGCTGCACCGCGGCGATAACTTCCTGGATGGGCGCGCTCGTGCCCACGACGGAGTGCACCAGGTGCCCGCTGCGGGATTCCGCCTTGAGGTAGAGATTTTCCCGCATCAGTTGTCGTTGGATGTACGCCTTGTCTACGAGGTGGAGGACCTCATCCGCCTTGAAGGGCTTCGCAATGTAGTGGAAGGCGCCCGCCCGCATCGCCTCGATGGCGGTGTCCACGGTTCCGTATCCCGTCATCATGATGACCTCGGCGTCCGACTGGAGTTTCTTGGCCGTGCGGAGCACCTCGATCCCGTTGGAGCCGGGCATCTTCAGGTCGGTGAGCACGATGTCGAAACGGCTCTGTTCGAGCCTGTCGATTCCGGAGGACCCGGAATCGGCGGTCTGCACCTCCCACCCTGCCGAACGGAAGAGGTCGTCGAGGAAGGTGAGGATCTGGAGTTCGTCATCTACGATCAGGATTCTCCGGTGCGATGGGACCCTCAATGTCTATTTCCTCCTGACCACCCAGTAGATTGCGCCCCCTCCCGCGGCGAGGATGAGCACCAGGGACGCCCACTCCAGGCGACGGAATCGGGAACGCGTGTTTTTCTCGGCGGCGGACCGCTCCTCGTATGCCTTCGCCCCACCAGTGACGTTATTCGCGTAGGCCATAAGCGATGGCGCCGTCATGAGGGAGAGGAACAGGATAAGCAGGGTGGTTGCGACCACCCGGGCTCCTCTCCAGCGCGGTGCGGGGACGGTATTCATCGTGTATTTTATACCACGAATCGGAGGAGCGTAGAGCAGGAAGCGCAACGGCTCCCGGCAAGCCCGGAAGGATCGGTGCGGTACCCGTGCCTCCTGACGACGGTCACTCTGCATGCCGGGCAAACCGTGTCCCCGGCCCCCTCCAGTGGATAGTTGCCCACGTAGACGTATGGCAGCCTTTCCCGGGCGATCCGGAAAGCCGCGGCGATCCGGTCAGGAGGTGTAGGGGGTGCGGTGAAGCGATGCATGGGCATGTACCGGGAAAGGTGGAGAGGAATCTCCGGGTCGACCCCCGCGACGAAGTCCACGACGGCGCGGATCGACGCATCCGAGTCATTCTCCCCGGTGACGAGGAGGGTGGTGACCTCCACGTGCGTGGTCTTCGCGCTCTCCCGGATGGTGTCGAGCACTGGAGAGAGCTTTCCCCCGCAGATTTTTCGGTAGAACTCCGGGTCCATCGACTTCAGGTCGATGTTCATCGCATCCACCAGGGGGAGGAGTTCGGCGAGCGGCTCCGGGGAGATGAATCCGTTGGTGACGAGAACGTTGGCCATCCCGGCCTTCCGGAACTCCCGGGCACAGTCGACGACGAATTCGAACCAGATCAGCGGCTCGTTGTAGGTGTAGGAGATCCCGACGGCCCCCTCCCTCCGGGCGGCCCGGACGAGATCGGGAACGGAGACGGGAGTCAGGGGGACAGCGCATTCCACGAGGGGATGGTTCTGGCAGAACCCGCACTGAAAGTTGCACCCGACCGACCCGATCGACAGGATCGGCTTGCCCGGGTGGAAGTGGTAGAGCGGCTTCTTCTCCACCGGGTCGAACTGGACGGCGGACACCTTTCCGTAGGTGAGGGCGAAAAGCCTCCCCCCCCGGTTTTCGCGCACCCGGCAGATTCCCCTTTTCCCCTCGGGGATGAGGCAGCGGTGGGGACACAGTTCGCATCGCACGGCGCCGTTTTCGGGCAGCCAGTGGACGGCCGGGTGAACTTCAGTAACGGACATGGAACCCCTCATGCGATGCGGTGGAGTCGCGCCATTCCACGGCGATGTCCGTGACGACAGCACCCGGCGGCCCCTCGCGAAGGAAGGAGATGACATTCTCCACCGCCGTCCGATCCCCCTGGAGGACCGCCTCGACCTGTCGCCCCGGGAGGTTGCGAACGAATCCGCGAACGAAGTGCCGGATCGCCACGTCGCGCGTTGACGCGCGGAAGAACACTCCCTGGACGCGTCCTGTCACCACCACGTGGGCTTCCCGGGAATCCTTCACCCATCTCCTCCGAATTCTCCCTCGATAAATTCCTCCTCGCTGATCACGCGGATCCCCATCTCCTTCGCCTTCGCGAGCTTGGAGCCGGGGTTCTCTCCCGCCACGAGGTAGTCCACTCTCCGGCTGATCGCCGTCGCGACAGTTCCCCCGCCCTTGCGCACGATCTCCTTCGCCTTCGCCCTCGGGAGCCCGAGGCTTCCCGTGAAGAGGAATGTCTTGCCGGCGAAGATCCCTTCGGTCGCCGGCTCCGGCCGGATTTCCACCGTTTTCCCCTCCAGGAGATGGTCCACGACCAGATTGCCTTCTACCGAGTCGAAATATTCCCGGATGCTCCGCGCCACCTCGGGTCCCACCTCGTGGATGGCGGAGAGCTCCTCCGGGGCCGCCGTCCGAATCGCATCGATCGTCCCGAATCTCCGGGCGAGCACCCCGGACAGGTGCTCTCCCACGTGGGGGATCCCCAGAGCGAACAGGAAGCGGCCCAGCG
The DNA here is from genome assembly GCA_030668225.1 of Deltaproteobacteria bacterium. GTDB lineage: Bacteria > Desulfobacterota > Deferrimicrobia > Deferrimicrobiales > Deferrimicrobiaceae > CSP1-8. The sequence continues at coordinate 6,539 of DAOUUI010000038.1, forward strand.
TGGGGGTGCGGCTTCGCTCGACCGCCTGAACGAGGTTGTCCGCGGACTTGTCTCCCAGGCGCGCAAGCCCTGCCAGCATATCCCGGTTCAGCCGGTACAGGTCCGCCGGCTCGGCGACCAGACCCTCGTCCACCAGCGTGGAGAGAACCTTGGGCCCGAGCCCCTCGATGTCCATGGCGTTCTTCGAGACGAAGTGGCGTAGCGACTCCTTGCGTCGTGCCACGCAGTTCTTCCCCGTGCAGCGGTGCGCCGCCTCGCCCGCCACGCGGGTGACGGGAGAGCCGCAGATCGGGCACCGGTCGGGCATTCGGAACGGCGTTCCCCGGCCCCGCTCCTCGCGTTTCGCGGAGAGGGATTCCACCACCTCGGGAATAACGTCCCCCGCCCGCTGGACCACGACCCGGTCCCCCACGCGGATGTCCTTGGCGTCGACGTTGTCCTGATTGTGCAGCGTGGCCCTCCGGACCTTCACTCCCCGGACGGTCACGGAGGACAGGATCGCCACGGGGGTCAAGGTTCCCGTGCGGCCGACGCTCACGACGATCTCCTCCACCGTCGTCTCCGCCCGGTCCGGGGAGAACTTCGCCGCAATGGCCCATCGGGGAGAGCGGGCGACTTTCCCCAGCTCCCGCTGGACGCCCAGCTCGTTGACCTTGGCCACGATGCCGTCGATCTCGTAGGGCAGGGAATCCTTTTTCGCTTCCACCTCCCGGTAAAACGCGATCACCCCCTCGATGTCGAGCGGATCGTCAAGGTAGTGGCGATCCGCGGGATTATGGCGCTTCTCGTCGGGGAGGTACCCCCTTGTCCAGTCCCGGATGACCGCGAAACCCCAGGCAGCGAGTCGGTCGAGCTCCTCCATGTGGGTGGCGAAGAGAAGGGGCTCGAAGGGCGGGTGAACGGATGTTCCGGGAACGATCCGCCCGATCCCGTAGACCCAGAGCCTGAGGCGCCGGCTCGCGGTCACGCGCGGGTCGAGCTGCCGGACCGACCCTGCCGCGGCGTTCCTCGGGTTCGCGAAGGCTGCTTCCCCCAGGCGTTCCCTGCCGCGGTTCAGGCCGGTGAAATCGTTCTTTTCCATGAAGATCTCGCCGCGCACGTCCAGGACGTCGGGAACGGGCCCGGCGGAGGAACTCCGCGGGATGGTGAGCGGAATATCCGAAATCGTCTTCAGGTTTGCGGTCACATCCTCCCCCCGGACTCCGTCCCCCCTCGTGGCTCCCCGGATAAGGCGGCCGCCTTCGTAGGTCAGTTCCACTGCCAGCCCGTCGATCTTCACCTCGGCGGTGTACCCGAAAGGGTCGACGCGCCCCCCCCCGGGGTACCCCCGGTTCTCCAGGTGCCGGCGGATCCGGGCGTCGAACTCTCTCAGCTCGTCCTCGCCGAAGGCGTTCTGAAGCGACAGCATGGGCATTTCCCGGACGACCGTCCCGAACGCATCGACGGGGGCAGCCCCCACCCGCTGCGTGGGCGACTCCGGGTCGAAGAACTCGGGGTGAACCTCCTCCATGCGCGCAAGTTCGCGAAACATGGCATCGTACTCGGCATCGGGGATCTCGGGGGCGTCTTCACGGTAGTACCGGTCGTTGTGGTACCGGATCAGGCGCCGGAGTTCCTGGATACGGGATTCGGGAGAGCCTCGGGTCATCCTTGCGTTCCTTTCGGGGGCGGCGCAGGAAAAGATTTTGATGGGATGCCCAGCCCGATTATACAATGAAAAAAGGCGAGAGAAATTACGTCTTGCGCCGGAAGCAGCCCCCCCGGGTGCACATGGGGGGAGCGATTCGGCCGACCCCCGCTGCCGGTTCGATCGGAATGCGGACGGGGGAAGGACGCCATAAGGGGTGTGCGATGAGATCGTTCTGGAAAAAGCTCCTGGGGGGCGAGCAGAAGGATCCCGGGGAGGGGAAGGGCCAGTACGGTGTGGATTACGTAGGCGTGTCCGAGTTGATGCGGTTCAACACCAACCTGATCGAGGCCCTCAAGCACGAGAGGAGCGGGATCGCCCTGTACACGAGGTTCCTCGACGAGGCCAACGACGAGAGGGGACGGGAAATGTACCGGAAACTCCTCGAGGAGGAGCAACGGCACATCCGCATGGTCGAGGAGGAGATCGAGGAGCACAAAAAGCAGGGATACTGGGGCTGACCGTCCTACCCCTCCTCGAGTGCCACGATGCCGGGAAGCCGTTTCCCCTCCAGAAGTTCGAGGAACGCACCACCGCCGGTCGACACGTAGGACATCCGGGAAAACAGACCCGCCTTGTGCAGCGCCGTGTCGGTGTCGCCCCCGCCGACGATGGTGATCGCCTTGCTCTCCGCTAAGGCCCGCATGATCGAATAGGTGCCGTTGGCGAACGTCCCGATCTCGAACGCCCCGAGCGGCCCGTTCCAGACAATGGTCATCGCGTCCTGCAGCGCCGCCTTGAAAAGGAGCGATGTGGCCGGTCCGACATCCCCCGCCGTCCACCCGGGGGGGATCTCCTGGGCGGGGACGATCTTCGAGGCGGTAGGTGATTCGAGACGGTCGGCAACCACGACGTCCACGGGCAGATAGAACTTGACCCTGTGGCCGGCGGCATTTGCGAGCACCTTCTCCGCGGTTTCCACCATTTCGGCCTCGTAGAGGGAATTGCCCAGCTCGTAGCCCTGTGCAGCGAAGAAGGTGTTGGCCATCGCACCACCGATGAGGATCTTGTCGACTTTCCCCAGGACGTTGTTGATCGCGTCGATCTTCCCGGAGATCTTGGCTCCCCCGAACACCGCAACCAGCGGGCGGGCGGGGGAGACGAGGGCCTTCTCGAAATAGGCGATCTCGTTCTTCATCAGAAGCCCCGCCCCCTTCTCCCCGACGAACCGGGTGACAGCGACGTTCGACGAGTGCCCCCGGTGGGCCGTCGCGAACGCGTCGTTCACGTACACGTCGCACAGGGCCGCAAGCTGTTTCCCGAAGGTCTCGTCGTTTTTCTCCTCGCCGGGGTGGAACCGCACGTTCTCCAGAAGGAGGACGTCGCCCGGCTGCATCGAGGCCACGGCCTTCTCCACCGTCTCCCCGACGCAGTCGGGGACGAACGAGACATCCTTCCCGAGGAGGGAGGAGAGACGCTTCGCCACGGGAGAGAGGCTTAATCCCTGGACCACCTTCCCCTTGGGGCGTCCCATGTGGGACAGAAGGATCGTCTTCGCCCCCATCTCCAGGGACAACCGTATCGTGGGGAGGACCGCCTTGATCCGCGTGTCATCCGTGATGTTGCCCGCTTTGTCCAGGGGAACGTTGAAATCGACGCGGATGAGCGCGCGCTTCCCGGAGAGATCGAGCTGGTCGACGGTCCGCACCTTCACTGTTTTCCCTCCCCGCTGGTCTGCGAGAATAGTATCAGAAAGCATATTAGCCCGGACAGCCCCATCACAATGTCGAGCGTGATCAACAGGGCGATGATCAATCCCGGCGTTTCGGCGCCGCGCCGCTCATCCCATTGCCCCCGGGAGATAGGGAAACAGATTGAACAGGAGGTGCAGGAGCACGGGGACGTAGATGTTGCCCGATCTCTTCCGGCCCCATCCGAAAAGGAGGGCTGGGAAGAAGGTGAGCGCCCGGTACGCCGACGCATGGATGACGAGGTGCCCTGCCGCAAAGAGGAGAGAAGAGGCGATAATCGGCTCCCAACCCTTCTCCTCGAGGGCGTCGTACAGGTACCCCCGGAAGAAGACCTCTTCCGGAAGGGCGACGAGGAACGCCTGGCGCATGACGAATGCGCCGAGCGACGGACTCCCCGAACCGTGGGAGGCAGGGAAGGGCGAGAACGGAGAGAGGGAAACGAGGAGGAACGCAATGGCCCCCACCGTGCCAAGGGCCAGGAGGAGGACCGCGCTCCTTTTCGCGTCCGCAAGCCGGGTCCAGGACGCCACACGCCCTTTCCGGTAGTGCAGGAAAGGAACGTACAGGAACAGGGCAGCCCCCAGAAGGTCGGGCTGAAGCAGCGGGAACCGGGAAGGATAGTGGGTGGCCAGGCGCAGTGCGAGCACAACCCCGGTGAACAGGAGAATCGCCTGGATGGGAAACGATCCGGGTGAACGCACGACCGTTATGTTTCCCCTCTACCCGACCGGTCGAATCCGCTGGAACAGTTCCGGGAACCGGTCGATGGTGAAGTCGGGGGGGTGCTCGGAGAACCCCTCCGTGCTGAGCCCATAGGTGACGCCGCACGTGGCGACTCCTGCCCCCTGTCCGGCGAGAATGTCGTTCACGGAATCCCCGACCATGAGGGACTCCGCGGGAGAGGCCCCCCGATCCTTCAGGATTTGGAGCAGCCCTTCCGGGTGCGGCTTCTTGTTCCCGAAACTGTCTCCCCCGCGAACGTCGACGAAGTGCCTGGAGAGAGACAGGCCGGTGAGGATGGTTTGGGTCATGTCGACCGGCTTGTTGGTCAGGATGGCCATCTCGAATTTGCCGTTGTGCGCTTCCAGGCTTTCCCGGACCCCGGGGTAGAGGACGGTCGTGTCCAGCAGGTGCTCCCGGTAATGGGCGAGAAACGTTTCCAGGACGCGGGGAAGAATCGCTCTCCCGTCGGCCCCCAGGGACTGCTGGAGGAGCATGGAAGCTCCTCTGCCGACGTAGGAATAGATCGTATCGTTCGGCAGGGAGGAGAACCCGAATGCGCCCAAGGCGTAATTGACCGAATTCGCCAGGTCGACCTTGGAATCGACGAGAGTTCCGTCCAGGTCGAACACCACCAGCCGGACCGCTTTCCCCATATCCACCCCTTTCCGGTGCGAAATAGATATGCGCACCCCAATCATTTTAATGGAAAATCCCCCTGTTTGCGGACCGGGTAATTATTTCGGCACGTTCCTGCTTCTGTAAACCCATGATCGGGTGTCTGGGTTGACAGGTGCGCCAGGTTCCGTAAAAATTAGGGGATCGTCACAGTTAAGAGCCGACAAAGGGGAGGGGCTTCCCTGGAAGACTTCTGGAATCGGATCCGGGCAGACGCCATGGGCGGAGAGGGGATCGGCGAAGCAGACGCACTTACGGTCCTGTCGCTGCCGCAAAGGGACCTCTGGCGCCTCCTCGACGTCACGGAAGGCGTCCGCCGCAGTTTCAAGGGAGACGGGGTAAGGCTCTGCTCCATCGTGAACGCGAAGTCGGGGCTGTGCTCGGAGGACTGCTCCTTCTGCTCCCAGTCCCGCAGATCGACGGCCGACGTCCGGAAATATCCGCTGATCGAAGAGGAGGAGATGGTCCGGGCCGCCCGGGACGCGAAATCGCGCGGGGCAAGGGAGTTCTCGATCGTGTCGTCCGGGTTCGCGATGCGCAGCCGCGCGGAGCTTGAGACAGTGGGGAACGCCGTTGAGCGGATCCGGTCCGAGGTGGGGATCGAGACGTGCGTGAGCCTCGGGACCCTGTCCGCCGGGGAGGTGGCCTACCTTCTTTCGCGGGGACTCCGGTCGGTGCACCACAATCTCGAGACGTCCCGGCGTTTCTTCCCCTCGATGTGCACGACCCACGACTACGAGGAGGACGTCCGCGCGGTCCGGGCGGCGAAGGAGGCAGGGGCGTGGGTCTGCTGCGGGGGAATCTTCGGCATCGGCGAGACGGACGCGGACCGCGTCGAACTGGCCATGACGCTACGTGAGCTTTGCGTGGACTCGATCCCGATGAACTTCCTCAACCCGGTTCCGGGGACCCCGGTGGAGGGGAGGAACGAGCTCACCCCCTTTGTCTGTATCAAGATCATCGCGATGATGCGGCTTTGCCATCCCGGGCGGGAGATCATCGTCTGCGGAGGGCGCGAGGTGAACCTGCGGGACATGCAGAGCTTCATGTTCGCCGCGGGGGCCTCCGGGACGATGGCGGGAAACTACCTGACCACGACCGGGCGCCCGGCGGAAGATGATGTCCGGATGATCCGGGACCTGGGTCTTACCATCCTCCCCGTCTGATGGAACTTCCCTTTCTCGACGAGGAGATCGTTGCCCTGAAGGAGAAGGGGCGGTACCGGTTCCTGCGTCGTCTGTCCACTCCGCAGGATGCCCGGATCACGATCGAGGGGAAGGAGGTGCTGAACTTCTCCTCCAACAACTATCTGGGGCTGGCCAACCACCCGGAAGTGGTCGCGGCGCTTGCAGACTACGCAGGACGATACGGGGTCGGCTCGGGCGCCTCCCGGCTCATCAGCGGGCACATGGACGTCCACGCGGAGCTCGAGGAGGCGATGGCGCGCTTCAAGGGGTCGGAAGGATGTCTCACGTTCAGCGCGGGGTACATGGCCAACCTGGGGATCCTGTCCACCCTGGGGAGTCCCGACACGACGATCTTCTCGGACGAATGGAACCATGCCTCCATCGTCGACGGCTGCCGGCTGTCCCGCGCCCGCGTGGAGGTGTACCGCCACACGGACGTCACCCACCTGGAGGATCTGCTCAGGGCCTCCTCCTCCCGGCGGAAGATCGTGGTGACGGACGGCGTCTTCAGCATGGACGGGGACATCGCGCCTCTCCCCGACCTCGTTACGGTCAAGGACCGGTACGGGGCGATTCTGGTCGTCGATGACGCCCACGCCGTGGGCGTGCTTCCGCCACGGGGCCGCGGCTCTGCGGATCACTTCGGCCTCTCCGGCCGGGTCGAGATCCTGATGGGGACATTCTCCAAGGCGCTGGGCACGTACGGCGCGTACCTGTGCTCCACGCGGCGCATGGTCGAGTACTTCATCAACAAATGCCGCCCCTTCATCTTCAACACCGGTCTTCCCCCGGCGATCGCGGGAGCAACGCTTGCCTCTCTTGGAATCCTTACCCGGGAGCCAGGACGCCTCAAAGCCTTGTGGGAGAACGGGCGGCTGTTTCGGAATGAAATGGAAGCGCGGGGAAGGGAAGCCGGGTCGGACACCGCCATCGTGCCGATTCTGGTGGGGACCGACGGGGACACGATGGCGGTATCCCGGGCGCTGTTCGACCGGGGGGTGTTCGTTCACGGGATCCGTCCCCCCACGGTGCCGGAGGGAACGGGGCGTCTGCGCCTGACGCTCATGGCCACGCACACCGCTGAAATGGTGCGCACGGCGGCTGCGAGGATCGACGAGGCGCTTCGGGAGCGAGGGATTGGAACGAACGGAGCGATTGCGGAAAAGCGATAAGAAGGCGATCTGGCATCCCTTCACCCAGATGGCGGATTGGGAGAAGGATGATCCGCTCATCATCGAGCGCGGGGAGGGGAACTACCTCTTCGACACGGAGGGGCGGAAATATTTCGATGGCGTCTCGTCGCTGTGGGTGAACCTGTTCGGGCACGGCAGGAAGGAGATCGACGAGGCCGTCCGCTCCCAGCTCGACAGGGTGGCCCATTCCACCTTCCTGGGGCTTTCCCACCCACCGGCGATCGAACTCGCGGAGAAGCTCCTGGCCGTTTCGCCCCCTGGCCTCTCCCGGGTCTTCTATTCCGACAACGGCTCCACCGCGATGGAGGTCGCCATCAAGATGGCGTTCCAGTACTGGCGCCAGCGGGAGGGGGGAGCGGAGGGAAGGCGGGAATTCCTCGCTCTCTCCGAGGCGTACCACGGCGACACGATCGGATCGGTCTCCGCCGGCGGGATCGACCTCTTCCACAAGATCTTCCGGCCGCTTCTGTTCTCCGTCCGGAGGCTTCCCGTTCCCCACTGCTACCGGTGCCCCTACGGGCTGTCCCGCCCCTCCTGCAGTCTGTTCTGCGCGGACCGTATGGAGGAAGAAGTCCGGGCCCGGAAGGAGGTCCTCGCCGCGACGATCGTGGAGCCGCTCGTGCAGGGGGCGGCGGGGATGCTGCTGATGCCGGAAGGGTACCTTGCGAGGCTTCGGGCGGTGACACGGGAGTGCGGCGTCCTTCTCGTCTGCGACGAAGTGGCCACGGGATTCGGCAGGACGGGGACGATGTTCGCCTGCGAGCAGGAGGGGGTCTCTCCGGACATCATGGCGGTTGCCAAGGGAATGACGGGCGGGTACCTCCCGCTTGCCGCGACGGTTACCACCGAGGAGATCTATCGGGCGTTTCTGGGGCCGTACGAGGAGTTCAAGACGTTTTTCCACGGCCATTCCTACACGGCCAATCCCCTCGGGTGCGCGGCCGCGATTGCGACCCTTTCGGTCTTCGAGCGGGAGGACGTCCTCCCGCGGGTGTCCCGGCTGGCGGAGACGATGGCCTTCGAGCTTAAGAAGCTGTCCGGCCACCGGAACGTGGGAGACATCCGGCAGAAGGGACTGATGGCGGGGATCGAGATCGTGGCGGACAAGGAGACACGCGAGCGGTTTCCCCCGGAGAGGAAGGTCGGCCAGCGGGTGATCCGGAAGGTGAGGGATCGCGGGGTCATCCTCCGTCCGCTGGGCGACGTCATTGTCCTTTTGCCTCCCCTGTCCTCTTCCGAAGAGGAGATCGAGGCCCTCGTCCACTCCGCTTCCTGGGGGATCGACGCGTTCCTTGGGGGGGGACACTCCTCGGGTTCTGGGGGGGGACACTCCTCAACATGAGACTTGACAAAAACAGGAGTGTCCCCCCCATGAGGACTGTCCCCCCAGGAATGTCCCCTTGAAAGTGGTCCGCGCGATCGTGATCACGGCGACCGATACGGGGGCAGGGTAGTCGTATGTTGCCTGCCTCCTCGGAATGGCGATTAGGGGGAAGGGGTTCTCCGTGCG
>DAOUUI010000263.1 GCA_030668225.1 Deltaproteobacteria bacterium
AGGGAAACCATCAGCAGCATGTGCTGCACGCGGAACAGAAACGACATGCGTTCCTCGGTTACCGGACTGCGGGATTCTTCGCTCATCGGAGCGACTCCTTCTTCTCTTCCGCCTTCGCCCTGGCGCGGCGACGCCTCCCCAGCAGATCCATGCCCACGTGCAGCACGAACAGGGTGACGAGCGCGCCGATGAAGATCGTGTAGAAGATGCGAACGGCGAACACCCCCATCGCCTTCTGGGGGGTCACCTCCACGTGGATAGACCCTTTGGCGAAGTTCTCCCCCGCATTGGGGTGGCACTTCCCGCATGTCCCGGGCAGGTTCTGCTTGTGGACCGTGGAGGCGGGGTCCGCGGCCGGAAGGATCTCGTGGAACCCGTGACAGGAAGCGCAGTTGGCCGCCTTGGTCATCCCGTATTCGAGGGCGATCCCGTGGAACGAGTCCATGTAGGTGGAGAATCGCTTCTTCGGCAAGGCGTAGCGGGTGGAGATCGCCTCCTTGTCGTGGCACGCCGAGCAGGTCCGGGGGATGTTTTTCACATACACCGCCGAGGTGGGGTCGGTGATCTTCGTGATCGTGTGCTCCCCGTGGCAGTCAGTGCACACGGGGGACTCCGCGATTCCTCCGCGCATCCCCTTCCCGTGTACGGAGCGCTCGTACTGCTCCAATATGCCGGAGTGGCAATTGCCGCAAAGCGTCGGGATGTTCTGCCGGTGGGTCGCGGACCGGGGTTTGTCTCCCGCGAGGATCAGGTGGTTCCCGTGGCAGTCCGGGCAGACGGCGGAGCCTAAGAGGCCGGATTTCTTCGAGGCCATCCCGTGGACGCTTTCCCGGTATGCGGCCATCACCTTCTGGTCGGGCAGGGCGTACTTCTCCTCGATCACCTTGTCCTCGTGACACTGCAGGCAGACACCGACGATGTTGAGGCGGAAGGTGCGCGCCTTCGGGTCCTGCACTTTGCGGATGTCGTGCTTGCCGTGACAGTCGTCGCACCCCGGTACGTCCTGGTTCCCCTTCGCGCGCACGATCCCGTGGGTGCTCTGGGAGTACGACTTCGACGCAT
>DAOUUI010000153.1 GCA_030668225.1 Deltaproteobacteria bacterium
GCCCAGTATTTCTTCGCGGTGAAGTCATCGGTCATCGAATCCCTCTGGAACACGTCGTGCGTGAGTCCTGCCGCCAGTAACGTCTTCTTATAGGTGTAATTGGCGGAGATCCGGAAACCGGTCAGGTCTCCCGGGTAGCCGCTCCGGAGGTCGACCGAGGCGTACCACTTAAGGTTGGCGATCCGCTTGGGGCTTGCCTTGATGCCGATCGTGCCGGTGTCGGCGGTGGGCCCCTCGTAGTCGGAATGCGTGTAGGACCCGTAGAGCGTGATCTGGTCGGAGACGATGTAGTCGACCCGGCCCAGGGCCTCCCAGTATTCCGTGACGGCGAAGGCGGTGTAGATCGTGTCGGCGTCGAAGGTCGGGTAGGAGGTGAAATATTCGCCGGTGATCGTGATGAGCCCGGGGAAGAGGAAGAGCGTGGCTCCGGTCAGGAACTCGCTGTTTGCCTCGTGCAGGATGTCGTATCGCCAGTCCACGTACCCTTTCGCCTTGCCGAGTATCCTCTGGTCCGCGTGCACCCCCAGCATCTCCCGGATGATGTCGCCGTCGTCGATTTTCCACAGGTAGCTGACCTCGAGGTTGTTTCCCGGGAAGAAGGATGCTCCCGCGGAGGCGCCGACCAGGTAGTTCCCCGAGGAGGTGTCGTCCGTCGTCTCGGCGAACCGCACGTCGTACCCGGCGAACGTCGAAATGACGACAGGCCCCAGGTTCCGAACGTCGACCCGGATGCCGTCGATGGTTCCCGCGCCGGCTCCCACGGCGACGTATTGTCGTCCCAGCCGGATATCCCCGCGCTGCTCCGGGAGGGAATAGTTCACGTAAAGGAAGTAGAGACGGCCGAGGGTATCCTCATCGTCTCCCAGGAGGACGTCTGTCTCGCTGCCGAACTGTTGGGATATTCTGCCGTAGCCGTAGGCGGAGAACCGGCCCGCCTTGTCGATCTTCGACGCGCCGATATTAAAATACTGCACGATGTCGCTTTGGTCTTCGTTCTTGAAAGGGTCCGTGTACCAGAGGTATTGCGTGGAGCTCTGGAACCGGAAATCCGCCGCAAGGGCATGCCACGGACCGAGAAGAAGCAGGAGAAGAAAGATCGGGAAGGACAGCCTCGTTCCGCGCATTACGGTCATACCTTCCTTAAAGGCGGGAAAAGGATATTCCGTGCCGTGCGGCATTTTTCCTCGCGTTTCTGCTTTTCCGTATACTGGATACAGAATGTCGGTATTCAGTGTACGAAAAATTCGATACAAAGGTACCAATATTTCAATACGCAATAATTACACCAACGCAATTACTAGAGAATTATTAAATAAAAATATATACTTATAATATAATATAACTCCTTGCATTGGGGTCGATTGGGTGAATTCCCCCAGTCTGTTGGTAATACCACTAAGCCAAGAGCGCCCCCCCCCACTTCTCATCCCGCGCAGGACAGGGATTTTCTTGGTCCCCCGTCATCTATGGATTGCCATTGCTTCCCTCATTTCGTATCATGAGTCGTTCATCCGTTCGGATACTGTCGACAATCCGGCGAAAGGCCATCCAACATACAGCCCCGGACAGGGGAAGGAGGAGCATCGTGGGCAGGAATATCGTCGAAAAGATTATCAAGAACCATTACGTATCGGGGGAGAGGAAGGCGGGCAAGGAGGTCGCCATCCGGATCGACCAGACGCTCACCCAGGACGCCACCGGGACGATGGCGTACCTGCAGTTCGAGGCGATGGGCGTTCCCCGGGTGAAGACCGAGATCTCGGTCTCCTACGTCGACCACAACACCCTGCAGGAAGGGTTCGAAAACGCCGACGACCACCTCTACCTCCAGACGGTCGCGGCGAAGCACGGGGTCTACTACTCCCGGGCCGGCAACGGCATCTGCCACCAGGTCCACCTGGAGCGGTTCGGCGCCCCCGGCAAGACGCTGCTCGGATCCGACTCTCACACGCCGACCGGCGGAGGGATCGGGATGATGGCGATCGGGGCCGGAGGCCTGGACGTCGCCGTGGCGATGGCGGGCGGCCCCTTCTTTCTCACCTACCCCCGCGTGGTCAAGGTGAACCTCACCGGACAGCTTCGCCCCTGGGTGGCGGCCAAGGACGTCATCCTCAAACTCCTGGAGATCCTCACCACCAAGGGAAACGTGGGGTGCATCATCGAGTACGGCGGGGAGGGGGTGGCCACCCTGTCCGTCCCGGAGCGCGCCACGATCACCAACATGGGGGCCGAGCTTGGCGTCACCACCTCGCTCTTCCCGTCCGACAGGGTGACGAAGGCGTTTCTAAAGGCGCAGGGGCGGGAGAACCAGTGGGTGAAACTTGCGGCCGACCCCACCGCGAAGTACGAGCGGGTGATCGACATCGACCTCTCCGGACTTGAACCGATGGTCGCACAGCCGCACAGTCCCGACAACGTCACCCGCGTGAGGGACATCGCGGGTAAAAAGGTCGACCAGGTCCTCGTCGGGTCGTGCACGAACGCCTCCTACAAGGACATCACGACGCTTGCCAGGATCATGAACGGCAGGTTGATCCGGGAAAACGTCTCCTTCGGCGTCGCGCCCGGATCGCGCCAGGTCCTCCAGATGGCGGCAAAGGAGAGCAGCATCGCGACCCTCGTGACCTCCGGGGCCAGGATCCTCGAGACGGCGTGCGGGTTCTGCATCGGGGCCGGGCAGGCGCCCCCCTCGGGCGGAGTTTCGGTGCGGACCAACAACCGGAACTTCGAGGGCCGCTCCGGGACCAGGAGCGCCGGGATCTACCTCGTCTCCGCCGAGACGGCCGCCGCGTGCGCCCTCAAGGGCGAGATGGCCGACCCGCGGGACGTGGCCGACGAGCTCGGGATCGAGTATCCGGATGTGAAGGTCCCGAAGAAGTTCCTGGTGGACGACTCGATGGTGCTGCCGCCCGCGGAGGACCCGTTAACGGTTACGGTGTCCCGGGGACCGAACATCGGGAATCCGCCGGAAAACGTGCCTCTCCCGGAATCGATACAGGGCGAGGTGACCCTGAAGACCGGGGACAAGATCACCACGGACCACATCATGCCCGCGGGGGCCAGGCTCAAGTACCGCTCCAACATCGGCAAGTACGCCGAGTTCGTCTTCGAGGGGGTCGACCCCACGTTCAGCAGTCGCGCGCTCGAGAACAAGGCCAAGGGCGTCCACAACGTCGTCGTGGGCGGGATGTCCTACGGCCAGGGCTCCTCGCGGGAGCACGCGGCGATCTGTCCGAGCCACCTGGGTGTCCGGGCGGTCATCACCAAGTCGTTCGAGCGGATCCACTCGGCCAACCTGATCAACTTCGGGATCGTTCCTCTCCTGTTCGACAACGAGGCGGACTACGACCGGATCGACCAGGGGGACCGGATCGAGATCCCGGACATCCGGGAGGCGATCACGAAGGGATCGGCGGTCAAGGCGAGGAACGTGACGAAGGGGTTCGAGTTCAAGGCAAAGCACACCCTCACAGATCGCCAGATCGAGATCATCCTGGCCGGGGGGCGCCTTGCCTACACGAAGGAGAAGGGCGCTTTCTAGGCACATCGATAATACGGCAATGTATTCGTGCATGACACCCGGGGCCTAGGGGCGCAGCGGGGGGTTCCACGAAGCGGGGGGACATTCCTATATCGAGTGGTCCGTTGAGGAGTGTCCCGTCAAAAGAGTGTGGCTTGCGTCGAGCGGAACCGGCAGCGAGTGGGCGAAGGTCGCGAGCGTAGCGGAGAGGAAGCCTCCCGCGAGCACCTGGCACCGGGAGGAACGCACGGATACGTTGCCTTATTTGTGAAATGAACCACCAGGATGGGGAACCGCCTTAGGGTTGCACCCCCTGATCCTTACCGCTCCTCCCCCGGTCCACGGCCCACACGACGGCGAAACTCGCGAAGAAAAGCCCGAAGAGAGGGATGGCCATCAGCGACAGGTTGTAGA
>DAOUUI010000086.1 GCA_030668225.1 Deltaproteobacteria bacterium
CACCTCACCCACGAAGACCTGTCGAACCTGATCGGAACAGCCCGTGAGACGGTCACAATCCAGCTTCACAAATTCGAGGAGATGGGGATGATCCGCCGGGAGGGCCGGCGGATCATCGTGAACCGCCCGCGCCTGGCAGATTACCTGAGCGTAGAAGTAGAGTGACAGTGGGTTCCCCGGGGATATCCACCGTGCGCACTTTTGCCCCCCGGGGGGAAAATGGCATAGGATAGGGAAATCATCGCTTCCGGGAAACGCAGGCGGAGAGGCGGCAGCAACCGATCCATGACGTGGCGCAGACTGGCAAAAGGCGGGATTTCCTGGGAGACGCTCCTTAGCCGTTCCCGCATCCTCGAATGGACCCGGGCCTTCTTCCGCGAACGCGGTTTTCTCGAAGTCGATCCGCCGACCGCGCAGCCGTACCCGAACATCGACCCCAACGTCTTCCCCGTGAGAGTTTCCGATGCCGCGGGGCGGACCTCCGACCGGTACCTCCATACCTCTCCGGAGCTGTCGATGAAGAAACTCCTCGCGGCGGGGTCGGGAAACATCTTCTTTCTGGGCAAGGTATTCCGGGACCGGGAGGGGTCTCCCCTTCACCACCCGGAGTTCACGATGCTCGAGTGGTACCGGGTGGCGGAACCGGCGGACTCGGTGAGGAAGGACGTCGAAGACCTCCTCCGGGACCTGGCCCGCCGAACGCACGGGACGGAAGAGATCGTACGGGGAGGGCAGCGGTTCCCTCTCCCCCGCAGGTGGGAACGTTGGGAACTTACAGATGCGTTCGCGGAACTTCTCGAATGCCGGTTCGGGGACGCGGAGTTGCTCCGGACGGCCCTCTCCGGAAAGGGGATCCGGCCCGGGCCTGACGAGACGTGGGAGGACCTCTTCTTCCGGGCCATCCTGGACGTCATCGAGCCGGCGCTTGCCGGGAGAGGAGCCGTATTCCTGACGGGGTTTCCCGCCGCTCTCGCAGGGATGGCCCGGAGGCGCGAAGGGAAAGCCGACATCTCGGAGAGGTTCGAGGGGTACGTCGCCGGAATCGAGCTCGTGAACGGGTACGAGGAACTGACCGACCCCCGGGAGCAGGAGGAGCGAATCACGGAACTTTCCGCGCGCCACGAGCGTCAAACGGGGGTGCGGTTACCGGTCGACCCGGAGTTTCTCGATGCCCTTCGTGCGGGTCTTCCCCCCTGTTCCGGGGCAGCCCTGGGAATGGACCGGCTGGTGATGCTCCTCCTGGGAAAAGAGACGATCGCCGACGTGACCTACCGATGAACAACGGCCCCCTGCTTCTCTTCCTCCTCTCGTTCGGCCACATGTGCACCGACATAGTGCAGGGGGCTCTCCCCGCGCTCCTGCCGTACCTGAAGGACCGGTTCTCCCTGTCCTACGCCGCCACCGGCACGATCCTGCTTGCCGCACACCTGACCTCCTCCGTGATCCAGCCGCTGTTCGGCTACGTAACGGACCGCAAGCCCTTCCCGGTGCTGCTCTCGCTGGGATGCCTGATCTCCGGCATCGGCATCGCCCTGCTCCCGCACTCCCCGAGCTTTCCAGAGCTCATCGCCATCGTGACGTTTCTGGGAATCGGCACGGCCGCTTTTCACCCGGAAGGGTTCAAGGCCACCGCCTGCATCGCCTCGGTGAAGCGCGCCACGGGGATGTCCTTTTTCTCCGTAGGGGGGAACCTCGGGTTCGCCATCGGCGCGCCCACCGCCATCTTCCTCGTATCGCGGTACGGCCTCCGGGGGGCGTCCGCCCTGTTCATCCCCGCAGCGTTCGCAGCGGCCCTCTTCGTACCGGCCCTGCCGCACATCCGGGAGCGGATCGCGGCGGTCGCGGCGCGGCCGATTGCCCCCGCAGACAACGGCGTCAGGCACCCCTTGTACGCCGTCTCGCTGATCGTCCTCATCGTCGTGTTCCGCTCGTGGACGCAGCTTGGCCTCGCCGCGTTCCTTCCGTTTCTCTACCGGGAGGAGCTCGCGAGCAATCCGGGGTATGTGGCAAGCCTTCTCTTCCTTTTCCTCGGCGCCGGAGCGGTCGGAACCCTGGCGGGGGGGCCGATCGCCGACCGGATCGGCCATCGCAGGATGCTCTTTCTTTCGCAGGCCATCCAGGTTCCGCTCATCTTTCTTTTTCTCAGGGCTTCGGGTTGGGCCGTTTTCGCGCTGGCCATTGCGGTGGGGGCGGCGATCGTATCGACCTTCTCGGTCACGATCGTGATGGCGCAGGAGCTTTTCCCCCGCCGGTTGGCGACCGCCTCCGGGACCATCGCAGGATTCGCGATCGGAACGGGGGGGATCGGGGTAACTCTCCTGGGGATGGTGGCCGACCGGTACGGGGTCCCCGCCGCGGCACACACGATCAACCTTCTGCCGGCATTCGGCGTGCTTCTCGCCGCGATGCTCCCGATCCCCTGGAAAGCCGGCCCGTGAGGGCGACGTGAGGCGGGTCATCGTCAACGTCCACTACGGGAACGCCCGGAAAACCCTGGACCGCCCGGGATTGGCGTAATATACCGTGTCATGAAGGAAAACCGGGGCAAGGGAAAGATCAATGGGTGAGGAACAAAACGGCATCGACGCGGGCCGGCCGAAAAACTCCCGGCGCAGAAAGGCGGTGACGCTCTTTCTGGTCGCCGCCCTCGTGACCGTCGGCTCCGGCGCATTCTACTGGTTGTACCGCCAGACGCACATCACGACGGACGACGCCTACGTGGAGGGTCGGATCCACCAGGTCGCCGCCCGCATCCAGGGAACGGTCGTCGAAGTGCTCGTTAAGGACAACCAGCCGGTGAAACAGGGAGAGCCGCTTCTCCGGATCGACCCCGAGCCGTATGCCGTCCGGGTGGCCGCCGCCGGTTCCGCCGTCTCGGCAGCGACGGCAGACCTGTCCGCCGCCCGGGCCGATATCAACGCGGCGGCGGCCGACATCCAGGCGGCCCGCCAGGACGTCGCGGCGTCACAGGCCCGGCTCGTCCAGGCGCGGCTCGCCGTCGAGGCGGCCCGGTCCAGGGTGACTCTCGCCGAGGCGCAACTCGCCCAGGCCGTACGGGACACGGACCGCCTGCAGAGCCTGTACGAGCAGGAGTCGATCAGCAAAGAGCGGTTCGAGAAAGCCCAGACGGAGGTTTCGGTGAGCCGGGCCCGCAGCGACCTCGCCAAGGAAGAACTTCGTCTCGCCGAGGCGGGCATCCCCACCCAGGAAGCGCTCATCTCCCAGAAGAATGCCTTCCTGGCCCAGCGACAGGCCTCCCTCGCGCAGCGCAAGGCGAGGGTGGGGCAGCAGAGCGCCGTCGTTCGCCAGCGGGAATCCGCCCTCGAGGAGGCGAAGCTCTACCGGCAATACGCGGAAGTTCTCGCCCCGGCCGACGGGTACGTGACACGAAAGGGGGTGGAGGTGGGGCAGGTCGTCTCCCAGGGCCAGCCGCTGCTCGCGATCGCCGACCTTTCGGACGTGTGGGTGGTGGCGAACTACAAGGAGACCCAGATCGAGAAGATCCGCCCCGGACATCCGGTCACCATCCGCATCGACACGTTTGCGGGGAAGAAGTTCCAGGGGAAGGTGGAAAGCATCATGGCGGGGACCGGGTCCGCCTTTTCCCTCTTCCCCTCCGAAAACGCCACGGGGAACTACGTCAAGGTCGTGCAGCGGGTCCCGGTGAAGATCGTGCTCGACCGGGGAGAGGACCCGGAGCACGTCCTGCGGATCGGGATGTCGGTCGTCCCCACGGTGAACGTCCGGTAACCTGATGAACGGAGGGAACCGGTTCGACAACACGGTCGACGCGATGCGCGGGAGCAAGTGGATCGTCGCCGTCACCGTGATGCTGCCGACGCTGATCGAGATCATCGACATCAGCGTCGCGAACGTTTCGCTCGACCACATCCGCGGCTCCCTCTCCGGAGGGATCGACGAGGCCGCCTGGATCCTGACCTCCTACCTCGTCTCCAACGCGATCATCATCCCGATGACGGGGTGGCTCGCCCGCACCTTCGGACGGAAGCGGTACCTCGTCTTCTCGATCTCCCTGTTCACCGGGGCGTCTCTCTTGTGCGGGGCATCCACCAGCCTGGGGATGCTCGTCTTCTTCCGCGTCCTCCAGGGGATCGGCGGCGGGGCGCTCCAGCCCCTCTCCCAGGCGATCCTTCTGGAGACGTTCCCCCCCCGGGAGCACGGGATGGCGATGGCCCTTTTCGGGATCGGTATCATGTTCGGCCCGATCGCAGGGCCTCTCATGGGGGGGTACATCACGGACACGCTTTCCTGGCGATGGATCTTCTACGTCAATATCCCCATCGGTCTTTTCGCCATCATGATGGTCAAGATGTTCATCGTCGACCCTTCCTACATGAAGAGAACGGAGAAGGTAAAGGTGGACGCCTGGGGGATCGCGCTCCTGACGCTGGGGATCGGCGCGCTGCAGATCGTGCTGGACAAGGGACAGCGCGAGGACTGGTTCCAATCCGACTTCATCCTGGTCTTCTCCGCGATCTCCGCGCTGGCGCTTGTCGCGTTCGTGATCGTGGAGCTCTTCTTCGCCGAGCAGCCGATCGTCGATCTGCGCGCGTTCCGGAACATCTCGTTCACCGCCGGCAACGTGGTGATGTTCGTCGCCTTCTTCAACCTCCTGGGGAGCATCGTTCTCCTGCCGCTGTACGCGCAAATCCTTCTGGGCTACACGGCGACGCTCGCAGGGCTCGTGCTCTCCCCCGGCGGGGTCGCCACGCTCCTCACCATGCCCGTCGTGGGAAGACTCGTCGCAAAGCGGAACCCGAAGCATATCCTCGCCCTGGGCGTCCTCGTGTGCGCCTTCTCCACGTACCGGATGGCGGGATTCAGCCTCGCGGCGGATTTTTCGTCCCTCATGTGGCCCCGGATCTACCTGGGGATCGGGATGGGGCTCCTGTTCATCCCGCTTACGACCCTCACCCTCTCCTCCGTCCCCAAGCCCCAGATGGGGAACGCGACCGCCATCTTCAACCTGCTCCGGAACCTCGGGGGTTCGTTCGGCGTGGCGTTCGCAACCACCATGTTCGCCCGAAGGGCCCAGTTCCACCAGAGCCGCATCACCGAGCACCTGACCTTGTTCGACCGAAACTTCCGGAGCGCAGTGGAGTGGGGACGGGAGATGCTCGCGGGAAGGGGAATTCCGGAATCCGCCGCCGACGGCACGGCCCTGAAGATGATCTACGGGCAGGTTGTCCGGCAGGCGACGGCGATGGGGTTCAACGACGCGTTCTGGATCCTTTCCGTGATGATGGCGTGCGTACTGCCGCTTCTTCTCCTGATGAGGCGGCCGGACCACCAGGGAGGGCCCCCGCCCCCAGGGCACTGACCCTCTTTTCGCCGAGGGGAAATTTCCTCCCCCGGGCCGATTGCGGTATACTGGAAACAATTGCCGTTTCGTCGTTCGTTCACTCCTTCACCAAAACGTCCGGAAAGAAGAGCGCAGTTCGCGGTGAACCCATCCTGACCACAGGAGGTTTCCGATGAGCATCCCAGAAAACCTCGACCGGTTCCTCGAGGCACGCAAGATCCCGTTCAGGACGGAGACGCATCCCGAGGCGTTCACCGCCCAGCAGGTAGCCCAGGCATCCCACGTGCCGGGGCATTCCTTCGCCAAGTCGGTGATCGTGGCCGTGGACGGGAAGATCTGGATGGCGGTCGTCCCCGCAACGGAACGGGTGGATCTGCGGCGCATGCAGGCCTGCCTCGGCGCGAAAAAGGTCCGTCTCGCGAGCGAGGCGGAGTTCGCCCCCCTGTTCGTCGGCTGCGACATCGGGGCGATGCCGATCTTCGGGTCCCTGTACGACATCCCGGTCATCGTGTCCCATGAACTTACGGAAAACGAGGAGATCGCCTTCACCGCGGGGACCCATCGGGACATCGTGCGGATCCGGACGAGCGACTATCTCGCCGCCGAAAAACCGAACGTGTGCGAGCGCGAGGCGATCCTGGCGGGGACGACCTGAGGTTTCCCGTAAGAACGTCCTGCCCCGCCTTCATTCCGCCGTCGGGGGGGTCTCCTTCCTGACATCCGGGGGTGCCGCGCCCTTGTGCGTCCCGCGCCCGACGGGAAGAGCGGTGGACTGCCCCCGGGCAAGAATTCGGCCGTCCCCGGCGGTGACCACGAGTTCGCAGACCATCGACTGCCGCCCTTTGTGAATGATCCTCGACTCCCCGATCACCTCCTCACCCGGCTTCGCCGCGCGGAAGACGTTCAGGCTCCACTGGACCCCCACCGCGTCCACCACCGCGTTGACCGAGAGAGCGAACGCCGCGTCGGCGACGGCGAAGAGGAGCACCCCGTGCCCGATCCCGTGGGCGTTCAGGAACCGCCCCTTCACCTCCACCGACACCTTCGCGTACCCCTCCCGGCCCTCGAGCAGTTTCATCCCGAAGTCCTGAATCAGCCGGTCCCCCTCCCAGATCTCGTCGATGCGTCCCATCACCATTCTCCTTATGGTTTTCGGTAGGCCCTGGCCAACTCCACGTAATTCGCGGCGGTGACCCGGTTGCCGTCCGCCGAGGCGGGGCCCAGATCCTTCGCCACTTTCCCCGGGACTCCCAGGACGAGGGAGTGCGGCGGAACTACGGCCCCGGGGGGCACGACGGCCCCGGCCCCGATCACGCTCCCCCTCCCGATGACCGCACCGTCCAGTACGACCGCCCCGATTCCGATGAGACAGAGGTCCTCCACCGTGCAGCCGTGCACCACGGCCCCGTGGCCGATGGTGACATGGCTCCCCACGGACAGCGGGTCTTCCCTCGTCACGTGCAGGGTGCACTGGTCCTGCACGTTGGTCCGTCGCCCGATCCGGATACGGTGAATGTCCCCCCGGATGACGGTGTGGAACCAGACGCTGGATTCCTCCCCGATCTCCACGTCTCCGATCACCATCGCCCCTTCCGCCACGAACACGCTGTCGTGGCACGTCGGGACGATGCCGCCGTACGCGATCAGCACGAACCTTTCCTCCCCTAGCGCCGGCTAAAAAAAAACGGGGCCGCGCCCCCTGGCGCAACCCCCTCAGAATACCTCATTTTCCCGGGCCGCTACCCGTCGAGCACCTCGCGAACCTTGCGAAGGAAGGCGTCAAGCCGGAACGGTTTCTGAAGGAACTGGGCTCCCGGACGCAAGATGCCGTGGCGAACGATGGCGTCGTCGGTGTAGCCGGACATGAACAGGACCTTCATCTCGCCCAGCAGGGGCGCAAGGGACACCGCCACCTCCTGACCACCCATGTTGGGCATCACCACGTCCGTGATCATCAGGTGGATCGGGCCGCGGTGGCCCACGGCGACGCCCATCGCATCGGCCCCGTCACGCGCCTCGAGCACCGTGTACCCGTTTTTCCGGAGGACATCACGCGCGAGCACCCGCACCAGTTCCTCGTCCTCGACGAGGAGGATGGTTTCATGACCCCGGGCCGAGGTGGCAGGCGACATATCCGGTTTCTCCTCTGCGGGAAGGGATTCGTGACGGGGGAGGTAGATCTTGAACGCCGACCCCCGTTGGAGTTCGCTGTACACCCAGATGTATCCGTTGCTCTGCTTGATGATGCCGTAGACGGTGGACAGGCCGAGCCCCGTCCCCTTTCCCTTTTCCTTGGTGGTGAAAAACGGATCGAAAAGGCGCTCCTTCGTCTCCTCGTCCATGCCTGTCCCCGTGTCGCTCACCGCGAGCATGGCGTACGCGCCGGGGGCCACGACCGAGTGGCGGGACACGTAGGCATCGTCCAGAACCACGTTGCCCGTTTCGATGGTGATCTTTCCTCCCCTTTCGATGGCGTCCCTGGCGTTCACCACGAGGTTCATGACCACCTGCTCGATCTGCCCCCGGTCCACCTGGACGCTCCACGAGTCCGGCCGCAGCACCGTGATCAGGTCGATGTTTTCGTCGATCATGCGCCGGAGCATCTCCTCCATGCCGGAGACGATCTCGTTCAGGTCCAGAACCTTCGCCTGCAGCACCTGCTTCCGGCTGAAGGCGAGCAGTTGCCGGGTGAGGGCCGAGGCGCGCTCCCCCGCCTTGTGGATCTCCTCCACCTCTTTCCGGTACGGTGAGGCGGCGTCGATGCGCTGCAGCAGCAGGTCGGAGTATCCCCGGATCGCGGTCAGCAGATTGTTGAAATCGTGGGCCACTCCGCCGGCCAGCATCCCCACCGCCTCCATCTTCTGCGA
>DAOUUI010000076.1 GCA_030668225.1 Deltaproteobacteria bacterium
CGTGGAGGAGACGATGCGTGCTCTGGACGATATGGTCCGGGCAGGGAAGATCCTCTACGTGGGAATCTCCGACGCCCCCGCCTGGTTCGTCTCCCGGGCCAACACGCTTGCGGACCTCATGGGATGGAGCGCCTTCGTGGGTCTGCAAATCCCCTACAGCCTCATCGAGCGGACCCCCGAGCGGGAGCTCCTTCCCATGGCGAAGGCGTTGGACATCGCGGTCACGCCCTGGGGGATCCTCGGGGGAGGGGTGCTGACCGGAAAGTACAAGAAAGGGAAGCCTCGCCCGAAAGATGCCCGGTATGGCTCCCAGGAGGAATGGGGGAATATCTACGTTACGGAGAGGAATCTGCGTATCGCGGAAGAAGTCGAACGGGTCGCGAAGGAGATCGGGAGGTCGCCGTCACAGGTTGCACTCGCATGGGTGAGGCAGCGCCCGCACGGGGTGATCGTCCCGATCCTGGGCGCGACGAGGCTTGCGCAGCTTTCGGACAACCTCGGGTGCCTGGAGTTTGCCCTTTCCGGGGAGCAACTTCGCCGGTTGGACGAGGCAAGCAGCATCGACCTGGGCTTCCCCCTTGCCTTCCTTTCCCAGGTGCGACAAATTGTATACGGCAACACTTTTCCGCTCATCGACGACCACAGGCGGGAGTGAGGCTGCCTTCGTCGAACAGATGTTCTCCGCGGTGCGCCGTGATTCCGACGGACCGGTGCAGTGACCGACGGAAAAGGGGGTTTGGTGATAGCAAAGAAATCGGATGCGCTCGTTTTTTTCGGTGCAACCGGAGACCTCGCCTACAAAAAGATCTTTCCGGCACTGCAGGAGATGATCCGGCGCGGAACCCTCGATGTGCCGGTCATCGGGGTTGCCAAGGCCGGCTGGGGGATAGAGCAGTTCCGGGAGCGTGCCCGGAAAAGCCTCGAGGAGCATGGCGGGATCGACAAAGCCGCCTTCGCCAAGCTGATGACGCTTCTCCGATACGTGGACGGCGACTACCGCGACGACGCCACGTTTACCGCGCTTCGGAAGGAACTGGGGGGCACGCGGAGCCCCGCGCATTACCTGGCAATCCCCCCCAGCATGTTTCCCAGCGTGGTGCAGGGGCTGGGCAAGTCGGGCTGCTCGAAAGGCGCCCGGATCGTTGTCGAAAAACCATTCGGGAGGGATCTCGCTTCGGCCCGATCCCTGAACGCCGTGCTGCATGAAGTCTTCGACGAGGATTCGATCTTCCGGATCGACCATTACCTGGGCAAGCTGCCGGTCCTGAACATCGTCTTTTTCCGGTTCGCCAACACCTTTCTCGAGCCGTTCTGGAATCGAAACTACATCCGCAGCGTGAAGATCACCATGGCCGAGAGCTTCGGCGTCGCCGGGCGCGGTCGTTTCTACGAGGAAGCGGGGGCAATACGGGACGTCATACAGAACCACATGCTCCAGGTCGTCGGCCTCCTGGCGATGGAACCCCCGATCGGGGGAGACGATGACGCACTGCGCGACGAAATCGTGAAAGTCCTGAAATCGGTGCGGCCGCTCAGCCAGGACGATCTGGTGCGCGGCCAGTTCATCGGCTACCGCAACGAAGAAGGCGTGGCTCCCGACTCGAAGGTGGAAACATTCGCCGCGATCCGTCTCTTCATCGATACATGGCGCTGGGAAGGGGTGACGTTCTATATAAGGGCCGGCAAATCCCTCCCGGTGACGGCGACCGAGGTGATCGTCGAACTCCGCGAGCCTCCTCAGAAAGTCTTTTCCGGGAGAACGTTCGAATACGGAAAAGGAAATTACGTGAGATTCCGTCTGGGGCCCGACGTGGCCATCGCCGTCGGGGCCAACGTATTCCGAGGGAGAGGCATCCAGGGGCCTCAGGGGGAAACGGTGGAACTGGTCATATCCAGCCTTCCCGCCGGAGAGGAGATGGGGCCCTACGGGAATCTTCTAAGCGAAGCCATGGCGGGCAATGGTCTGCTCTTCAACAGGGAAGATGGCGTGGAGGCCGCCTGGCGCGTTGTGGAGCCGATTCTGGGCACCCCTGCGCCTCCCCATGGGTACGAACCCGGCACCTGGGGACCGATCGAGGCGAATGATCTGATCGCGTCCCATGGCGGCTGGGAAGATCCGAAAGGAGACGCATGATGAATCCCATTTCTCCCGACAGGTTCGACGCCGTGCTGTTCGACCTGGACGGCGTGCTCACGGCGACCGCGAAGGTGCATGCCGCGTGCTGGAAGAAACTGTTCGACGAGTTCCTGGAGGAAAGGGCCAAAGCCGCGGGGGAACCCCTGAAGCCCTTTGACATCGACAGTGACTACAAACTCTACGTGGACGGGAAGCTTCGGTACGAGGGTGTCCGCAGTTTTCTCGGGTCGCGCGGGATCGATCTTCCGGAAGGGACCCCGGACGAATCTCCCAACAGCGAGACGGTATGCGGACTGGGAAACCGGAAGGATGCCCTGGTCCATGAAGTCCTCGAGGCGGATGGGGTCGAGGCCTACGAAGGGAGCGTGAGGCTGGTCGAACAGGTCCGCAGTCGAGGCATTCGGACCGCCGTCGTGTCGGCGAGCAAGAACTGCAAGATCGTGATGGAGGCTGCCCGTATATCGCATCTCTTCGACCAGGTGGTGGACGGCGAGGTTGCCGAACGGCTCCGGTTGCCCGGGAAGCCCAAACCGGACACATTTCTGACGGCTGCGGAGCGGCTGGGCGTCGTGCCCGAACGGGCCGTGGTCGTGGATGATGCCATCTCCGGGGTTCAGGCAGGCCGCGCAGGGGGGTTCGGCCTGGTGATCGGCGTGGACCGGAAAGGCGATCCCGAATCTCTCAGGCAGAGCGGAGCCGACATCGTCGTCAAGGATCTGAGCGAACTCGTCTGAACCACCGTCGGGAGGGGACCGGACAATGAACTACGAGGAACAGGTAAGCCAACCGGAGTACATCTATCCGAAGGATGAATGGCGGCTTGTGGAAACCCGATTCGCTCCTTCCTTCCTGGAAGCCACCGAGAGCCTTTTCTCAACGGCCAACGGGTATTTCGGCATCCGGGGCAGCTTCGAGGAAGGGGCGCCCGCCTACATGAACGGCACGTACATCAACGCGTTCTACGAATCGTGGCCGATCGTCTATCCGGAGAAGGCGTTCGGGTTCGCCAAAACGGGGCAGACCATCGTGAACGTGCCCGACGCCAAGATGATCAGGCTGTACGTTGACGACGAGCCCTTCTACCTCCCCACGGCGAACCTCCTGGGGTTCGAGCGGAGCCTCGATATGAAACAGGGCACGCTCGACCGGAAGGTGGAGTGGGAAATGCCGTCCGGCAAGCAGATTTCAGTGGTATCCCGCAGGCTCGTCTCCTTCAAGCACCGGCATCTGGCCGCCGTTTCCTACGAAGTGACGGTACGGAATGCGGAAGCCCCCGTCGTGATTTCGTCGGAGATGGTCCTTCACGAGAACCAGCAGGAGGACGACGACGATCCCCGCAGGGGGCAGTCGCTCCGCGGTAGGGTCCTCTCGCCCGTGGACCGCCAGTCCCGTGACGGCCGCATCGTGTGGGGTCTCCGGACACGGCATAGCAAAATGGCGTTGGCCTCCGGCGTCGATCACGTGATCGAGACGGAATGCCCTCATTCACGGACGACGGAACACGCGGACGGCTCGGGAAAGGTCGTGTACTCAATCGACGCCAAACCCGGGATCCCCATACGGCTCATCAAGTACATCACCTACCACACCTCGAGGAACGCTCCCCCCGGGGAGCTGATGGAGAGGGCCGGACGGACGCTCGATCGCGCGATAGGCCACGGGTTCGAGGATCTCCTGTCGTCGCAACGGGCATTCATGGACGGGTTCTGGCGCCGCAGCGACATGGAGGTTCGGGGCGATCCGGAAATCCAGCAGACCATTCGCTTCAATCTGTTTCAGATATGCCAGGCGACAGCCAGGGCGGAGGGAGCCGGCATCCCGGCGAAAGGTCTGACCGGCGAGGGATACGAGGGGCACTATTTCTGGGATGCGGAGATCTACGTCCTGCCGTTCCTGACCTACACGGAGCCCCGCATCGCGAAGAACATGCTCCTGTTCCGGTACAGCATGCTGGACAAGGCGAGGCAGCGGGCCCGGGAGGTGAACCAGAAAGGGGCGCTGTTTCCCTGGAGAACGATCAACGGGGAGGAGGCTTCGGCCTACTATGCCGCCGGGACGGCCCAGTATCACATCAATGCGGACATCATGCATGCGTTGAAAAAATACGTCGACGCGACGGGGGACGAGGATTTCCTGTTCCACGAGGGCGCGGAAATGCTGGTGGAGACCGCCCGGTTCTGGCTGGACCTCGGGTTCTTTTCGGAGTCCAAGGGAGGGCAGTTCTGCATCAACGGCGTGACCGGCCCGGACGAATACAACACCGTTGTCAACAACAACGCATTCACCAACCTGATGGCCAGAAATAATCTCCGGTATGCTGCGGAGACGGTGGAGCGGATGCGGGAAAAAAACCCCGGGGTCTTCCGGGTGCTGGTGGACAAAACCGGGCTCGCAATGTCCGAGGTGGCGGAGTGGAAGAAGGCAGCAGAAGATATGTTCATACCGTATGACAAGGAAAAAGGGATCCATCTTCAGGACGACAGCTTTCTGGATCGGGAGCGCTGGGATTTCGAAAATACCCCGCGGGAGAAATATCCGCTCCTGTTAAATTACCACCCGCTGGTCATCTATCGGCATCAGGTCATCAAGCAGGCGGATGTGATGCTGGCCATGTTCCTTTTGCGCAATGAGTTCACGGAAGAGCAGAAGAAGAAAAACTTCGATTTCTACGATCCCCTGACGACCGGGGATTCCTCCCTGTCCGCCTGCATTCAGTCCATCATGGCCTGCGAGGCCGGCTATATGGAAAAGGCGGGCCGGTATGCCACGTATGCGGCACTTGTCGACCTCCGTGACATCGCGGGCAACGTCCGGGACGGTCTGCATATCGCTTCCATCGGCGGAACCTGGATGGTCATCACCTACGGGTTCGCCGGAATGCGGGAACATGGCGGGCGCCTGAGCTTCCGGCCAAGGCTGCCCCGGAAAACGAAAACGGCAGGGTTCAAGTTCCGGGTTGTGATACGGGGACAGATGCTCGAGGTAAACTTCGACAGGGTAACGGATAAGGTCACCTATCAGCTGGTGGAGGGATCCCGTCTTACGATTGAACATTACGGGGAGGAGATGAACCTCGACGTGGGCGTTCCCGTCGTTCGCGATCTTCAATTTGCGGACTGAATGGATGAAGAGATGGAATGGAGGAGGGCATGGTGACCAGGAAACTTGCCAGAAAAGAACGGGAATCGATAAACGCGTACTGGCGTGCGGCCAACTACCTCTCGGTCGGACAGATCTATCTGTTCGATAACCCGCTTCTAAGGAATCCTCTTGCGCTGAAACACGTAAAGCCCAGGCTGCTCGGACATTGGGGGACCACCCCCGGGCTCAATTTCATCTATGTCCACCTGAACCGGATCATCAAGGAATACGGGCTCGACATGATCTACATCGCAGGTCCCGGCCACGGGGGGCCCGCAATGGTGGCCAATGCCTATCTGGAGGGGACGTACAGCGAGGTGTATCCGAACATCTCCGAGGACGAGGAAGGCATGAAGAGGCTCTTCAAGCAGTTTTCCTTTCCCGGCGGCATCCCGAGCCACGTTGCACCCGAAACCCCCGGATCGATCCACGAAGGCGGCGAACTTGGCTACGCCGTTTCTCATGCGTATGGCGCGGCCTTCGACAATCCGGATCTGATCGTGGCCTGCGTCGTAGGGGACGGCGAAGCCGAATCCGGTCCCCTTGCCGCTTCCTGGCATTCGAACAAGTTCCTGAATCCCGCCCGCGATGGGGCCGTACTGCCGATCCTCCATCTCAACGGCTACAAGATCGCCAATCCCTCGATCCTGGCAAGGATAGGACGGGACGAACTGGAAAGCCTTTTCGTCGGTCACGGGTACAAACCGTATTTCGTCGAAGGCTCCGACCCCATGAAGATGCACCAGGGGATGGCGGAAACGCTCGATACGATTGTCGGGGAGATCCGGGCGATCCAGAAAAAAGCGCGAACCGGGGGAGCAGCCAGGCGCCCGCAGTGGCCGATGATCGTCCTTCGGACACCCAAGGGCTGGACGGGGCCGAAAGAGGTGGACGGCAAGAAGACCGAGGATTTCTGGCGATCCCACCAGGTGCCGTTCGCCGAGATGGCCGAAAAGCCTGGCCACGTGAAGCTGCTCGAGAAATGGATGAAGAGTTACAAGCCGGGTGAACTTTTCGACAAGGACGGCAAGCTGGTCTCCGGATTGAAGGAGCTGGCTCCCAATGGGCATCGCCGGATGAGCGACAACCCGCACGCAAACGGGGGCATTCTGCTCAAGGATCTTAAGATGCCGGACTTCCGGGACCATGCCGTCAAGGTCCCGAAACCGGGGCGGATCATTGCCGAAGCCACCAGAGTGCTGGGCCGCTTCCTGCGGGACGTGATGAAGCGGAACATGGACAACAGCGGGAACTTTCGGGTATTCGGCCCCGACGAGACCGCCTCGAACCGTCTGAACGCCCTGTTCGAGGTGACGGATCGCACGTGGATGGACGCCACGATTCCCGAGGATGATCATCTTTCCGCCGACGGCCGGGTGATGGAGATCCTGAGCGAGCACACCTGTCAGGGGTGGCTGGAAGGGTATCTCCTCACCGGACGCCACGGGCTGTTCTCCTCCTACGAAGCCTTTATTCATGTCGTCGGTTCCATGTTCAACCAGCATGCCAAGTGGCTCAAGACCACGCGAAGCGAAATTCCCTGGCGACGGCCTATTGCCTCGCTTAACTACCTGCTTACCTCCCATGTGTGGCGGCAGGATCATAACGGATTCAGCCACCAGGACCCCGGGTTTATCGATCATGTC
This sequence comes from Deltaproteobacteria bacterium, assembly GCA_030668225.1. Classification (GTDB taxonomy): domain Bacteria; phylum Desulfobacterota; class Deferrimicrobia; order Deferrimicrobiales; family Deferrimicrobiaceae; genus CSP1-8. Next base: position 6,925 of record DAOUUI010000076.1, read on the forward strand.
GTGAACAAGAAGGCGGAGGTGATCCGGGTCTATTTCCCCCCCGACGCCAATACGCTGCTGTCCGTGGCCGACCACTGCCTTAGGAGCCGCAACTACGTCAATGTCATCGTGGCGGGAAAACAGCCCCAGCCCCAATGGCTCGATATGGATTCCGCGGTCAAGCATTGCACCGCGGGGATCGGGATCTGGGAGTGGGCGAGCAACGATAAAGGGTCGGAGCCGGATGTGGTGATGGCGTGCTGCGGCGATTCCCCCACCATCGAAACGCTGGCGGCCGTGGATATCCTGCGGAGGCATGCGCCGGATCTGAAGGTCCGGGTGATCAACGTGGTGGACCTGATGAAGCTGCAGCCCCGGGAGGAACATCCCCACGGACTGACCGACTTCGAGTTCGATACCCTGTTCACTACGGACAAGCCGATCATCTTTGCGTATCACGGGTATCCCTGGCTGATCCATCGCCTGACCTACCGCCGGAACGGTCACAAGCACCTGCACGTTCGCGGATACAAGGAGGAGGGCACGACGACAACGCCTTTCGACATACTCGTGATGAACGATTCGGACCGCTTCCACCTCGTCGAGGACGTGGTCAACCGGGTGCCCAAGCTGGGGGTGCGTGCCGCCTATGCCAAACAGGCGGTCCGGGACAAGTTGATCGAACACAAGCTCTATATCAGAGAGCACGGCATCGACATGCCCGAAATCCGCAACTGGACGTGGAAAGGGGGCAAAGCGTAGAGGGGGACGCCTCTATGCGACGAAGCGGGATCTGCGGGAACGGATATGTCTAGCCGATCAGGGTCTTCAGGTATTCCCGGTTGAGCCGCGCGATGAACTTCACGTCGATATCTTTCGGGCAGGCTGCCTGGCACTCGTAGTGGTTCGTGCAGTTGCCGAAACCGCACTCCTGCATCGCCTTGATCATTGCCAGCGCTCTTTCCCTGGCCTCCACCTTCCCCTGGGGAAGGGCGGCCAGCTGTGCCACCTTGGCGCCCGTGAAGAGCATCGCCGCTCCGTTCGGGCAAGCCGCCACGCAGGCGCCGCATCCGATGCACTCGGCCGCGTCCATCGAGTACTCGGCGTCGGGCTTGGGGATGGGAATCGCGTTGGCGTCGGGAGCCCCGCCGGTGTGGGTGGAGGTGTATCCCCCGGCCTGGATGATCGTGTCGAGGGTCCCCCGGTCCACCATCAGGTCCTTAAGGATGGGGAAGGCCCGTGCCCGCCACGGCTCGATGTAGATGGTGTCGCCGTCCTTGAACTTGCGCATGTGGAGCTGGCAGATGGTGGTCCGTTCCTGGCCGCCGTGGGGGACGCCGTTTACGACCTGCGAGCAGACGCCGCAGATCCCTTCCCGGCAGTCGTGATCGAAGACGATCGGCTCTTTTCCTTCCTGGATCAGGTCCTCGTTCACGACATCGAGCATCTCGAGGAAGGAGTGGTGCTCCGTGATGTTCCGGGCAGTGTACGTCTCGAACCGGCCGGGCTCGTTTTGCGCGCTCTGCCGCCAGACGATCAGCTTGAGGGTCATGGTCTTGTGTTCGCTGTGTCCGCTCATTATTTGTAGCTCCTTACCGCGAGGTGGACTTCCTTGAATTCCAGCGGCTCCTTGTGGAGTTCCGGATCGCTGCCATCGCCCGTGAACTCCCAGGCAGCCGAGTAGCAGAAATTCTTGTCATCCCGCAATGCCTCGCCGTCCTCGGACTGGTACTCCACACGGAAGTGACCGCCGCACGACTCGTTGCGGTGGAGGGCGTCCCGGCAGAGCAGCTCGGCGAACTCCAGAAAATCCGCCGTGCGGCCAGCGTTCTCCAGCTGCTGGTTGATCTCCGCCCCGTTGCCGGTCACCCGCAGATTTTTCCAGAACTCCTCACGGATCCCCGGGATCTTCATGATGGTCTCGGTGAGACCCTCCTTGCTGCGGGCCATCCCGACGTTGTTCCACATGAGGGTGCCCAGCTCGCGCATGAAATCCGTGACCGTCCGTCGCCCGTTGATGGAGAGGAGCTTCTTGGTAGAGCCCTTGACCTCCTCGATCGACTTTTTGCACTCGGCGTGGTCCGCTGCAACCTTTCCGGGTTTGGTCTGGGCAAGATAATGGGCCACCGTGTAGGGGATGACGAAGTAGCCGTCGGCAAGCCCCTGCATGAGGGCGCTGGCGCCGAGGCGGTTCGCCCCGTGGACGGAGAAATTGGCCTCGCCCAGGACGAAGAGGCCGGGAATGGTGCTCATCATGTTGTAGTCTACCCACAGACCGCCCATGGCATAGTGGGGCGCCGGGTAGATGCGCATCGGCACCTGGTAGCCGTTCTCGTCGGTGATCCGCTCGTACATCTCGAAGAGGTTTCCGTACCGCTCGCGGATCGTCTCCTCGCCGAGGCGGCCGATAGCGTCCCGGAAGTCGAGGTTGACCCCGCGCCCTCCCGGCCCCACGCCGCGGCCGTCGTCGCACTGCTCCTTTGCCGCGCGGGAGGCGATGTCACGGGGAGCAAGGTTCCCGTAGCTCGGGTATTTCCGCTCCAGGTAGTAGTCCCGGTCCTCTTCGGGGATATCGTTGGGAGGCCGCTTGTCCTCCTGCTTCCTGGGAACCCAGCAGCGTCCGTCGTTCCGCAGCGACTCGGACATCAGCGTAAGTTTCGACTGGTAGTCGCCCGACTGGGGGATGCAGGTGGGGTGGATCTGGGTGTAGCA
>DAOUUI010000113.1 GCA_030668225.1 Deltaproteobacteria bacterium
CAGCGACGTGACGTTCGCCTGGGAAACGGTTTTCCCCAGATCCGGCGCTTCCTTCCCTCCTTTTCCGAAGATGGCGTGACATTTGATGCATCCCTTGTCCGTAAATATTTTCCGCCCGTTTTCCGTGTTTCCGACTCCCAGAAACACTTTTCGGCTCTTCTCCGTCGCCGATTCCGTCAGGGCGGCGAAGATGTCCGTCATGTCGTTCCCGGAAAAGGTAGGGATGGCGGTGCCTGTCGACTCCATCTGTCCGATCATCTCCGGCCCATGGTTCCACATGCGCTGCAACAGGACGACCTGGGACTGGTAGGCGCCAAGAGCATCCAGCGGTACCCCGTCTTTTCTCCCTTTTCTGCCGAGGGAATGACATTGAAAGCAGGTTTTTTCCTGCAGCAAAGCCTCGCCTTTCCGGGGATTCCCCGATTCGCCGAGATACGGAAGCATGTAGAGGAAGGAAACCAGTTGGTTCAGTTCGGAGGTGCTGAACTGGGGGCGGTCCAACACCTCCTTTCTCATGTAAACCGCCATGGCCGGGGCGTGGTTCCAAAGGGTGGAGAAGATATCCAGGAAACTTCCGTAAACCCTTTCGGATCCCAGCTTGGGCCCGATCTTCCGCTCCCGCTCGAAGATCGAATGGCACTGGCTGCATTCCTTTGCCTCGAAAACCTTCCGGCCCTGTAGGAGGTCGCTGTTCAGGTGGGGCTGGAAGGCCGCAGGCTCTGATTTCGCGATGGTCCGCTCGGTCGGGGCGGATTCCTTTTTGCTGCATCCCCCCGGGACCAGAATGAGAGCAGCGAGGAGGCAAAGCGTTCCGAATGTAAATGCCGCAACCGCGCCCGGTTTCCTGTGTGGCATGAAAGTCATCTCCCCTCGATGATTTCCTCTGTTCCCGGCGGTCCGGCCGGTTACCATCCCCTACGGTTCCGATTCCTCTTTCCGCCCTTTTCGCAAACCGATGAACACGTATGTCAGGATCGCAGCGAGGGTGAAAAAGACGGGAATCGCAACGATGCTGATCCCGACGGAAGCATCCGGTGCGTCGTGCAGCCTGAGGGATTCCCTGATCAGGCTGACAATCCAGACGGCGATCCCGGTGAACAACACCCAGATCAGGGAAATCGAGAGTATCTGAAGCGCTTCTATGGTTTTCTTATTCATTGGCGGCTCTCCGTATCCCTACCATTGAGTGTATAGAACCTCCCGTTCGCTGCGCGACACATTTTTTAACGGGTTCCTCTCTATTCCCCCGCCGCAGAGGGTTCCGGGTCCGGCATGTAGGAATTGATACGTTCGGTAACGATCTTGGCGCTCTCCTGGCGCCCCTCTTCGATCTCCCAAATCGAAATCACGGGGAAGAAGCGGGCGAAGATCATGTACCCCAGGATGAACACCGAGATTCCCCCGATAAACATCATCCATTCCGTGTGGCTGGGGATGTAGATCCCCGTGGGGTAGGGCAACCGGGGGTTGGCCAAGGACGGGACGACGATGATCAGCCGTTCCAGCCACATCCCGATGATCACGGAGATGGAGGCGATCAGGATCCCCGGGATCGTGCGGGTCTTTCTGTTGCAAAGGATGGCGACCGGGAGGGCGAAGTTCAAGGCGATCATCGCCCAGAAGTACGGCGCGAAGTCCCCCGAGAATTTGTACCAGAACACACGCATCTCGTTGGGTTCATGGCCATAGAAGCCGGTCAGGTATTCCGAAAACGTGAAGTAGAACCAGATGATCGACATGATCAGCAGCAGGATGCTCAAGTAGTTGAAATGGATGTGCTTCAGGTACCCCTCCAGACGGAAGACCTTGCGGAAGACGATCATCAGGACCAGGATTGCGGCGATGCCGGAAAATATCGCCCCGACCACGAAGTAGGGGCCGAAAATGGTGCTGTGCCAGCCCGGCTGCACGGTCATGGCGAAGATGTAGGAGATGATCGTGTGAACCGAAACCGCGATGGGGATCACCATGATCATCAGGATGTTCATCGCCCGGTCGAGCACCTTGTGCTGCTTTTCGGTTCCCTGCCATCCCCAGGAAAGGAATTCGTACAGCCATCGCGGTTTCACTCCGCGATCCCGAAGAATCGCGATGTCCGGGATCATGGGAATGTAGAGGTAGATCGTGCTGGCGGTGAAATACGCCGTGATGCTGGCGACGTCCCAGAGCAGGGGAGATTGGAGCCTGCCGTTGTAAAAGAGATGCAACATCCTGTCGGGTCGGCCCAGGTCGATGATGGGATGCAATCCCCCGATCGCGAGGACGATGGCGGTGATGACCTCCGCCATGCGGGTGATCGGGCGTCGCCACTCGGCCTTGGACAGACGGAGAATGGCGGAGATCAGCGTGCCGGCGTGGCTGATCCCGATGAAGAACACGAAATTGATGATGTAGAATCCCCAGGTGACGGGCTGGGCCATCCCCGTGACGCCCAGTCCGAACCAGAGCTGCCGAAAATACACGAATCCGGTGTAGGAAATGATGACCAGCAGGGCTCCCACGATATAGTAGAAACTTCTCCCGGGATTCTCTATGGGCCGCAGCAGCGCAGCATCCGGATGGGGCTTTGCGGGAGCGTGTTCCATTTAATCCACCTCTTTCAGATAAATAACCTTTGGCTCCGTTCCCAGGTCTTCCAAAAGTTTTGTGGCGCGAGGGCTGTGCGCGAGGTGGTTCACCTGGTGGGTGGCGTTCTCCAGGTCGCCGAAGACGATCGCCCCGGTGGGGCAACTGTCTGCACACGCCGGCTGGAAGTCCGATTCCCGCAAATCGCGTGCTTCGAATTTCGCCTGCTCCTTGGCCGTTTGGAGGCGATGAACGCAAAAAGTGCACTTCTCCACTACGCCTACGGGGCGGACCGAAACATCCGGGTTGGTGGCCCGGTCCATTCCGGGGGGCCATTCCGGCTTGTACCAGTTGAAGTATTTCACCGTGTAGGGGCAGGCGGCCATGCAGTAGCGGCAGCCGATGCACTGGGGATAGATCTGCGCCACGATCCCTTCCTCATTGATATAGGTGGCGCGCACCGGGCAGACTTTCGTGCAGGGGGGGTGATCGCAATGCATGCAGGGCCGCGGGATCTGCCGCACCCGGAGCCGGGGATACTCCCCCTCGTAGATCGTGAGCATGTCCATCCAGAGCATGGTCCGGCCCATCTCCGATTCCTTGGCTTCCACGATGGCCACGTTGTTCTCCAGCTTGCAGGCGGCCGCGCATTCCCCGCACCCGGTGCATTTCTGCAGATCGATCACCATCCCCCACTTCATCGGCGAGACTCCTTATCGGTTGATCTTCTCCACGCGGACGAGCGTCGAATGCCACGAGGTGCGTCCGCTCAGCGGATCCGCACGATGTTCGAGCACCGCGATCGGGTTCGCCCCGATCATTTTCGCATTCCTTCCCGATTCCACATGCCCTTGGCCGAAAGGAACGGACAGAATTTCGGGCGAAACCGTGGGGACGACCCGCACGGGGAGCGTCATCGCGCCTTTCCCGGAGACAACCCGGATGAGGTCCCCTTCCTCGAGCCCGAGGCGCGCGGCCCTTTCGGGGTGCATCTCCGCCCACGTTCTCCAGTACAGCCGGGAGTGAAGCCCGAACATCTCCTGCAGAAGAGGCTGGCTGGCCCCGTCACCGGTCATGTTCATGAGCGTCGTAAACGGGACAAGGAGGAAGGAATCGGGGCCATCGGGCCTCCGGATCCCCTCTTCCATCCATCGGTTGGGCGTCCTGGCTCCTTTTTCCCCTTCCTCCTGTGAACGGGGAATCGAGGTTTCCGCCAGCAGGGCCGTAAGGCGGGGGGCGGTCGGAAAGCGGAACTTCTTACTCCTCTTCCAGTCCACTGCCGGGTATTCCCCCGGGTCCCACCATCCCCCTTTTTCCCGCAGCAGGCGCCAGAAGTCCGCGAAAGCCGGGTAGCTGTACACCTGCCGGCCTCGCTTCCGCAGATCTTCCAGGAACTCCAGGGAAACCGCCTCGAAGTACGGTGTCCCCTCTCCGGACGCGAAGATCTGCTTCATCCGTCCCTGGACGTACTCTTTATAGGACTTTCCGTTGCTTCCCGGGAACAGGTCGATCCCCGCCTCCTTCCCGAGGCGGAGGAGAACGTCCCCGAGAGGACGCGCGCCCGGCAGGGGGGGGACGATCGGCTGTTGCAGGCCCAGCTGGGAGAAGGGAAGATTATGGGGCGCCAGGGTGAGGTCCCACTGCTCCAGGGACGTGGGAAGCGGCAGCACGATATCGGCATAGGGAGAGGTGTCATCGAGAAGCGTTGCGAACTGAACGACGAAGGGGATCCGGGAAAGCCAATCTCTCCACTCCTTCTGGTTCGCCGCCTGGAACACCGGGTTGACCTGGGCGATCAGGAGCATTTCCGGGTCGGGTATTTTCCCGGCAGCGGCAAGATCCGGCAGTTGCTCCGCAACCCAGGCCGCGGGCAGATCGGAACCGAGGGCGTTTGGCGGCTTTCGGGAAAAAGCGGCCGAACGGGGGGAGAAGGCGGGCAACGGGAACGGGCTCCAGGGAATCGGCGCCGGTTCGCGCCAAAGCCCTTTCACGGAGAAACTGCCGGACAGGGCGTTGAGACTCCCCACTGCCCACTGGGTGTAGAGTCCCGTAACGCTTGCGGCTGAGTTGCCTCCGGCCAGGGCCAGAGGCGCCTTCGCGGATCCGAATTCCCGGGCGAGCCGTAAGATGGTCTTCGCCGGGACCCCGGTGACGTCGGAAACCCGCTCCGGGGAGTAGTCCCGTGTGACCAGGGTCCGGAAATCGTCACTTCCCTCCTGGAAATCCCGGGTGTGGCGGTTGATGAAGTCCCGGTCGTAAATATTATCCCGCAGAATCACGTACGCCAGCCCCAGCGCGAGGACCCCCATGCTTCCCGGCCGGATCCGCACCCATTCGGTGGCGTTTACTCCTGCCTGGGACATCCGTGCGTCCACGTGCACCATCTTCAGGCCCGTGCGCGAACGCTCCTCTTTCAATCCCCCGTAGATGCGGTTGAAGAACACCGGGGACAGGGGTTCCTCCAGGAGGTTCGCCCCGAAGGTGATCAGGTAATCCGTCTTCGTAAGGTCGAAGGCGAGAGGGGGGTAATCCCCGGTCCCCTGCCTGAACCCCAGTTCGTTGACTGACGGGCTTCGCCACGGGAAGAAGTGGGAAGACCCCATCCGGGCAACGACTTCCCACGCGAATTCCGTCAGCAGGGTGTTCCGGTCTCCCATCAGGAATCCCAACTTGCCGGGCTGTTTCCCTTCCCTTAAGCCCTGGAGGGACCCGGAGATTTCCTTCATGGCGACATCCCAGGAAACGGGCTCCCACCCGGCTTCTCCCTTCTTCCCTTTACGCCGCATGGGTTGGCTTATCCGGTCGGGGTGGTAGAGGAGTTCCAGCCCGGCTTCTCCCATCGGGCAGGTAAATCCTTTGTTCACAGGGGCGATCGGGTTGCCGAGAATCCGAACCGGGATGTCGTCTACCAATCGTACGCGAATGCCGCATCCCGCGGGACATTGTCCGCACGTGGACATCTTCCACGTCTCCAGCCGGGGCCCGGATCGCAGTGTCTGCCTCCACTCGTCCGGTATTGCCCAGATCCGGGAGGCCCCCCCCGCGAGAGCGCCCGTTGCTCCCAGCATTTGAAGAAATACGCGACGCGAGATTTTCACATTCGCTCCTTAGGAACTAGCGCACCGTCTCGCAAATACCTTGGCATTCGAGCGATGCTGCATCCGCTCC
>DAOUUI010000129.1 GCA_030668225.1 Deltaproteobacteria bacterium
CCGGGGACCCGGGGCGATGCGGGGGGTTCCTCGGAGCGGCCTCTGGAGCAAGGTGCAAATTCCGGCGAGCGGAAGGGCAGCGAGCGGTCGCAGGTCGCGAGCGTAGCGAAGAGGAAGCCCCCGCGAGCCAGGGTCCCCGGTCTCCAGCGCCCTCTATCATGGCGTCTTCCCGTGTGCGGGGACACTCCTCTCCCGTATTCCGGAGATGAATCAGGAGTGTCCCCGGTGAATTGCGGAGAGCGCTTGCACGAGCTTTCCCTGGATCCCCCCGAAGCCCCCGTTCGACATGATGAGGATCAGGTCCCCGGGGCGCGACGTGGAAGAGAGGTGCTCCACGATCCGGTCGACCTCCTCTATATATAAGGCCTTCCGGCCTTCTGCCTTAATCGAGGCAACTACTCCTTCCGGATCCAGCCGGTCGTCGGGAGAAAACTTCTCCGCGCCGAACACGCCCGCGAGGATTACCGAGTCGGCGCCCGCGAGCGCCTCGGCGAACTCCTTTTGGAAGATCTTTCTCCTGCTCGTGTTGGACCTGGGTTCGAACACCGCGGTGACAGTCCGCCCCGGGTGCCTCGCCCGGATCGCCCGGATCGTCTCGCGAACCGCCGTCGGGTGGTGTGCGAAGTCGTCGACTACGAGGACCCCGCCTGCCTCCCCCACCTCCTCCAGCCTGCGCCGCACGCCTTGAAATCCGGCAAACGCCTCCGCAACCCGGTTAGCCTCGTATCCCAGTCGGAAAAGAGCCAGGGCCGCCGCGGCGGCGTTGCCCGCGTTGTGCCTGCCCGGAAGCCGCAGCCGAAAATCGTGCGTCTCCTCCCCCCGCACCATGTGAAACCGGGAGAACTCCCCCTCTTCCGACAAAAGGGTTACCCGCCACGCCGGATCGCCCGATATCGCCGCACGACCGGGTTCGACGCCGTAATACCAGACCGGGCACCCCGCTTCCTGCGCAACCTCGACCACGTCCGGGTAGTCGGCGGAGGCGATCAGCAACCCGTCCCGCGGAACGGACCGGACCAACTTCCGGAACGACTCCTTCAAGTGGGAAAGGTCCCGGTAGATGTCGGCGTGGTCGAACTCGATGCTGGTGAGCAGGGCGATGCGGGGGCGGTAGTGGAGGAACTTCGGCCCCTTGTCGAAGTACGCCGTGTCGTATTCGTCCCCTTCGATCACGAAGTGCGGACCGCCGCCCACCCGGTAGCTCACCGGGAAATTCCTCGGGACCCCGCCCACCAGGAACGAGGGGTCGGCTCCGAGGGCAAAGAGGGACCAGGAAAGAATTGACGTGACGGTCGTCTTCCCGTGGGTCCCCGCGACCACGACCGGCTCCTTCCCCTCGAGAAAGAGGTCGGCCACCGCCTGCGGCATCGAGAGGACGGGAAGCCCCCGCCTGGCCGTTTCCGCAACCTCCGGGTTGTCCCGGGACACCGCGTTCCCCACGACGACGAGATCGGTATCCCCCGGGATGTTTTCCGCCGCATATGGGGAGCGGAGCACAATCCCGAGCGCCGAAAGCTGCGTGCTCATGGGCGGGTAGACGTTGGCGTCGGACCCGGTCACGCGGAACCCCTTTTCCTTCAGCATCCCGGCTAAAGAGGCCATCCCCACCCCGCACGCCGCGATCAGATGAACGTTTTTCATTCCTGTTACAACGCCTCCATGACGGCGTCGTGGATCGCCGGCCTTAAAGGTTTCAAACGCTGGTTATCGTGACCGTAATACACCCGGTTGGAAAGAAACACCACCGTGATCTCCCGGGAGAGGTCGATCCAGAGGGAGCATCCCGTGAACCCCAGGTGGCCGACCGCCCCTTCCGGGAAATGGCGCCCGGCCTGCGAACCGCCCGCCGTCCCGGGCGTGGGGGTATCCCATCCCGGGGTGTGGAGACATCCCGGCGGCGTACCGACTTTCGTCGTCAACTCTTGCGCCGACCTCCGGGTGATCACCCTTCCCTCCCCCCGCCTTGCCCGGAGGATTTCGCGTGCGAAGAGGAAGAGGTCGTGCGCCGTGGAAAAGATTCCCGCGTGCCCCGCCACCCCCCCCATCGCCGCCGCGTTCTCGTCGTCTACCTCCCCCACCTTTTCCCTGCCTCGCTCCTCCGAGTGCCCGGTCGACATCAGCCGCCCCGTCTCGCATTCGGGAAGCGTCAGGAGGGGGAGGTAGCCCGTGTCCCGCATCCCCAGAGGGACCGTAAGCTCCCTCTTAAGCAGACGGTCAAGCGTCGTGAACGCGACGGCCTCGATCACCCGTCCCGCGAGGAGGAAGTCCAGGTCGCCGTACACGCAGGCCGTTCCCGGCGGGGCAGCAAGGGGCAGGGACAGGACGGTGGCGACGATCCGGTCGTGCCCTTCCGCCGTCCCCCACATTCTCCTCCCTTCCTTTTCCTCGGCCTCCCGCAGGTCGCGGTAGAGGCGACGGTACGCCGGCAAGCCGGAGGTGTGTGACAGAAGCTGGAGGAAGGTGATCTCCGGATACGCCGGGTCGGGCGAACGGATCGGCAGGGTTTCCGAAATCTTCCCGTCCGGCGACAGCGTCCCCTGCTGGTAGAGGAGGTAGAAGAGGGAAGCGACGAGCGGCTTGGTCACGGAGGCGATGTCGAATATCGAGGAGAGCCTGGCCTCCCCCGCCGAACCGTGGAAGAGGATCTCTTCGCCCCGGGCCGCCAGAAGAACGGCGGCCTGGTACGCCCTCTCCTCAGCGCCGCGCTCAAGAAGCGCAAGCGCCTCGCGGAAACGGACCGCGTCGCCCTTAATCTCCCGGGTCACGTAGCCGCCACCGGGGATTCGAGCAGGAAAAGCCGTCCCCGCGCGTCGATACGCGCCCGCACGCCGAACGGGAGGGCATAATTCGGATCGGTGTGGCCCGCGGGGAACCCGTACCAGACGGGAACGGACAGACGCTTCCCGGCGGAGGCGAAGACCTTCCGGATCTCCTCCTCCGTCTCGCTTCTTACCGGCGTGATCTTCGCCGCCACGATCCCCGCGATCTTCCGCAGCCTGCCCGACTGGACCCACTGCGTGAGCATCCGGTCGATCCGGTAGGCCGGCTCCCCGACGTCCTCCAGGAACAGGAGCGCCCCTCGAAAGTCAGGCTCGTAAGGCGTCCCAAGGAGTGCGGTGAGCACGGAAAGACACCCGCCGGTCAGGAGGCCCTCCGCAGCGCCGCCACGCAGCCTCTCGCACGACAGCCCCCAGGGCTCCCGCGGGGTGACTTGCCCCCCCACGAGCCGAATGAAGGCATCGAGCGAACGCCGATCCGGCTGCCTCGCCAGGTCCGCCACCATCGGGCCGTGGATGGCGGCAAGGCCAAGCCGCGTGGAGACGTAGGCCAGGACCGCCGTGATGTCGCTGTACCCGATCAGGAGTTTTGGACGGGCCGCGGCCTTCCCCCAGTCGAGGAGGGGCAGGAGCCGGGTCGTGCCGTACCCCCCGCGGGCCGCCATGACCGCACGGCCCTCGGGAAGCGTGAGCGCCCACTCCATCTGTGCCGCCCGGTGCCCGTCGTCTCCGGCCAGGTACCCCTCCCTGCGGAGCAGCCCTTCGGCGGTCTCGGGAACAAACCCCGCGGCCGAGAGGCGGGCCAGCCCCCGGGTGAGCTTCCCCTGGTCCACGGGGCCCCCGGGGGCGACGACTGCGATCACGTCGCCTTTCCGAAGAGGTCCGGGCCTAACTTTTCGCATCTTCCCTCCTGAACGGGACGAGGTACAAAAGGTTCGCGACGGTGAACAGGACCGAAAAGACGAGTACGCTTGCGGCCCCGGGGTCACGGTTCGCGTCGAACACGGCGTACGGTGCGCCCCGCGGCGTCGATCCGAAGTTCTTCAGATAAACGCCGTACCCCTCATGGAAGAGCGGTTCGTTGGTGCGCACGAGGCCGCCCGCCACCGGCGTCACGTCGCGGTACAGCGTCACCGCCGCGGAGAAGTCGCTTGGGTACCCTTCCGGCGCCATCACCACGTCCAAACGGTTGAGCTTGAGCACCCACCCTGTTTCCCCCACAAGGACAAATCCTCCTTCGGCCACGGAGAGGCCCGGGATCCTGTCCCCGTGCACGCTGCTTACCAGATGGGAAAGCACCACTCCCAGGAACGCGAGGTGCATTACGTGGGGCAGGAGCCGGTGAAGCGTGACTTTCCCGCGGAAGATCTGTACGAGCCGCTCAAAGGTGCAGCAAGCCGCGTTCAACGCCATGAGGGCGGTCGCAAGGAGCAGACCGTACAGCCATAACGTCGGTCCCGGGGCGGCGAACCCTTTCCGGATGAACCAGCCGCCGAGGATCTGGGCGTCCATGTCGGAGAAGATCCCGGGATACCGCACCAGCACCACGGAGCCTGCGGCGCCTGCCAGACAGAAGGCAACCCCTCCCCAGACGCATGTCGTATGGGACGTGAGGAACCGCCACGCACCCCGGATCATCTTTACCCCACCCCTCGCCCTCTTACGTACATGTCCCCCATCTTACGACGAACCGGCGAAAAGCAGGTAGACACGAGCGGAAGCCCCCTCTGAGGCAGCGGAGCCGATCCCGCACCCAAGTATAGCGCCACGGCGTCCCGGGACCCGGTGCGCAGCGGGGGGTTCCGCGGAGCGGCCTGTGGAGCGAGGAATGGGAATCGCCGCGAAGCGGCGTCTGGTACGCGAG
>DAOUUI010000034.1 GCA_030668225.1 Deltaproteobacteria bacterium
ACACTGCAGGCAGACACCGACGATGTTGAGGCGGAAGGTGCGCGCCTTCGGGTCCTGCGCTTTGCGGATGTCGTGCTTGCCGTGACAGTCGTCGCACCCCGGTACGTCCTGGTTCCCCTTCGCGCTCACGATCCCGTGGGTGCTCTGGGAGTACGACTTCGACGCATCGGGGTGACATCTTCCGCACGAGACCGTGGCCAGCTTCCCGTGCGGCGCCTTCGCGTCCTCGTGGCACGCGGTGCACGCGGCCTTCCCGTGAATCGCCGCGCGGTACGTCTTCTCGTCGACGAACAGCGACCGGACCTTCCCGTCGGGCAAGGTCATTTCGATCGTCTTGTCGCCGTGGCAGTCCTGGCAATCCCCGACCGTCGGGCCCGCGTTCCCCGTCGTGGCCATGCCTCCTACTGCGGCCGCCAGGAGTCCGGCCATAACGAACGATCGCAACGGTTTCATTTCTCCTCCGTCAGCAGCGTGGTCGTTCCCGGGATCTATTCTGCTCCGTGCCGCTCCCGCTCCTCGATCTCCTCGAGTTCGAGCGGGTGCTCGTGCTCCATATGGTGGCGGGACAGCTTCCCGTCGATCCAGGTAAACGACATGGGGGCGAAGTCCGGGTTGATGATCACGTAGTACAGGTGCCACACGAAGATCGCAAGGGTGGCCAGAATCGCCTCATAATAGTGGACCAGGGTGGCGACGTCCAGCCCCCACATCGGGATCCGCTTCATGGTCTCGTTCTCGAACCAGAGCATGAACCCCGTGATGATCATGACGATCGTGCCCCACACGAGGGCGAGGTACTCGGCTTTTTCCACGTAGCTGTACCGGCCGAACTTCGGCCTGTGGTCGGACAGACCGGCGTAGTATTTGAGCATCGCCACGACGTCCAGGGCGTCCTGCAGGCGGGGCATCATCCTTGCCAGCTGGTCCCGCCCGCGCGCCGTGAAGACCGCGTAGAAGATATGGTATACGGAGGTCACCACCATCACGATCGCCGCCGCACGGTGCCCGTTCCCCCGCAGGGAGACGTTCGACGCATCCGAGAGAAATGGGATCGACCACTTGAACTTGAGCGCGAATCCCGTGATGACGAGGACGAAGAAGCTTAACAGCGTCAGGTGGTGCTGGATCCGCTCGGAGCGATTCAGCCGCTCGTAGCCGGGGTGCGACCACTCCTTCCTCTCCCGGTAAAGGGCCTGCATCTTCCGGAAGTAGTCGGCGCCGTTGTGAAGGAGCATCCCCCCGATGACGATGACGATCAGCCAGATGTAGACCCTCTCCACCCAGTACTTGACGGCGCCCCCGATCCCGCCCGCGCCTGCATGGATGTTCCCCTTGGCGAAGTTCTCCGTCGCCCCGGGGTGACACTGCCCGCAGGTCACCGGCAGGTTTTGCGGGTTCACCGTGGAGCGGGGGTCGGAGGTCTTGAAGATCTCGTGCACCCCGTGGCAGGAGGAGCAGCTCGCAACCGTCCGGTCGCCCAGCCGCTGGGAGAGGCCGTGGAAGCTGTCGCGGTACCCCTTGACCTTGCTGATCTCCACCCCGTACCGGTCGGCGAGCCTCTCCGCAGCATGGCAGGAGGGGCACGTCTTCTCGGAGATGGCCATGAAGGAGACCGGGGATTCGGGATCGTCCGCCTGGCGGATCTCGTGCTCCCCGTGGCAATCGGTGCATCCCGGGGCGTCGGGTACACCGCGGGACAACGCAACGCCGTGCACGCTCTCGCGGAAGATCGTGAAGACGCCGTAGTGGCATTTCCCGCACGTCTCCGGGATATTCGTCCGATAGATGGGGGAGGACGGATCGAGCCGGTCCTTGAGGTCGTGGGCCCCGTGGCAGTCGACGCACGAGGCGGATTTGTTTAAGCCTTTCTCCATGATCGCGACGTTGTGGATGCTCTTCTCGTACATCCTCGCCGCTCCGGGGATGGCGATCCCCCCCTGCTCGATCACCTCCCTGTTCCCGTGGCACCTCGTGCACGTCTTGGCGACGTTCCGGAAATAGACGGGGGACGAGGAAAGGGTCGACTTAGGGATGGCGTGCGCCCCGTGGCAGTCCGAGCAGCCGGGGGCCTCGATCCCCACCATCCTCTTTCGCCCGATCACGTGCCGGCTTTTCGCGTACAGGGCGGCCACCTCGGAGTGGCAGCCGGAGCAATCGACCACCTTGAGCCGCGCCGTGTGCGGCAGTTCCTCGACGTCCTCGTGGCAGTCCGTGCAGGAGAGGTCCGCATGCACCGACGTTTCGACTATCCCCGCGTCTACGTGCAGGCTGATCCCCGGGAAGGGAGAGGCGACCCGGTGGGGCTTTTCGGGTCCCCCCGGGGTTACATTCGACTCCCTGTCCCCGGCCGACCAGGAGAGGATGTCCGGGTCCCCGTGGCAGTCGAGGCACTCGGAGTTCTCCAGTGCCCAGGGCGAAGAGGGCGTGAAAGCCAGAAAAACAGCCACTACCCCGATCAGGCCTGCAAAGCGGGTTCTTCCCCGGCGCAAGGGGGACATGAGCGGCCCCTTCCTTTCCTTATGGAAAATGTGAGGCAGGTTCAACGCCGCTTCCCTGTATGCTATCCATTACGATTATTGTCGACTGTATACATAACGCAACAAAAATCAAGAATCAAGACGAATTTTTCTTTTCCGGACGGTTTCCCCCCTTTTTGTCGAAAATTTCTGTGGGAAAATTCGACGGACCGTTCGGGGCCAGGCGAAAGCATCATGGTCCCGAAATTCCCGTCCGCCGTCCATCCCGGGGGAAAATCGATCGGGACAGGAAGCCGCATGCGAAAAGGAGCGCTGTTTTAATCGGGGGAAAATCGTCCGTCCAAAGGGAGTTACAAAAATTTCCTTTTTTGCCCGCCTTTTCCTTGACAGGGGCACCCGGACACCATATCTTGTATGCGTTATGATCTTCCACCACAAGATACACTACCGTTAAAGTAGAATAAACCCTACAGGGGAGCAGCCAAAATGGAAGTGAACCACCCCGTTTCCACGCCCGCCATCACAGCGGGCGGCACGCCGGAGACCCCTTTTGTCTCCGGAATCAGGGATCTTCCGGACCACCCTCCGGGAGAGTGGGTCGAGAGGATGTTCGCGAAGTACGGGGAGATGGCGATCTCGGAGAATGCCCGTAAGGTGCTCGAGCGCCGGTACCTCAAGAAGGATTCCGAGGGGAAGGAACTGGAGACCCCCGAGCAGATGGTAGCGCGCGTTTCCTACGACATCGCGATGGCGGAAGGGCTCTTCTACGGATCCGTGCCGGAGGTCGTCTTCCGATGGGCGGAGAGGTTCTACGCGATGATGATCCTCCTCGACTTCATGCCCAACTCGCCCACCCTGATGAACGCCGGGCAGGAACTGCAGCAGCTGTCGGCATGCTTCGTGCTCCCCGTCGAAGACTCGATGGAGTCGATCTTCGAAGCGGTCAAGAACACCGCGCTCATCCACAAGAGCGGAGGCGGAACCGGATTCTCCTTTTCCCGTCTGCGCCCGAAGCAAGACGTCGTCAAGTCCACCAAGGGCGTCTCGTCGGGGCCGATCTCCTTCATGTCGGTGTTCGACGCCGCGACCGAGACGATCAAGCAGGGGGGAACAAGACGCGGGGCGAACATGGGGATCCTGCGGGTCGACCACCCCGACATCCTCGATTTCATCTCCTGCAAGATGCAGAACGACCGCCTGAACAACTTCAACATCTCCGTAGCGATCACCGAGGACTTCATGAAAGCGGTGGAAACGGACGCGGAGTACGAGCTTGTCAACCCGCACTCCCGGAAGGTCGTCGCGCATCTCCCCGCCCGCGAGGTGTTCGAGAAGATCGTGGACGCCGCGTGGCGGAACGGGGAACCGGGGATCATCTTTCTGGACCGGATCAACCGGGATAATCCCACGCCCAGGATCGGCGCCATCGAGAGCACGAATCCATGCGGCGAACAGCCGCTTTTGCCCTACGAGAGCTGCAACCTGGGCTCCCTCAACCTCTCCGGCATGGTGTCGGGAGAAAACGGGAGCGTCCGGATCAACTACGAGAAGATGCGCGAAACGACCCACGACGCGATCCGTTTCCTGGACAACGTGATCGACAGGAACAACTACCCCCTCAACGAGATCCGCCAGATGACGATGGGGAACCGGAAGGTCGGTCTGGGGGTGATGGGGTTCGCCGACATGCTCATCAAGCTGGGCATCCCCTACAATTCGGACGAGGCCCTTGCCGTCGGCCAGGAGGTGATGAGCTTCATCCATGAGGAGTCCGCCAACGCCTCGTCGCTCCTGGCGCACGAGCGGGGCCCGTTCCCGAATTACGAGGTGAGCGTTTTCCCGGACAACGGGAAGATCGCCCGGCGCAACGCCACCACGACGACGATCGCCCCGACGGGGACCATCAGCATCATTGCCGGATGCAGCAGCGGCATCGAGCCCATCTTCGCCCTGTCGTTCATCCGCAACGTGATGGACAACGACCACCTCGTCGAGGTGCACCCCCTCTTCGCGGAGGAGATGAAGCAGCGCGACCTCTACTCGGTGGAGCTGATGAAGGAGGTCTCCCGGAAAGGGACCCTGCACCAGGTGGAAGGAATCCCGGAGGATGTGCACAGGGTCTTCGTGACGGCCCACGACATCTCCCCCGAGGCGCACCTGCGGATGCAGGCCGCCTTCCAGAAGCATGTCGACAACGCCGTATCCAAGACGGTGAACTTCCCCTCGGACGCGACCCGGGAGGACATCCGCAAGGTCTATCTCCTCGCCTACCGGCTGGGCTGCAAGGGGGTCACCGTCTACCGGGACAAGAGCCGGGATGAGCAGGTGCTGAACATCGGCGAGGTGAACCGGGCGGAACCGGCCCAGGCGCCCGCCGGGACAGCGGGGGAATCCGGCTACGTCTCCACCCGCCCCCGCCCCGACACCCTCATCGGGGTCACCAAGGAGATGAAGACCAGCTGCGGAAAGATCTACGTGACCATGAACTGCGACGAGCAGGGGATCTTCGAGGTTTTCAACCAGATGGGGAAGGCGGGAGGATGCGCCGCCTCGCAGTCCGAGGCGATCGGAAGGCTCGCTTCCCTGGCCCTCCGCTCGGGAGTCAAACCCGACATGATCGTCAAGCAGCTGAAAGGAATATCCTGTCACCTCCCGGCGTGGGCCGGCAACGGGGCGAAGATCATGTCGTGCGCGGACGCGGTGGCCAAGGCCATCGAATGGTACATCGACAACGTCGACCGGATGCTTCCCTCCAACGCTTTGCCGGTGGATTCCCCGCCCTCCGTCAACGGGAAGGACGCCCTCCGGCGGGTGAGCGCTCCCGGCAGCGAGGGGTTCAAGCTCTCGCGGGGCGCCTGCCCCGACTGCGGCAGCCAGGTCGAGATGCAGGAGGGGTGTCTCAAGTGCCGTTCGTGCGGGTTCTCAGAGTGCTAGCTTGAAGGCCCCGTTTGTAACACTCGAGGGGATCGAGGGATCCGGCAAGACGACGCAAATCAGGCTTCTGTCGGAATACCTCACCGCGAATGGAATTCCCCATGTCGCTACCCGCGAACCGGGCGGAACCCCCCTGGCAGACGAAATCCGCAGACTCCTTCTTTCTCCGCGCGAGGAGCGGGTCTTCCCCGAGACCGAACTGCTCCTCTACGAGGCTGCGCGCGCCCAGCACGTTCACGCGGTTATCCTCCCCGCCCTCTCCGCGGGGAAAGCCGTCCTGTCCGACCGTTTCTTCGACGCCACTTCCGTCTACCAGGGATTTTCCCGCGGGATCGACGACTCGCAGATCGAGGGACTGAACTCCTTCGCCTCCGGAGGACTCGTTCCGGACCTCACCCTTCTCATCGACGTCGACCCCGAAAACGGTTTCCAAAGGCTCTACGGCCGGGGAACGAAGCCGGACCGGATGGAGTCCGAGACCATGGAGTTCCACCGGAAAGTCCGGGAAGGGTACCTCCGCCTGCAGAAGGAGCATCCGGACCGGATCGTCCGGATCGACGGGTTGCCCCCTGCCGACGAGGTGTTCCGTCACGTGCGGGCGGGGGTCGCGGCGCGGTTCGGATGGTAGGAACATTCGTGGACGTACGCGGGCAGGACAGGGCGGTCGCCCTCCTGCTGCGCTACCTCGAGACCGGCAATGTCCCCCCCGGCCTCCTGTTCTTCGGGGAGGAGGGGATCGGGAAGGAAATGGCGGCATCCGCCTTCGTTTCGGCCCTCTTCTGCCGGAACCGGGGGACGGCAGGCGGGTGCGGGACGTGCCACGACTGCCGTCTGCACGCTTCGGGATCCCACCCGAATTTCCTGCGCGTTTCGCCGGAGAAACAGAACATCCTGATCGACGACATCCGGGCCCTCCAGGATGAACTCTCGCTCAAGGCGTTCTCGGACCGGCCCCGGGCCGTCCTCATCGCCCCGGCCGACAGGATGACGATCCAGGCCGCGAACGCTCTCCTCAAGACGCTCGAGGAACCTCCGCCGGGAACGCACCTCTTCCTTGTCGCGCATCGGATCTCCCGCCTCCCCCCCACGATCGTTTCCCGGTGCCAGAAGATATCCTTCTCCCCCCTCACACCGGGGGAAGTGGAGGAGATCCTGGCCGGCATCCCCGGGATCGGAAGCCGTTATCGCCCCGAGGAGATCCGCGGGGCGGCGGCATGTTCGGGGGGAAGCCCCGGAAGAGCGCTCGAAGTGCTGGAAGAAGCAGGGGGGGAGCGGGAGAAGTGGGTCCAACTCCTTTCCTCGCCGGACCCGGCAGCCATTACCGAAACCGCCGCTTCGTGGAAGGGGGCGGCGGACCTCTCGCGGAAACTCGCGGCTCCCCTCTCCGTCGTGCGGGACATCGCCCTCTTATCTTCCGGCACGGAAATGGGTATAATAAATGAGGATTTGAAGACCGCGCTGCGCGCAGCCGCCGGACGGAAGACCCCGGAAGGCTGGGGCCGGGCGTTTAAGGCGCTTCTCTCCATGTCCCGCATGCCTCCTCAGGCGCAGAAACAGCTCATGGTGGAGGCATTTTTGTTCGAATTTCACAGGAAGGGGTAGCTCCCCCATGGATCTTGCCGGAATCCGGTTCCGGGGCCTTTGCAAGATGAACCACTACGACTGCACCGGGACCTCCCTCGGAAAGGGAGACTACGCGGTCGTGGTTACCGACCGGGGCCCGATCCTGGGCGAGGTCGTCCAGCGGATCGACAACGTCTCCCTCGCGTCGGAAAAAGTCTCCTTCCCGAAGGTGGTGAGGGTGGCCTCGGCCGACGACTTGCGAGCCCACCAGGAGAACGCAAGGCGCGAGGCGGACGCCCGCACCTTCTGCCTTTCCCGGATCGAGGCGAGAAAGCTCCCGATGAAGCTCGTCCGGTCCGAGGTTCTCCTCGACCGGAGCAAGTCGATCTTCTACTTCACGGCGGACGGACGGATCGATTTCCGGGAACTGGTCAAGGATCTGGCCCACGAAATACGGACCCGCATCGAGATGCGCCAGATCGGCGTGCGCGACGAGGCGAGGGTGGTGGGGGGGATAGGACCCTGCGGCAAGGAGCTTTGCTGTTCCTCGCACCTCTCCAGGTTCGAGCCGATCACCGTGAAGATGGCCAAGGAACAGGGGCTCGCCCTCAACCCGGCGAAACTTTCCGGGGTCTGCGGAAGGCTGATGTGCTGCCTCATCTACGAGCACGGGGCGAACGCCCGGCATAAGGCGTGCGGAACGTGCGCCGCGGACCGGGGCGGACAACATGCTGTCTCCACAGAGGGAGCGGAGGACCTCTCGTTCCGGTTCGGGGACGACGAGGAGGGAAGCTAAAGTGAAGGAGACGTTCTACATCACGACCCCGATCTACTACGTGAACGACGTCCCCCACATCGGGCACGCCTACACGACGATCGCCGCCGACGCGCTCGCCCGCTACCACCGGATGAAGGGGCAGAAGGTCTTCTTCCTCACGGGGACCGATGAACACGGGGAGAAGGTTCACAAGAGCGCGACGCAGCAGGGGGTTCCCCCGAAAGAGCTTGCCGACCGCGTGGTCACCCGGTTTCAGGGGCTCACCCCGGCGCTCCACATCACGAACGACGACTTCATCCGGACGTCGGAGCCGCGCCACTACGCCTCCGTCCAGGCCCTCTTTCAGAAATCCCTCGCAAACGGGGACATCTATCTGGGCGAGTACGAGGGGTGGTACTGCACGCCCTGCGAGTCGTACTGGACCGACCTCCAGCTGGCCGAGGGGAACTGCCCCGAGTGCAGGCGTCCGGTGGAGAAGCGGAAAGAGCCCTCGTACTTCTTCCGGCTCTCGAAATACCAGAAGCCCCTCCTCGACTATTACGAGAGAAACCCGAAGTTCATCCGCCCGGAGAGCCGCCGGAACGAGGTGGTTTCCTTCGTGGCGGGGGGCTTGAACGACCTCTCCCTGTCCCGAACCTCCCTCTCCTGGGGGATCCCCGTCCCCGGCAACCCCGGGCACGTGATCTACGTATGGTACGATGCGCTCACCAACTACCTCACCGGCGTGGGGTACCCCGACGGCGGCGAGCGGTTCGACACCTTCTGGCCTGCGGACATCCACCTCGTAGGAAAGGACATCCTCCGGTTCCACGCCGTCTTCTGGCCCGCATTCCTGCTGTCCGCCGGCATGACGCCCCCCCTGGGCGTCTTCGCCCACGGATGGTGGACCGTCGAGGGGCAGAAGATGAGCAAGTCGCTTCGCAACGCGGTCGACCCGTACGAGATCGTCAAGATCTACGGACCGGACGCGTTCCGCTACTTCCTCCTCCGGGAGGTCCCTTTCGGGCTGGACGGGGACTTCTCCCGGAAGGCGCTGGTGCACCGGATCAACTCGGAGCTGGCCAACGACTTCGGGAACCTGCTGAACCGCTCGCTCGGGATGCTGGGGAAATATTTCTCCGGAACGGTTCCCTCCCCGGGCCAGCCGGGGGAAGAGGAACAGGCCCTCCGGGCGAAGGCGGAAGATATATTACAAAAGGTCGACGAGGCGATGGAAGAACTGGAGCTTGGCCGGGCCCTGGCCACCATCTGGGAACTCGTCAAGGCCGGCAACAAGTACGTCGACCAGACGGCGCCGTGGGCGCTGGCGAAGGACCCTGCCAGGCGGGAGCGGCTGGGGACGGTCCTCTACACCGTCCTCGAGGCGGCGAGGATCTGCGTTCTCCTGTCGGCCCCGTGCATCCCGGTTGCGGCCCAGAGGATGTGGGAGGCGCTTTGCTGCGAAGGGGCCGTCGAGAAGGCGGTGCTGTCTTCCGCAGGCCGGTGGGGAGGGCTTCCCGAGGGCGCCACCCTTGCGCGATCCGCCGTCGTCTTTCCACGCATCGAAGAATAAGGCACCGGATCTTCCCGTCATGTATTTTGATACCCATGCGCACCTGGATCTTTCGCCCCTTTGCGACGCGGAGGACGATGTCGTCCGCCGCGCCCGCGAGGCGGGGGTGACGCACATCGTCACGATCGGGATCGATCCGGAGAGCAACGAGAGGGCGATCGAGATCGCCCACCGGCACGGGGGGGTCTACGCGGCCGTGGGGCTCCACCCGCACGACGCCTCCGGCTGCTCCGGGGATCTGCTCGCGCGTCTTGACCGCCTCTCCCGGTGCGACAAGGTGGTCGCGATCGGCGAAACGGGGCTCGACTTCTTCCGGGACCGGTCGCCGAGGGACGCCCAGCGTGCCGCCTTCCGGGAACAGGTGCGACTGGCCCGGAAACGGAATCTTCCCGTGGTCGTCCACGACCGGGATGCCCACGAGGAGATCCTCTCCATCCTCTCCGAGGAGAAGGCCTCCGAGGTGGGGGGGATCATCCACTGCTTCTCCGGAGACCTGGCGATGGCGCGTCGGGCGATCGGGATGAACTTCCTCATTTCTCTCCCGGGCGCCATCACCTACAAGGGGGCGGAAACCCAGCGGGAGGCGGTCCGCCGCCTCCCGCTCGAGAAGCTGCTCATCGAGACCGACAGCCCGTTCCTTGCCCCTGTGCCGCACCGGGGGAAGACGAACGAGCCCTCCTATGTGCCCCTCGTGGCGAAACGGATCGCCGAAATCAAGGGGTTGTCCGTCGAGGACGTCGCGCGCGTCACCACGAGGAGCGCGAAGCAGTTATTCCGGATCCCCGCCGACGAGGAGATCCGCGTCGCCTACACGATCCGGAACTCCCTGTACCTGAACATCACCAACCGATGCACCAACGTCTGCACGTTCTGCGCGAAGCGGGGGGATTTCCACGTCAAGGGACACTTCCTGAAGCTCCCCGGGGAACCCGGGGTGGAACAGGTGATCGCGGAGGTCGGCGACCCTGCGGCGCACGACGAGGTCGTCTTCTGCGGGTTCGGGGAGCCCCTGCTCCGGCTACCGGAGGTCAAGGAGATCGCCGCCCTTCTGAAGTCGAAGGGGGCGAGGATCCGGGTCAACACCGACGGGCTGGCCAATCTCGTGCACGGGCGAAACGTCCTGCCGGAGCTTGCCGGTCTGGTGGACGCCCTCTCCGTCTCGCTCAACGCCCCCGATGCGGAGACGTACGCCAGGATCTGCCCGAACCGGTACGGGGAGGCGTCCTTCCCGGCCCTCCTCGAATTTCTCCGGGAGGCGCCGAAGTTCGTCCCTTCGGTCACGGCGACCGCCGTGGCCCTCCCGGGCCTCGACCACGGGGCGGTGCGTCGCCTGGCGGAATCGATCGAAGGCGTCACCTTTCGCCTTCGCGACTACAACGAAGTGGGCTGACCGAAGCCCCGCGCGCCGCCGCCCGTCGGGTTCTCCGGCGTGCCGCCTACTCTCTCTTCTTCCCTGCGTACAGGTATCTCTCGAACATCCGCTGGTAGTCGGTCCAGACCGCCCCCTCGCGAAGGTTCCCCATCGCCTCGAGGAAAGCGTTGGCTTTCGAGTCCATGTTCTCCACGAAGTGCAATAGGATCGCCTCGAGCGTCTTGGGCCGCTTCGGGGAACCGTACTCGAGCTCCCCGTGATGGGACAGGATCATGTGCTTGAGGAGGATCGCCTTGTGGGGGGAGAACCCCTCGATCCGCGCACACTCCCCGGACACCCACTCGGCGCCCATGGTCAGGTGTCCGAGCAGCCGCCCCTCGTCCGTGTAGTCGAATGCCCCTTCATAGGAGAGCTCCCTCACCTTCCCGATGTCGTGGAGGAGCGCGCCGGCGATGAGCATATCCCCGTCCACCTCCTCGTAGTGCCCGGACAGGAATCGGCAGATCGCGGCGACAGAGACCGTGTGCTCCAGAAGACCGCCGATGTAGTCGTGGTGCATGCTCTTCCCCGCCGGGGCCTGCCGGAACCGCCGCGCCTCCTCCGTGTCCGGGGGATCCGGGAAGATCGTCGTGAGCAGCCGGGACAGATCCGGGTCCTTGACCCCCTTCACCTGCGCCTGCAGCTCCTCCCACAGAGGTTCGATCCCCCGCCTCGTCACGGGGAGAAAATCGGCGAGCTCCGCCTCCTCTTCCACCTTCCGGACGTCGTGCACCTTGAGCTGGATACGCCCCTGGTACTGGATGGCGCTGCCGGTCGCCTCCACGATGTCGTCCCGGTCAAACCGCTTCGCGATCTCCTCTGCACGGTCCCAGACGCGGCACTCCAGCTGTCCTGTCCGGTCGCGCAGGGCGAGGTTGATGTAAGCCTTCCCGGCGTTGCTCGAAAGCACCGTCTTGCCGCTCACCAGGAAGAGATCCTTTACCTGCTCCCCTTCCTTGATGTCCTTCACGAATTTCACCTTGGGCATCGCCTATCCCGTCCTTTGGCCGGAGTATTTTCCGAGGATGTGGAGCGCCGCGCAAATCCCGTCCACCGCGGAGGATACGATTCCGCCTGCGTGCCCCGCCCCTTCCCCCACAGGATACAGTCCTTTTACCGTCACCGACTCATAATTCTCCCTCTCGATGCGAACGGGGGAGGAGGTGCGGGATTCCACCCCGTACAGTGTTCCTTCCTGGGAGAGGAACCCGCGCATCGACTCTCCGAACCTTTCCAGCCCGTACCGGATGTCCTCCTCCACGCGGGGCGGAAGGATGCCGGCCAGGTTCGCCCGCACGACCCGGGGGCAAAGCGCCTTCCCGCGGGAGAGGTTGCGGTCCTTTCCCTTGAGGAAAGCCATCAGGTTCATGGCGGGGATGCCGAACTCCCCGCCGCCCTTCCGGAACGCCCGTGCCTCGAGAGTCTTCTGCAGATCGACGCCGGCAAGGACGTCACCCGTCCCGAAATCGGCCGTCGTCACGGCGGCCACGATCCCGCTGCTGGCGAATCCGGAATTCCTGGCGTGCGCGCTCATTCCGTTCACGGGCATCTCCCCGGGACCGGAAGAAGCGGCGATCACCTCCCCGCCGGGGCACATGCAGAAAGAGTAGATCCCGCGCCCGGAAGGGGCGCGCGCGGCAAGGCGGTAGTCGGCAGGGGGAAGGCCGGGACGGCCCGCCATCTTCCCGTACTGGATCGTGTCGACCAGCCCCTGGGGATGCTCCACGCGAAAACCGACGGCGAACGGTTTCGCGGACATCCGCACTCCCCGGGCAAGGAGCATCCGGACCGTGTCCCGCGCGGAGTGCCCGATCGCCAGCACGAGGTCCTCGCAGGGGATCTCGTCGCCGGTCGACAGCCGGACCGACCGGACGGCTCCCTCACCCGTCTCAACCTCGTCGACCCGCGCACCGAACCGGATCAGCGTGCCGAGCGACGCAAGCTCCTCCCGCATCCGGACGCAGAATCTCCGGAGGCGGTCCGTCCCCACGTGCGGCTTCGCCTCCCGCGACAGCTCGGGGAGGCCGGAAAATTCCGCGAAGAGGCCGATCACGTGCTCGACCAGCGGGTCCCCGATCCTCGTGCTCAGCTTCCCGTCGGAAAACGTCCCCGCCCCGCCCTCCCCGAACGACACGTTGCTCTCCGGATCCAGAACTCCCTTTTTCCAGAAATCCGCCACCTGCCGGGAGCGCTCTTCGACCGGTCGCCCCCTTTCCAGCAGAATCGGCGGCGCTCCGCTCCGGGCGAGGGCCAGGGCGGCAAACAGGCCCGCGGGGCCGGCCCCCACGACGACCGGCCGCACGGGAGGAGGGCGGACGGGGGTCCCGGGAAACGGGTCGGGCGCGGCGCGGTGTGGGCGCGCCGAGGCGACACGTGAGCACACCGCCTCCTCGAGGGAGGAAGAGCGAAGGGAAACGTCCGCCGTGTAGACACGCCGGATCGCCCCCTTGCGCCTGGCGTCTATCCCGCGTCGAGCGACGGAAAAGTTCTCCACCTGGTCCGGGGGAACCCCTATAATGAGAAGAACTCTCGCGAGGAGGTTCTCTTCCGGGAAACCCAGGGGAACCCGGATATCGAAGATGCGCACGGACAAGAGGATCTGCCTCCTTCTCTTCCTGACTCTTGCGGTTTCCCTCCCCTCCTGCCGGGGGTTGGTCAAGGATGCCTTCAAAACGCCGAAGATCAGGGTGATCGACGTGGTGCTCACGTCGAACCCGCTCGACGATCCCAGGATGCCGTGGGATGCCCTCCTGAGCCTCGAGGTGAACAACCGGAACGACTACCCCCTGGAGGTCTCCTACGTCGCCTACTCCGCGATCCTCGGGCGGGAAACGATCGCGGGGGGGGAGCACCGCGAGAAGATCCGCCTCGGCGCGTCTGGTCTGACGGTGGTGGAAGTGCCCATCTCCCTCTGGCCCGAAGCCTTTCTGATCGCCTTCCGGAACGTTTTCTCCAGCCGGAAAATCTCCTACGAACTCAACGGGTCCGTCGGCCTCAAGACTCCTGTGGTCGGCGTCGTCCGGATCCCCTTCTCCAAGACGGGGGGGTTCGACCCGGTCGAGTTCATCAAGCGGAAAGGGTTCGG
Organism: Deltaproteobacteria bacterium; assembly: GCA_030668225.1. Lineage (GTDB taxonomy): Bacteria > Desulfobacterota > Deferrimicrobia > Deferrimicrobiales > Deferrimicrobiaceae > CSP1-8. Next base: position 13,801 of record DAOUUI010000034.1, read on the forward strand.
CTTCAATTGACCGGGCACGGCGGATCGCAACCGTCCGCCCGGCGATCCGATAGAAACCCTCCGATCCCCCGCAAAGCGCTTTCATTATACAAAGACATCTTCCACGCGACATCATTCCAAAAACCTTCTTTTTAAGGGAACAGAGCGTTTCCGCGCTTAAAAAAGATCATTGCCCGCCGGTGCGACATCGACGTTGGCCCGGAAAGTCCCCTGTGTTTGACAAAAGGCGCGAAAAATGTATAATTTTTCTCTTTTCATTCGAACGATTCACCAATTCATCCTTCCGGGGGGATGCGACATGGCCGTCAAAGTCGGGATCAACGGGTTCGGGCGGATCGGACGCAATTTCTTCCGCGCGGCGTACCAGGACCCTGCGCTTACAATCGTGGCCGTCAACGACATCACGGACGCGAAAACGCTTGCCCACCTTCTGAAGTACGACTCCATCCACGGGCGGTTCGACGAGAAGGTCGAGGCCCGGGACGACCGGCTCGTCGTGGCCGGGAAGGAGGTCCTGGTTTTCGCCGTGAAGGACCCTTCCGGGCTTCCGTGGAAGAAGCTCGGGGTGGATGTGGTCATCGAGTCCACCGGGATATTCACTGACCGGGAGGGCGCGGGAAAGCACCTCCAGGCGGGGGCGAAACGGGTGCTCATCTCGGCGCCCGCGAAAAATCCCGACGCCACCTTCGTGATGGGGGTGAACGAGAAGACGTTCGACCCGGCCAAGCACAGGATCATCTCCAACGCCTCCTGCACGACCAACTGCCTTGCGCCCGTCGCGAAGGTGCTTCTCGACGCCTTCGGTATCGAGCGGGGCCTCATGACCACGATTCATGCGTACACCAACGACCAGCGGATCCTCGACCTTCCGCACAAGGACCTGCGCCGGGCCCGCGCGGCAGGGGTGTCCCTGATCCCGACCACCACCGGCGCCGCGAAGGCGGTGGCGCTCGTGATCCCGGAACTCAAAGGGAAACTCGACGGAGGGGCGATCCGGGTACCCACCGCGAACGTGTCGCTCGTCGACCTCACCGTCGAACTCTCCAGGGCAGCGACTGCCGAGGAGATCAACGCCGCCATGAAAAAGGCGTCGGAAGGGCCGCTGATAGGAATTCTCCGGTACGTCGACGAGCCGCTGGTATCCATCGACTTCAACCATTCTTCCTACTCCTCGGAGTTCGACGCCCTCTCCACCAAGGTGATCGAGGGAAAGATGGCGAAGGTGCTGGCCTGGTACGACAACGAGTGGGGGTACTCCTGCCGGATGGTGGACTTGGCCAAGTACGTGGAAGGGGCAGCTTGAGGGGATGCGAGTCCCCGTTATCGCCGGCAACTGGAAGATGTACAAGACCGCGGACGAGGCGGCATCCTTTGTCCGGGAGTTTCTCCCTCTCGTGGGCGATGCAGCCGACGTGGAGATCGTCCTCGCCCCTCCCTTCCCCTCCCTCGCCGCCGTCGCCTCCCTGACGCGCGGCACGGGGGTAGGCGTCGCGTCGCAGAACATCCACTTCGCCGACGAAGGGGCGTACACGGGGGAGGTCTCCGCCCGGATGGCCAGAGACGCGGGGGCCGCCTACGCCATCGTCGGGCACTCGGAGCGGCGGCAATATTTCGCGGAGAACGACGAGCTCGTGAACCGGAAGGTACGGGCCGCCCTCGCCGAAGGGATCGTCCCGATCCTGTGCCTTGGGGAAACCCTTGCCGAGCGCGAGTCGGGCAGGACGATCGAGGTGGTGGAAAGGCAGATCCGCGGAGGGCTTGCCGAGGTTCCGGCATCGGCCGCGGGGAAAATACTCGTGGCGTACGAGCCAGTCTGGGCTATCGGCACCGGGAAAACGGCGACGCCCGACCAGGCCCAGGAGGTCCACGCCTTCCTCCGTGATACACTGAAAAATATCCGGGGGGAAGAAGCGGGGAACTCGGTGCGGATCCTCTACGGCGGGTCCGTCAAGCCGGAGAACATCGCAGAATTGATGGACCGGGAGGATAT
>DAOUUI010000116.1 GCA_030668225.1 Deltaproteobacteria bacterium
CGCGTCCGACCCTCTCGGCCACGGCGGCCGCGACCGGCGTAAAGAGCCCCGCCCCGACGGGAAATTCTCCGCCGGACCCCGAGGAAACTTCCCTCCGCCACCGGGCCGCGGGCCGGAAGATCCTGCCGTTCAGATACAGGTAAAGCGCCGCACCGAGAACGAATTCTCCGCAGACGGCGATCCAGGCAAGAGGGCCTGCCTGGCGAATCCCCCCGGGCATCAGCGCGATGGACAGGACCGTTGCTGCGACAACCCCGACCCAGACGGCCCAAAAGGGAAATGTCCAACGAATCCTGTAACTCAGGGGAAAGTCCTCTCTTTAGTGAAATCTCCTGCTGTGGGGAAAACGTAACACGTTTTGCACGTGACGAGAAAGACGCATTTATGGACACCCTCCCGGGACTAAAAAGAAGCCGGCGCCCCGACCACCAATCGCGCGGGGACCGCGTCGCCAATACGCGTGTCGCCCGGCAGGGGGCCGGCGCCGGACGGGGGATCCAATCAGAATACGGCTCCGACCGTGAAGTGCCACTCCGAGGGGGATTCCCCCTCCCGTGTGTCCAGTTTCCATCCGTAGTCCAGGGCGACCGGCCCGACCGGCGTGATGTACCGGAGCCCGAGACCCGCGCCCTCCCGGAGATCGAAGCCGTTTTCGGGGTCATTCGGAAACCAAACGCTTCCCGCATCCAGGAAGAAGGCGACGAGGAGCCCGTATTGCAGGGGAACCCGCAGTTCGACGTTCCCGTTGACCATGTAATCTCCGCCCGTGAGGGACCCGTCGGGGGCGCGCGGACCAAGGGTATCCTCTTTGAACCCGCGGACGGTCGTCCTCCCGCCGAGGAAGAAGCGCTTCTGGATGGGAACCTCTTCCGTGTCCCCGAACGGTCTTGCGATTCCCGCCCGGCCGGACACCACGAAGGTGTTCCTCCGGAATACGGGGAAGTACCAGCTCGACTGGCCGACCAGCTTGTAATAGTCCACCTCCGACCCCAGGACGGAGGTGGCAAGTTCCGCGGATCCCGAGTTGAAGGATCCCCGCCTCGGGTTGAAGGGGTCGTCCCGGAAATCGAGGACGAACAGCCCCCGAACGGCCGAGATGAGGGCGGTTCCCTGGTCCTTCGGCGACAGGACGGCTCCCGGTTCGACGTCAAAGATATTGTCCCGGGACAACTCGTACTGCACGGACACGGACGACCGGGCGAAGATCGTCTTGTTGATACTGGTTACGACGCTCGTCTTCCGAAAGCTGAAGCTCTCGCGCTCGGCATCCGTGTGGGATGCGGTCACTCCCCCCTCCCACTTCCACCGGTTTCCGAAAACCCACGGCTCGCGAAGGTCCGCGAGGTAGATCTGCTCCCTCTCGCTGGCGCTTACGCGCGCGGCAAGCCTTCTCCCCTTCCCGTTAAGGTTCCTGGTCTTTGCGCCCACAAACCCGCGTACGCCCGTGTAGGTGCCGTACCCCGCCCCGAACTCGAACTCGAAGAAGAGGGTCTCCTCCAGCTCGACGACGAGGTCCAGGATCCCTTCGTCCGGCCGTTTGATCCGGTGCAGGCGAACCGACTTGTACAACCCCGTCCGGAAGACGGCCTGCTGGAATGCCAGCAGATCTTTCTCCCCGGCAGGCCTCCCTTCGGGGATGGTGACCTCCCGGTACACCACCACGGAGTCGGTGAGCAGGTTTCCCCGGACGACAACCGTCCCGAGGTGGTACCGGGGGCCCTCTTCGATGTCGAATAAAAGGGCGGCCGTGCCTTCCCGATCGTCGATATCGGGCCGGATCTTCACGGAAACGTCGAGATACCCGGCATTCCTGTAAAGCGTCGCGATCGAATCCTCATCCCGCTCCAACCCCTCATAATCGAAATCCTTTCCCTCGCTGTTTCCTATCAGCCGGAGGAGTTCCTCTCGCAGAAAATGGTCGTTTCCCCGAAACCGGATTTCCCTGAGCCGGTACCGCTTCCCCTCCTCAATGTGTATGGTCGTGGTAATCCCGCCTTTGTCGTCCCATTCGGTGTCCACGGAAGATACGAAGGTCCGGGCGAATCCTTCCTTCTGGTAAAGCCCGATCAGGGCGGCAAGATCGGTGCTCCATTCCCCCTCGTCGAACTTCCCGGATCCCGTAAAGTAGTGGAACGTCCCCCGTTCCCTTGAAAGCATCTGCTTGCGCAGTCTCTTTGCCGGGATGCTCGCGTTCCCCGTGAACTGGATGGTTTTCAGATATCCCGGCTCCCCTTCCCGGAGGACGATCTTCAGAAAGCGTCCGCCTCCGGGCAACTCTCCCTCCTCGATATCGACCTCCGCCTTGAGGTAGTCCCGCTCCCGGTAAAAGGAGAGCAATCGCTCCCTCGATTCGAACACCAGCCCCCCCTCGGTGAATTCCCTTTCCTCGTCATGGATCCCCGACGCTTTTTCGAGCTTCCCGACGGAAAAGCGATGCGCACCCTCCCACGTGACCTCGTACCGGGGACCTTCTTCCACGGAAACGGAAGGACAAAGCCACGCTTCATCCTCGCAGGAAAGCCCGGTCTCCGAGATGTGCACCGTCAGGAAACCCTCTCTTTTATACTCTCCCCGGAGCCTGTTCACCCCCTTCTCCCACCTCTGGAAGTTGAAAGAGGAGTCGGGGGAAACGCCGAGAATCTCCTCCTGCCTGTCCCGGGGGAAAAACGCGGCCCCCTTGACCCGCACCTCCCTCACCGGACCGGGGCTTCCCTCCTTCACATCGATCCGGACCTTCCCTGCGCCGGTGATCACGCTACAGGCGGCGGAGACCGAAACCGACGCGTTCACGAACCCCTTCCCTCGCAGGAGGGAAAGGACGGATTCGTGCGCCCGGGAAAGATCCTCCTCTTCCACGGGCTTCCCCCGCCGGATTCGGGAAACCGCCAGGATCCGGGAGGCGGGGATGCGCTTCGACCCTTTCACCTCGATCTCGGTAACGACGGGCAGGGGACGGAGATAGAACAGGACCTGGGCCTTTCCCCCGTCCTGCCGAACGTATGCGGCAAGCTCCCGGAACAGGGTCTTCCGGTGCAGCCGCCGGATCGATTCCCGGATGGCGGCAGGGGTCAGAAGGGTTCCCGGACGCACGGTGATAAGTCCGGCCAGTTCCTCGTAGGAAACCAGGTAGGGGGACGCCACCTGGAACGAGATCGAGTCGATTACCGGGAACCCTCCGTCCGGCACGGTTTCGCCGGAGGAAAGGAGCGTGGGGACGGTGAGGAAAAGAACCGCCAGAAATCCCAGAACCCGGAACCGTGCAACCCACCCGTCAGTCGTCGCCACGAAAGACGTCCCGGAATTGACGGTATCGGTACCGGAATTTCACGTCGGCCCCCAGGTCTCCCTCCTGCGTCAGGGTGGAACTTTCCCAGTTCCCCTCGAGGTACACGTTCTCCAGGACCTGGAACTCCGCGTTGGCGCTGCCCCTCTGCGTCGTCCCCACGGTCGTCGATACTGACACCGAGAAGCGGTCCCCGAAGCTCTTTCCGACAATGAACCGTGGCTCGAAAGCATTTTCACTCACGGAAAAGGACGGTTCGATGGCGAACCTGTCCAGGCCGATGCCGGTCCGGATCCCCTCGGTCACCCCGCCCGTGATCGGGACCAGTGCGATCGCCGCCGCTTCGGCGGCAGGGCCCTCCCCCCCTCCCTCTGCGAAGCCCTCCGAGGTGACGCCCAGGGAAAGCAGGCTGACGACGTCGTTCTTGCTGTAGGGCGGGTCGGAGGAGAGCTCCACCTCGTACTTCTCCAGCGTCCCCGACACGCTCACGATAATCGAGACGTTCCCCTTTTTCGTCTCTGCCTGGAAGTCGATCCTGGGGTTATTCCGTCTGGGATCCTGAAACTCCAGGCTCCCGCGCGTCAACTCGTACCGGCTCCCCCGGAAGTCGACGTGCCCTTCCGTGACGTCGAAGGCACCAAGGAGGATGACCCGGCTCGTATCCCCCACAATCTTGAACTCCCCGCCGATTTCCGCCACCGCAAGGTTGTTCCTGACATGGATCGTCCCGTCGGCCACCGTTTCGAGATCGAGCCGCACGCGGAATTCGGATTCCCCCCCGCGTGCCGTTACGTCCGCGATCCTGCTCCGGAAATCGAGCAGCGCCTTTTCGGGACGGACATCCTTCGTGTACGTTGCCGACTGGATCTCCACATCTCCCGTGATGAGGACGTCACGGGGCGGTCCGATCAGTTCGACGTGACCCTGGAGAACGGGATGCAGGGCCGCCGGGTAGGGGTATCGCATGTCGAAGAAGTCCACCGATAAGAACATCTTCTGCCCCTCGGCGAACCGGAGGGGGATTTCCCCCCTGCCGTCTATGTACCCTCCTCCGCTCCTCCCCTCGAAATGCTCGATGATGATCTTCTCCCTGCTGATCACCGCGTCTGCGCTCATCTTCTCGAACAACTGCGCGTACTCCCGGAAGGAAAAGGTCCCGTTTTCCAGGTGCCCGGTCCCGAGGACGGAAGGATCGTCCCACTTCCCGGTGACCCGAAGCTCCACCCGGACGATCCCTTCAAGCCGGTCGAACACGTCCGTCGCCAGCCGGATAGCCCCTGCGGGCACCGTGCCTCCGAGCCGCAAATCCAGGTCCCCGGCCCAGGACGCCTTCCCGGAGACGCGCAGGGGGTTCCCGGCTGCCAGAATGTTCCCACTCGCCCAGCGGATCCCCTCGGAGGAGAGCACGACCGAGATATCCTCCCCGGTCATGTCGATATCCCCCGTACGATACAGGATGTGCTGGACGCCGAGCGTCCCCCGGGAATCCTCGAGGGCAAGAAGCGAGCCGCTGATCTTGAGCCCTCCGGCGATGCTGAAATGTGCTTTTCCGTTCCCGCCGGAAGGGGTGCTTATCCCCGATGCGCCCGGATCGTCTTCTCCCCCCAAAGTGCCGGCCGTTCGCCCCACCGAAAACGGACCCTCCACCTGGAAGCTGAAAGGCTCCCGGAGCGAGAGGGAATAGGAAAGGTGCGAATCGGGCACACGGGTGTCGACTTTGCCGGTGAGGACGTCTCCCTCCCTTTTCCCTTCGACGTGCAACGCATCGAAGGAAATCCCGGAATAGGACGGTGAGGAGGCCGAGAGGGAAACCCGGAACTCGGAAAACGCATCCGCACGCACTTCCTTGCCTTCGAGCATCTCCTCGCCCTTCATGACCCCATCGGCATTTACGTCCCACGTCCCTTCGGCAGGGGTGTCTCCCCGCCCGATCGCATCGAGGAGCGTCCCCGTCGGAATGCCTGCGGCTTTTACCGAAAACGAGACCGGCCACCCCTTCTCCCGACGGACGGTTGCCAGTACCCGCACCTCGGGGGAGGCGGACAGGAGGGAAAACGTGCCGGAAGATCCCCCGAGCGAGCCCTCCGCCGACACGCCTTCGATGGTCAGCCCGCGCGCGGACAACCGGGGAACGGAGGCGGAAAACGTCTCGATTTCCCACCCTTGCGGGCCCGTGCCGGCCGTAACGCGCAGACTGGCTATACCGCCGATCCCGGTGCGAGACTCCCTGTCCACGAAATAGGCCACCGTTTCGAGGTTCATGTTCTCCATCGTC
>DAOUUI010000027.1 GCA_030668225.1 Deltaproteobacteria bacterium
CACCCCAATGCGGGGGAGAACTTCGCCAAAGGGTCTATCCACGTGGAGGTGACCCCCCAGAAGGCGATGGGGGTGTTCGTCGTTCGCATCTTCTACACGATCTTCATCGGCGCGCTCGTTACCCTGTTCGTGCTGCACGTGGGCATGGATCTGCTGGGGAGGCGTCGCCGCGCCAGGGCGAAGGCGGAAGGGAAGAAGGAGTAGCTCCGATGAGCGAAGAATCCCGCAGTCCGGTAACCGTGGAACGCATGTCGTTTCTGTTCCGCGTGCAGCACATGCTGCTGATGGTTTCCCTCCTCGTCCTCGCCGTGACCGGTTTCGCGCTGATGTACCACGAAAACTGGCTGGCGGCGGCCGTGATCCGCTTCGAGGGCGGGGTAATGTTCCGGGGCATCATCCACCGGAGCGCGGCCGTCTTCCTGATGGCCCAGCTCGTCTACCACGCCTTCTACATGCTCTTTTCCCGCGAGGGGAAGCGGGAACTAAAGGAGGTCTGGCTCACCCGGCGGGATTTCGACGACTTTCTCCAGGCGATGCGGTTCAACCTCGGGATGGGCAACGAATACCCCCGTTTCGGGAGATACGGGTACAAGGAGAAGTTCCAGTACTGGGGGGCGACGACCGGGGTCTTCCTCATCTCGGTAACCGGTTTCATCCTCTGGGCCGAGAATTTCTCGATGCGGTTCCTCCCCAAGTTCGTCCTGGACCTGACCCTGATCATTCACGGGTACCAGGGGCTGCTCATTTTCGTCGTCCTCCTGTTCTGGCACTTGTACATCGTTCACCTGCACCCGTCCGTGTTTCCGATGAACCCGGCGTGGCTGACGGGGAAGGTGGATGTCGAGTGGCTCAAGGAGGAGCACCCCGCGGAATACGAGAAACTAAAAGGAGAAGGGGTGATATGAGGGGGAAGTTCCTCGCAGCAGGGATTTTCATCGCCCTGGGGGTAGTCGCCCAGGGATTCTGGACCCCCGCGGATGCAAAAGTCTCGCTGGAGAAGTGTACGATCTGTCACGGGAAGCCGGAGTTCCGGAAGATCCTCGTAGACGGGAAGATCCGGGACCTGTTCGCGACGGAAGACAGCCTGAAGGGGTCCGTCCACGAAAAGAAGACGTGCGTGGACTGCCATTTCGACGTGAGCGAGATTCCCCACCGGCAGCGCCCCAAGCGCGTGACCTGCACCCACTGCCACTACAAGGGGAACGCGGAAGGGGCTCCCCAGTCCGACGCCTACCTGGAATATTTCGGGTCGGTCCACGGCAAGGCGATCGCCAAAGGGAACACGAAGGCCCCCCTGTGCCAGGATTGCCACGGAAGCCACGCCATCTTCAAGGTGAAGGACCCGGGATCGCACGTCTCCCGCCTGAGCGTCGCGGAGACGTGCGGACGGTGCCACATCGAGATCTACGCCCAGTACAAGACGTCGATCCACGGCGTGGCGCTCGCCAGGGGGATCACGGAAGCCCCGGCGTGCACCGGCTGCCACGGGGAGCACAAGATATACGACCACAAGGACCCGAAGTCCTCCGTGTACGCGACTCACGTGGCCGAGCAGTGCTCGACGTGCCACGCCTCTGTGTTGATCATGAGCAAGTTCGGGATCGAGGCGGAGCAGGTGGCCACGTACCAGAACTCGTTCCACGGGGTGGCGAGCGGTTTCGGCTCCCGGACCGTGGCCAACTGCGCCTCGTGCCACGGCATCCACGACATCCGGCCGCCGGAGGATCCGCTTTCCATGGTCAACCCGAAGAACGTTCCCACGACCTGCGGGAAATGCCACCCGGGGGCCAACCCCAACTTTGCGTTGGGGAAGATGCACGTCGATTCCCACAGCAAGGAATCCGGGATCATCTATTACACGGCCCTGTTTTTCAAATATCTCACGATCGGCACCATGCTCGCCCTCATCGCGCACATCTTCCTCGACATGTACGGGCGGACCCGAAGGCTTCGCGGCGAGTAGAAACGGATCTGGGGCGGTTGGCCAAAGGATGAAAACCATGAGCGGGAGAGATAACGAATGTCCATGAACGACAAGAAGGATCCGAAGCGGCAGACCCTGGAACAGGAGATCAAGACCACGGTTGACGAGGAGACCGCCGGTCTTGATCCCTCCGAAGCCGGGAAGATCCGGGAGAAGGTCCGGGCCCGCGTTCTCGAAGAGGTGGAGCGGGAAAGACGCATCCGCACGGCCAAGGAGCGCAGGGAGGAAGAACGGAGGCGCCGCGAGGAGAAGAGGCGGGAGAGACTCCACGAGGAAGGGGAGACGTTCGAGCGGTTCAACCGGAATTTCCGCTTCCAGCATATCGTGATGTTCACCTCGGTCATCATCCTGATCGTCACCGGGATGCCGATCAAGTTCCCCGAGTTCGTGCTGTCCCGGTTCCTCGTGGGTTTCTGGGGGGGGATCCACAACTCCACTCTCGTCCACCGGATCGGCGCCGTGATGCTCATCTACTTCATGGTGCACCACCTCCTCTATACGGTTTTCTCCCGGCGGGGGAGGCGCGATCTCGTGCTCCTGATCCCCACTCCCAAGGACGCAAGGGACGCGGTGCAGAACGTCCGCCATTTCCTGGGGAAGACCGAGGAGAAACCGCGGTTCGGCCGGTTCAGCTACATCGAGAAGTTCGACTACTGGGCCGTCTATTGGGGGTGCGTCATCATGATCGGCTCGGGGCTCTTCCTGTGGTTCGAGGGGATCGTCCTGAAATATTTTCCGAAGTACATCCTGGATGTGGCCCTCGAGATGCACAGCGACGAGGCGATGCTCGCCACAATGGCTATCGTCATCTGGCACTTCTACAACGTCCATTTCAACCCCGACCGGTTTCCGGGGACGCTCATGTGGTGGCACGGGCGGATCTCGGAGCATGAGATGAAGGAGGAGCACCCGCTCGAGTACGAGGAGATCATGGCGAAGAGGGAGAAGCAGGAAGGAGCGGAGGGACCCGGCCGATGAGAGAGATGTTCCTTGCCTGGTGGGATCTGGTCGTCCGGTACCGGAAAGCGCTCGTGGCGATCGGGGCGGTGGTGCTGGGGATCCTGATCCTGTTCAACGGGGCTTTCTTCGTCGCCGCCAACTTTCCCAAGTCGTGCGTCGTCTGCCATTACATGGATCCGTTCTACGACGATTGGAAGACATCACGACACGCGGATGTCTCCTGCATCAAGTGCCACTCCTTCTCTCCGGTCTTCATCACGGTGACGACGCTCAAGTACTGGACCGGCCTGTACAACCCCAAGCCCCACGCAAACGTGCCGGACAAGGCATGCCTTGAGCAAGGTTGCCACGAGGGGCGCATCGAGCAGGGGGAGGCCATGCTCGGCGCCATCCTATTCGACCACCAGGACCACATGGAAAAGCTCAGGCGCGGAGAGAAGCTCCGGTGCACGTCGTGCCACTATTCCATCGTGCAGGGAGAGCACGTCTCGGTGGACACGAACATCTGTTTCCTGTGCCACTTCAAGGGGATCAGCCAGGGGCAGGCCCTCGGCGGGTGCCCCGGGTGCCACGGCACGCCGAAGAAGACGGTGGATCACAGCGGGTTCACCTTCTCCCACGACTCCTACCTGAAGATCGGCGTACAGTGCAAACAGTGCCACCTCCGCGTGGCCGAGGGGGACGGGCGGGTCGACGATGCACGCTGCTTCGACTGCCACGTCGGAAGGCTTTCGGAGAAGGCCGACCCGCTCGCGCTGCACCGGACGCACGTCACCTACAACGCGATCGAGTGCCTCAAGTGCCACGAGAAGATCCGGCACGGCGAGGTCGAGCTGGTCAAGACCTTCGAGGTCCAGTGCGACTCCTGCCACAAGCAGCTGCACAACTACCAGAAGGAGATGTACATGGGGGCGGGCGCGCGGGGCGTCGCGGATACCCCGTCGAGGATGTTCTCGGCCCAGGTCTCCTGCGACGGGTGCCACACGAGGTCCGTGCAGGTGCTCGAGTCGGGGATCGCCTTCCCCGGTGAAAAGAAGCTTACGGCCGAGCGGAAAAGCTGCGTCGTCTGCCACGGGAAGAACTACGACCGGATGCTCGACGACTGGATCCGCGAGTCCCGGATCCTCGTGGCCAACATGGAGGCGATCGTCGCCTCCGGGGAGAGGGCCGTCGGGACCGGCCCCGCGAAATCGCGGAAGCTCGCGGATGCCCGGGCGCTGGTGGCGGATGCCCGCGCCAATCTCAATCTGCTGAAAGCCGGGCGCGGAGCCCACAACATCGAGTACGCCTACAAGATCGTGAAGGCGGGATACGATCAGGTATCCGCGGCATATAAGATCGCGGGCCTTTCCGGCAAGCCTCCCCGGCCGGCCATCCTCGCGAGTTCGTCCGCCTACTGCCTGACCTTGTGTCACCAGCGGGTCCGGCCCCCCAAGGATCTCTTCTTCCGGGAGATGGAGGTTCGCTTCCCCCACTCGCTGCACGTCGAGGACGTGGGGATCCAGTGCACAACGTGCCACTCCCCGGACAAGCACAAGATGCGCATCGTCACCAAGACGGAGTGCATGGCGTGCCACCACGAGAGCCGGGACATCGACTGCGGGCATTGCCACAAGGCGCAGAAATCGCTTTACGACGGGAAGGTGAAGCCGGCCGGCGTCGCCCCGCAACCCGACGTGATGGCGGAGGATGTGGGTTGCACCGACTGCCACGAGCTTACGGGGGGGACACAGACCGTCCTCACGGTCAAGGGCAAGTGCGTGGAGTGCCACGACGCCGAGTACGGGAAGATGCTCCTCGACTGGAAGGAGGAGATCACGGCGAAGGAGAACGCCATCGCGGTGGGGCTCGAGGAGGCGCGGGAGTATCTTGAACGCAGCAGCAAGATCGGAAAGAACGTCGACGAGGGAAGGAAGCTCCTCAAGGGAGCCGAGACGAATTACCGGATCGTCACCGACGGCCGGGGGACCCACAACTACGAGCTGAGCCGGGAGCTCCTGAAATCGGCACAGGGGTCGCTGGACAGGATCCTGAAGGAGAAGTAACCCGCTTAAGGTCAGTCTTCGATGAACAGCTCGTACTCGTCGTAGTTCATAAGCTGCTCCAGTTCCTCGGGCTCGGCGATTTCGACCTCGACGAGCCACCCCTTCCCGTACGGGTCGATGTTGATTATGGAAGGGTCCTCGACGACGTTCTCGTTGATGGCCCGGATGGTGCCGGAGAGGGGAGAAACCAGCTCAACGACGGTTTTCTGCGATTCGGCCTCGCCCACCGCCCCCCCCTGCTCGACGAACTTTCCGTTCTCGGGCAGTGTCACGGTCAGGATCTCCCCGAGCTGTTCCTGGGCATAATCGGAGAGCCCGATACGGGCGGTATCGCCCATTTCCAGGACCCAGAGATGGTCCTCGGAAAACCTGAGATCGCTTCCATCCGCCATAGGACATTTATAGGGACGGGTGTGGCCGATGTCAACAAACGGGAAAAACTTTTTTACCGCCCCTTTTCCAGCACGTCGAGGGCGATCTCCACGCTGCCCAGGGGGGCGCTTACCTGGAACCCGCTTACCCGGGAAGAGACCTGCTCGATCGTCTTCCTCGCGATGTCGATCCCGGCCCGGCGGGCCTCTTCCTTGGTCCGGCACCGGTACATCCGGTCGAGGATCTCCCGGGGGACGACGACGCCGGGGACCTCGTTGTTCATGAATTCGGCATTCTTGTAGCTGACAAGGGGCCAGACCCCCGCGATGACGGGGATGCGCCGCTCATATCCCTCCACGCGGTCCAGAAAGCGGAACAGGGCCTCCACGTCGAAGACCGGCTGGGTGGTGGCGAACTCGGCGCCCGCGTCGATCTTCCGAAAATAGCGGTCGATCTCCCGCTCCATCTCCACTGCGCACGGATTCGCCCCTACCCCGAGGAAGATGGCGGTCGGGGGATCGATCGGGTTTCCGCCGATGTCGAAGCCCCGGTTCAGGTTGGCCGCCATCTGGGTGAGCCCGATCGCGTCCACGTCGAAGACCCCCGTGGCCTGCGGGTAGTCGCCCACTTTGGGGGGATCCCCCGTGATGATCAGGAAGTTCGCCAGGCCGGCCGCGAACCCGCCGAGGAGGTCCGACTGCATCCCGATGAGGTTGCGGTCCCGGCAGCAGTAGTGGAGGATCGGCTCGATGCCGACCTCCGAAAGGATCTTGATGGCGGCGATCATCGGGGAGATGCGGGCGCTGGCCCGCGGCCCGTCGGGAATGTTGATCGCGTCGACCCCCGCCTCGGCGCATTTTCTCGCCTTGGCGAGCATCCCCGAGAGATCGCTGGAGCGGGGAGGGGGGATTTCCACGCTGGTGACCTTCTTCCCCTCGACCAGCTTGCGGGCCAGCCTCGATTTCCTCTCGGGGGGTACGACCTGGACCAGGACCGCCTGCTGTGCGACCGGCCGGACCTCCACGTGCTTCTTCACTCCGCTCAGCGACTTGATCGCCCGGCTGGCAACCCGGATGTGCGCCGGGGTGGTGCCGCAGCAGCCGCCGACTCCCCGGACGCCCAGCTCGATGTACTTCTTGGCGTACTCGGTAAAATACTCCGGGCTGGTCAGGTAAAGCAGGCGCCCGCCGATGTCGCGCGGGAACCCCGCGTTGGGCATCACGACGACCGGTCGGGAAACCTGGGGAAGTACGGATTGCAGCGCGTCGAAAACCCCGGCGGGGCCGGTCCCGCAATTGATCCCGATGGCGTCCACGTTTTCGTCGGCATCCAGCGCCCTTGCGAGTGCGGCCGCCTTCATTCCCACAGCGGTTTCTCCCCGGTCGTTCAGGACGAAAGACGCAAGCACCGGGGTGCCGAGACGCCTGGCTGCCCGGGCGGCCAGCTGGAGTTCCTTCAGGTGGGTGAACGTCTCCAGCACGACGAGGTCGATCCCTTCCGCGACCAGCGCCCCGATCTGTTCGACGAAGGCCTCCTCCACCTCGACGGCGTGCTCGTCCGGCATGATCTGGGCGGGACGCAGGCAGGGGCCCACGGCGCCGGCGACGTACACCTGGTCCCCCGCGACCTCGCGGGCGATCCTCACCGCCTGGCGGTTGATCTCCGTAACCTTCTCGGAAAGCCCGTACGGCCGGAGGGCGATGCGGTTGGCTCCGAAGGTATTCGTCTCGATCACCTCGGCACCGGCCTCGATGTATTCGCTGTGGATCTGGCTGATGAGTTTCGGGTTCGTCAGGCAGACCTCGTCGAAGCAGGTGTTGATGAAGACCCCGCGCTCGTAGATCATCGTCCCCATGGCCCCGTCGAAGACGATCGGGGACTTCTTCATCCGGTCGAGAATCCCCTCCATCGCCTACTCCATCTCGTCGAAGACCGACTTGGGCGCGTAGCACATGGGGCACACCCACTCTTCCGGCAACGCGTCGAAGGCCGTGCCCGGCGGGATATCCCCCATGGGGTCGCCCTTCTCGGGATCGTACACGTACCCGCAGTTCGTGCAGATGTACTTCTTCACGGTTTCTCTCCTTCGGAAGGTTATATGGCGAAATACTTCGCCTGCGGGTGGTGCGCGACGATGGCGGAGGTGGTCTGTTCGGGCACCATCTCCATCGTCTCGGTGAGCGTGACCCCGATCGCCTCGGGCCGGAGCAATTCGAACACCGGCCGGTGGGCTTCCAGGTCCGGGCAGGCCGGGTAGCCGAACCCGTAACGGGATCCCTGGTACTCCTGAACGACGTAGCCCTCCATTCCGGACGGCTTCTGTCCCGCGATGCCCAGTTCCCGCCGCATCATTTCGTGCCAGTGTTCGGCCAGGGCGTCGGTGAGCTCGACGCTTAGCGCATGCAGCATCAGGTAGTCGTGGTAGCGGTTCGCCTCGAACAGCTCCCGCGTCGCCTGCCCGAATCGCTCCCCGATCGTCGCCACGAAAAATCCCGCGATATCGCCGCCTTCCGCCGCCGTCCGGAAGTAGTCGGCGATGCAGAGATGCGGTGGAGTCTTCTGGCGGGGGAAGGGGAAGGCGTAGTCCCGGCCGCCGTCCTGCACGACGAGGGTGTCGTCCTCGGAGAAGCACCGGAAATATCCGGTTGCGACCATCGGGCGCGAGAGTCCCTCCTCCACGCACTGGTGCTTCAGCTTTTCGTACATCGGCTTCACTGTTTCCTCGACGAGCCGGCGGTACTCTTCGGCCTCCATCTTCCCCCGTCGGTACCCCCAGCGTCCCCGGAACAGCGCCTGCTCGTTCACGTAGGGGAAGAGAAGATCCGTCCGGATATCCGTGACGTGGCGGGCCCCCAGGAACGGGGGTTCCGGAACCGGGTTGTCGCGGGAGATCCGGGCTTCTCTCCGCCCCGGCGCGGCCGCCTTCTTTCCCGTCTCCCGGTACGTCGTGGAGTGGAGCGTTCCGGCCTCGAACTCCTGCATCGCCGTAAGACCCGCGAAGGCGTCGGCGCAGTAGACCACCTTCCCCCCGTAGCCCGGTACGCACTCCTCTGCCACGAATTTTTCGGTGAGCGCCGCGCCTCCGAGGAGGATGGGCATGGAAAGCCCCGCCTCCCGGTACTGGGGCATGCTTTCCTTCATGATGATGGCCGACTTGACGAGGAGGCCGGAAAGGCCGATCACGTCGACGCCGTGTTCCCGGGCTTTCCCGATGATCGTCTCCGCGGGGACCTTGATGCCGAGGTTGACCACCTGGTACCCGTTGTTGGAGAGGATGATGTCGACCAGGTTCTTTCCGATGTCGTGGACGTCCCCGGCGACGGTCGCCAGAAGGATCTTCCGGCCGGTGTCCCGGTCGGCCTTGGCCAGAAAGGGCTGGAGGTAGTCCACGCTCTGTTTCATGACCTCCGCGGACTTGAGTACGAACGGCAGCAGCATCTCCCCCCGCCCGAAAAGATCTCCCACCTGCCGCATGGCCGGCACGAGGATCTGGTTGATCACAGCACCCGCAGGCCTTCGGGAGAGCAGGATCGACAGGAGGTCCTCGAGCCCGTCCCTGTCGCCGGCAACGATCTTTTCGGTGAGCGCCTTCTCCGAAGGGACCGCGGCGCCGCTTTGCTCGTCGGGGGTCTCCTTCTTTGTCGTCGTGTCGGCGAAGTGCTCGATGAACACCTCCAGCGGCGGTTTTTCCCCCTCCGCCCCCCGGTTATAGATCAGGTCGAGGCAGACCCGGCGGTCCTCCTCCGGGATCTTCGCCAGGGGGAGGACCTTCGCTGCGTCGATGATGGCGGCGGTCAGCCCCGCCTCGACGGCCTCGTTGAGAAACACCGAGTTGAGGACCCGGCGGGAGGCCGGGGACAGCCCGAAGGAGACGTTGCTCACCCCCAGAAGCGTGAAAACGCCCGGCAGTTCCTCCCTCGTGCGGCGGACGGCTTCGATCGTCTCCGCCGCCGCGTCCCGGAGGGACGGGTCCCCCGAGCCGATCGTGAAGGTCAGCATGTCGAAAAGAAGGTCTTGCGGGCGCAGCCCGTATGTGCGGACCGCCAGGTCGTAGATCGCCTTCGCCGTGGAAAGCTTCTCGCCGGCCGTCATCGCCATTCCACCTTCGTTGATGGTCAGAGCCACCACGGCCGCGCCGTGTTTCTTCGCCAGCCCGCAGATCCGTTCGAGGTTCTTCCCGCCGTCCTCCAGGTTGATGGAGTTTATGAGGCATTTCCCCGGGTGGATCCTGAGTGCCTCCTCGATGCAGTCGGGCGAGGTCGAGTCGATCACGGTGGGGACGCGGACGGACTGGGCGAACAGGCGGGTCAGGGCCGAAAGGTCCACATTCTCGTCCCTCCCCGCGTAGGCCGTGCAGAGATCCAGGGCGTGGGCTCCGTCCTCCTCCTGCTGCAGGGCGATCGCAAGCGCCCCTTCGTAATCGTCCGCGAGGAGACGCTCGCGGAATTGGCGCGACCCGTTGGCGTTCGCCCGCTCCCCGATGAGAAGCGGCGGGATCTCCTGTTGGATCTCCACGGCCTGGTAGAGACTCGACAGGGACGGTTTCCACTCCGGGGTGCGCGGAGCGGGGCGCACGGAGGCCAGGCTTTCCGCCAGGCGCCGGATGTGTTCCGGGGTCGAACCGCAGCAGCCGCCCACGATGCTTACCCCCTCCTCCGCCACGAACGCCGCAAGCTCCGCGGCGAACTGCTCCGGCGTGAGAGGGTAGACCGTCTTTCCCCCGACGACCTGCGGCATGCCGGCATTGGGGATGCAGGAGATCCGGCCCGGCCAGGTGCGTCCCAGATACCGGATGTGGGACTTCATTCCCTCCGGCCCGGTGGCGCAGTTCAAGCCCAGGGAGAAGACGGGGAACGGTTCGATGGCAGCGGCGGCCGCGGCCACGTCCGAACCGACCAGCATGGTGCCCGAACTCTCGATCGTGAGGGACACCATGACGGGGATCTCCCTGCCGAGTCGTTCCAGTTCCTCGAAACAGCTCACGAGGGCGATCTTCACCTGCAGGAGGTCCTGGCACGTCTCGAACACGAGGAGGTCCACCCCCGCCTCGACGAGCACGCGGATCTGCGAGGCAAACGCCTGGGACATCTCCCCGAGGGGGATGTGCCCCAGCGAAGGCAGCTTCGTCGTCGGTCCGATGGATCCCGCCACGTATCCCCGTCCGCCGTGCCCCGCGATGGCGGCCCGGGCGTTTTCCACGGCGGCGCGGTTGATCTCCTCCACCCGGCTTTCCAGTCCGTACTCGGCGAGGACGATGGAGTTGGCGCCGAAGGTGTTTGTTTCAAGCACCATCGCCCCGGCGGCAAGGAACGATGCGTGCAGTTCCGCGATGGCCTCGGGAGCGGAGAGGTTCAGATATTCGTTGCATCCTTCGTTCTTCCCCCAGGCCGACGCCGGCAGGGAAAGGCTCTGCAGGTTCGTCCCGCACGCGCCGTCGAAGATGAGAACGGTTTCGTCGAACAGTCCCACTGGTGCCCCCCTCTGCGTTTCCGGTTCCCCGGAACAAGGAATCAAATAAGTGCCCTATACTACAAGGGAAAACCAACAATGTCAAACCATCGCCCTTTTGCCTTGACTTGCGGGAAGATTTCCTGTTATCTAAGGAACTATAACTGTATACGGTATACAATTTTCGCTTTTCGCTTCAAGACCATACTGTTCGGAGATTGTCGGCAGTCCGTACTCCTTAGGAGGCGCAGTCCCGCTGTGGAATTATTGTTCTCCCGCTGATTTCGCGCCGTCCGATGTTTTCGTAGCGTGCCCGGGACCGGAAAACGGAAAAGAGTAGTTGCCGGCAGGTTTGCCGGTTTCCCGGATTGCTTGTGAAGGGGGTATCACAACCATCGAAAGGGGGTTTGCGGCATGGCAAAAGTCGCGGAAAGGATGACCATGAAGGAAAAGCTATTCGAGAAGATCGCAGCGCATCGTCCTCGTACAACCAAGCTCAACAAGGAATTAGGGAACATCATCATCGACCAGGTAACGATCGCCCAGGCGATCGGCGGTGCCCGGGGAATCCGCTCCCTGGTGACCGACATCTCCTACCTTGACCCCGAGGAGGGGATCCGTTTCCGGGGGAAGACCATTCCCGAAACGTTTGCGGCGCTTCCCAAGGTGCCAGGATCCGAGTATCCGTTCGTCGAAGGATTTTTTTACTTCCTGATGACCGGCGACGTTCCGACGATGGAGC
Organism: Deltaproteobacteria bacterium; assembly: GCA_030668225.1. Classification (GTDB taxonomy): domain Bacteria; phylum Desulfobacterota; class Deferrimicrobia; order Deferrimicrobiales; family Deferrimicrobiaceae; genus CSP1-8. The sequence continues at coordinate 11,552 of DAOUUI010000027.1, forward strand.
AGACCCTGGCGGTCGTAGAGGATTTCAAGACCCGTGCCCGGATACCCCAGTATGTCTTCGATGTCCTGCGGGCGATGCCTCGCGACACCCACCCGATGACGATGTTCTCCGCCGCCATCCTCGCCATGCAGCGCGAATCGGTCTTCGCCAAGCGGTACGCGGAGGGAATGTCGAAGATGGAGTACTGGGACCCGATGTACGAGGACTCCTGCAACCTGATGGCGAAGCTCCCGGCGATCGGCGCGTACATCTACCGGATCAAGTACAAGGACGATACTCCGATCGCCTCGGATCCGAAGCTCGACCTGGGCGGCAACTTCGCCCACATGATGGGCATCGGCAAGCCGTATGACGACGTGGCCCGGATGTACTTCTGCCTCCACTCCGACCACGAGTCGGGCAACGTCTCGGCCCACACCGGCCACCTGGTCGCCTCGGCCCTGTCCGACGCCTACTACGCCTATTCCGCCGCGATCAACGGGTTGGCGGGCCCGCTCCACGGCTTGGCGAACCAGGAGGTGCTGGGGTGGTGCCAGGGCGTGTTCAACAAGCTGGGTGGCAAGCTCCCCACCGAGGAGGAGCTCAAGAAGTTCCTGTGGGACACCCTGAAAAGCGGGCAGGTCATCCCGGGTTACGGTCACGCGGTTCTGCGCAAGACCGACCCGCGGTACGTCTCCCAGATGGAGTTCTGCCTGAAGAACCTGCCGGACTACCCGCTCTTCAAGCTGGTCAACCTGATCTACAAGGTCGCCCCCGGCGTCCTGATGGAGCACGGCAAGGCGAAAAACCCCTGGCCGAACGTCGACGCACAGTCCGGCGTCATCCAGTGGTATTACGGCGTCGTGGAATACGACTTCTACACCGTTCTCTTCGGTATCGGCCGTGCCCTGGGGGTTCTGGCCAACATCACCTGGGACCGTGCCCTGGGCTATGCGATCGAGCGTCCGAAGTCGGTCACCACGGACATGCTCGAGAAGTGGGCCGCGGAGGGTGGCAGGAAGCTCAGCTGACAGATTTCTACGCACCGAAATGAAGAGGAAGACCGCCGGGGGCGCGGAATTTTCCCCCGGCGGTTTTTTTTTACCCCGACAAGACGTGTTCCCGGGCCAGCCGGCGACAAGGGTTTTCCGGGGGACAACGGTTCGGAAAAGGACAGGGATTTTGTTCCGGAAAATCGGGAACCCGGGGGGAGGGCTCCCTGTCTAACCTGTCAGGATGCTGCCGGGCCGCACTCCCTGCAGGCGCCGGTGACGTGCAGGTCGAGGGAGTTTACCGTGGCGATGTCGCTTTCCCCGTTCCACTCAAGTTCCTTGAGGCACGGCGGGAGCGGAAGGTCGAGGACCGACTGGCACTTCGTGCAGTGGAAATGGGCATGGGGCGGGCACTTTCCCTCGAACCTCGAGGAGGATTCGCTGTTCGTGCGGATCTCATGGGCCAGTCCCTGCTCCCGGAGGAAATTGAGGTTGCGGTACACCGTCCCGAGGCTTATGTTGGGAAGAGTCTTGCGTGCTTCGTGGTAGATCGATTCCGCGGTCGGGTGGGATCCTCCTTTCCGGAGGATTTCCAGAATAACCGCGCGCTGTTTGGTGTTTCTGGACTTTTTTACCTTTTGTTCCATTATTACGTATCGTATTTATTAAGAGGAATAATGTCAAGAAGATTGAACCGCGGAAGGGATTGGGTTATATAGGGTTGATACTCTTCTATGGAGGTACCTCTTTCGATGTCGTCTCCGGGAATCGGTTTCCCAATCGTTGCGGCTGCGTCCGGCATGTTCGACACCGGCGTATTCCAGCACATCCTGCTTGCCGGCCCGATCGTCAAGTTCGTGCTCCTGACGCTCATCGTGTTTTCCGTCGTCTCCTGGGCCATCATCTTCCTGAAGTTCAGACTTTTCAAGGGGATAGAAAGGAACCAGGTAGAATTCGCCAAGGCCTTCGCCGAGGGGAAAAACCTCGCCGCCCTGTATGACCAGGCGGAAAAATCGGAGCGGACCCCGCTTACCGAGGTGTTCCGGACGGGGTATCTCGAACTGATGCGGATCCAGCGCGGCAAGTCCGGCGAGCCTGCGGCGGCGGCCGGCCGCACCGGTACTCTCCCCCTGGAAAACGTGGAGCGGGCGATGAGGAAGGCGGCCAACGAGGAGATCGCGCTCATGGAGACGTACCTCCCCTTTCTGGCGACGACGGGGAGCGCGACGCCCTTCATCGGGCTGTTCGGGACCGTCTGGGGGATCATGAACGCCTTTTCGGGCATCGCCATGACGGGAAGCGCCTCGCTCGCCACGGTCGCCCCGGGGATCGCCGAGGCGCTGGTCGCGACCGCCGCGGGGCTGGCCGCCGCGATCCCGTCGGTCATGGCGTACAATTTCTTTCTGAACCGGGTGCGGGCGATCGCCACCAGGCTCGACAGTTTCTCGATCGAGTTCATGAACTTCCTCGAGCGCAACCTGGAGAGGGTATAGCCTGATGGCATTTAACAGCGGAAACGGGAGCGACCGCCGATTGATGGCCGACATCAACATCGTCCCCCTCGTCGACGTGATGCTCGTGCTCCTTATCATCTTCATGGTTACCGCCCCGATGCTCACCCAGGGCGTGGACGTCAACCTGCCGCAAGCAAACGCCAAGGCGTTGCGGTCCGATGAGGAACGACTCGTAATCACCGTGGACAGGAACAGCAGGATCTTCGTCGGGAAGCAGCCGATGGAGTTCAACCGGCTGAGCGAAGCCCTGAAGGCGATCGTCGAGCGGCGCACGGACCGGCAGGTCTATTTCCGCGCCGACCGTGCCGTCCCGTACGGGTTCGTCGTAAAGGTCATCGCGGAGGTCCGCAACGCAGGGATTGAAAAACTCGGAATGGTCACGGAACCCCTTGAGCGTTGAGCCACGGGGGCGCCATGGGCATGCGGATGGCCCCCCTCGCGTTCACCCCAATGGAGCAGCTCTTCCGCAAAATGATCACCGTTTCGGTGGTGTTCCACGTGGTTGCCCTGGGTCTTGCCACGTTATGGGCGGGTTTTTACTCCCCTCCCGCCCGGTTTCTCTCCGTGACCGTGGTTGACCTGGTCGGAGGAGAGGCGTTCGCCCCACCGCCCCGGAAGCGCGCGAGGCCGGTCGAGGAGCCGGCTCCCCCGCCCCCGGAAAAGTCCGTGAAGGAGGAGAAGGAACCGGGGGCTCCTCCCCCGGTGACGGTGAAGGCAAAGAAGAAAAGCAAGGCAAAGGATGCGCCGGACGCCGGGGCTCTCGCAAAGAGTCTCGGGAAAATACGCGAGAAGAGGGCTTCCGAAGAACGGCTCCGGGAGGCGGTGGTGGCAATCCGGCGGGAGAAGGCCGCCCGCAAGGCGATCCGGCAGATCGGCGAGCGCGTCGGACGCAGGATAGACCTGTCTTCCGTGCAGCCCGCTCCGAAGAGCGCTCCCCCGTCCCCGATGGCCGGGCTGTCAGGCGCGACCGGCAACGCCCGGGTTCCCCCGGAACACCTCGCCTACTTCCGGAAGCTGGACGAGAAGATCCGTTCGAACTGGAACGTGCCCGCGCTCACGTCGGGAGAGAGGGAAAAACTCATGGTGAGGATTCGGATCGTCATCGAGCAGGACGGCCGGGTGTCGCAGGTGCGGATGGAGAAAACCTCCGGCAACACCTACTTCGACGATTCCGTGCGCCGTGCCATCAACAAGGCGAGCCCCCTCCCCGTCCCTCCCGAGCAGCTGCGCGGGGGGGAGGACCACTACGAGGTCGGATTCCGTTTCTACGGGGCAGGAGAGGGCTCGTGATCCGTTCCGCGGGGACGCTTATTCTTTCCCTTCTGCTTCTCCTCGTCCCTTCCGTTTCCGGGGCCGTCCTGTACATCGACATCAACGCGCCCGGGGGGAAACGCATGCCGATCTCCCTCCCGGACTTCGTCGTAACGGGAGGGGACGCGGCCCTTGCCCGTGACCTCCCCGGGGTGATCGGGGGGGATCTCGCGATGACGTCGCTTTTCGATGTGATCCCGCGCCAGGCCTACCTGGAGAGGATCGTACCGGAGCACTTCCTTGCGAGACCGCTCTCCTTTCCCGACTGGAAGATGATCGGGGCAGAGGCCGTGGTGATCGGGAAGGTGGAAGTCCGGGGGGACCAGATGGCGGTGGAGATGCGCCTCTACGACGCCAACCTGGGAAACATGATGGCGGGCAAGAAATTCTCCGGCCCCGTGCGCCGGTTCCGGAAGATGGCGCACGAGTTCTCCAACGAGGTGCTTTACGCGTTCACGGGAGTCCGGGGGATCTTTGATACCGAGATCGCCTTCTCCGCGAGGCCGAAAAAGGGGAGGGGAAAGGAGATCTACGTCATCGGGCTCGACGGGAGGGAACTGCGGCAGGTGACCGACAACCGGAGTTTCAACCTCTTTCCCCGCTGGTCGCCGGATGCGAAATTGCTTGCCTATACCTCCTACCGGACGGGAGTCCCGCAGATCTACATGCGGGACCTTGCCGGCGGGACGGACCGTCTCGTGGTGCGGCACGGAAACTCGAAATCTCCCGGATCGTTCTCCCCTTCGGGCGACTCCCTGTACGCTACCTTGAGCGTGGGGGGAAACTCCGACATCTACCGGGTATCGCTTACCGGTTCCGCCGTGCGGAAGGTCGTAGGCGGATGGGGGATCGAGGTCTCTCCCTCGGTCTCCTCCGACGGGAAGAGGGTCGCCTTCGTGTCCGACCGGAGCGGCTCGCCCCAGATCTACGTCAAGGATATCGGTTCTTCGGGCGAGAGACGCGTCTCCCAGGCGGGGTCCTACTCCACCTCGCCCTCCTGGTCCCCCGCGGGCGACCTGATCGCCTTCACCTCCCTTGAAAAGGGCCGGTATGCGATCTACACGGTTCGCCCCGACGGGTCGGACCAGCGTCTCGTGATCTCGGACGACGGAAGTTGCATCGATCCGTCCTTCTCCCCGGACGGCCGGTATCTGGTTTACACTCTCCAAAAAAGGGGCTACTCTGAGTTGAAAATCGGTTCCGTGGACGGACAGTGGCGAAGGGGGCTTTTCAGGGGGTTGCAAGCCGTGGGTTCTCCCTCGTGGTCCCCCCGGCAGTGACCGCGTTCGACGGGATCGGGCAAGAGACGTGCGAGCCAATATAAACTTTGAGGAGGAAGAGATGAAAAGTTCGGTAGGCGGGAAGCGGGTTCTGGGAGCGTTGTCGGTACTTCTTCTGCTGTTTGCCGTGGGGTGCGGAAAGAAGGAAATGGTGAAATCGACTGACTCCGCCCCGGGGATGGCATCTCCCTCCGGCGAGACGCAGGAGCAGATCGTCTCCGAGACCCTTCCGTCCCAGACGGCGATGGCCGAGGCGGAAGCGGGCGTGGCGGTGACCATGGAGAGACCGTCCGAGTTTTCCGACATCCATTTCGATTACGACAAATCGTTCGTCCGGGAGGACGACAAGCTCACTCTCCGGGAGGTAGCCGACTACCTGAAGGCGAACCCGGGGGCGTCGATCCTCATCGAGGGACACTGCGACGAGCGCGGGACCGCCGAGTACAACATTGCGCTGGGCGAGCGCCGCGCCGAGAGCACCAAGAGCTATCTCGTATCCCTCGGGGTCACGCCCGGCGACCTCCCCACGGTCAGCTTCGGCGAGGAGAAACCTCTGGACCCCGGCCCCAGCGAGGCGGCGTGGGCGAAGAACCGCCGGGCCCACTTCGTGCTGAGGTAGGAAATCGATGAGCGGCAAGAGGTTCGCCCGGCTGGTATGTCTTGCCCTCCTGGGCGCGGCGGCGGCGGGATGTGCCGTGGCCGATACCGGCGCCTTCGTCCGCCTCCAGGAGGACATGGAGAGCCTGAAGGCGGAGGTCGCCGCCATCAAAAAGGCGGAGGCTGCGCCCGGCATGGCGGATCAGGGTGAACTGGGCTCCCTTCGGAGGAACATGGCGGACCTTGCATCGGACAACGACCGGATCAAGTCGGACCTTCTTGCCGTCATCTCCCGTACAGACGATACGAAGCTGGAGATGCAGAAGGAGGTGAGCCGCCTCAACGGGACCACCGTCGAACAGAGGGAGGCGATCCGGGAGATGCAGGCGAAGGTCGCCCGGCTCGAGGAGGGGGTGGGGAAAGGCGCCGCTTTGCCGCCGTCCGCGACTGCGCCCCCGAAGGTGTCGGTGGAGGAGCTTTCGACTCCCGAGGAGATGTACGATTACGCGTTGGGACTGATCAAGAACGGGGACACCAGGAAGGGGCGGGAGGTCCTGAACACCTTCGCCGCGAAATACCCCGACCACCGGCTCATGCAGAACGTCTTTTACTGGAAGGGAGAAACCTTCTACGTCGAAAAGGATTACGAAAGCGCCATCCTCTCGTTCCAGGACGTGATCGATAAATACGCGGGGGGGGAGAAGGCTCCCGACGCGATGCTCAAGCAGGGTCTCTCCTTTCAAGCGCTGAACGACAAGAGGAACGCTCGCATTCTCTACGAGCTTCTCCTGTCCAAGTATCCGAAATCCCCGGCGGCCGAGAAGGCGCGCCAGAAGCTCGCCGGTCTCA
>DAOUUI010000085.1 GCA_030668225.1 Deltaproteobacteria bacterium
CCGGAAAGGGAACACCCGTGTCCCCCTTCACCGAAGTGGACTCGGAGTATTACCTGCGATTCCAGGTGATCGACAAGCCCGGCGTCCTGTCCAAGATCGCCGGGGTCCTCGGGAGTCACCAGATCAGCATATCCTCCGTCCTCCAGAAGGGGAGGACGCAGGAGAGCGCGGTCTCGATATTCATCGTGACCCATCATTCGAAAGAAAAGGACATGCGCGCCGCTCTTGAGGAGACCGACCGGCTTCCCGTCGTCCTGGACCGGACCCGTATGATCCGGATCGAAAACAACCTGTAACCGAAAAACAGGAAACCGTCCCATGCACCGAAAAGGAATCATCCTTAGGTACCGCGACCTCCTGCCTGCCGTTCCCGAGGAGTGCGTCGTGACCCTGCTCGAGGGAAACACCCCTCTCGTGCCGGCGCAAAACCTTGCCCGATCCATCGCCCCGGGGACGGAGATCTACCTCAAGTGCGAGGGGCTGAATCCAACGGGATCGTTCAAGGACCGCGGGATGACGATGGCGGTGTCGGTGGCGAAGGCGGAAGGGGCGGACTCGGTGATCTGCGCGTCCACCGGCAACACGTCGGCCTCCGCGGCAGCCTACGCGGCGAGAGCCGGGATGAAGGCGTTCGTCCTCATACCGGAGGGAAAGATCGCCCACGGCAAGCTCTCCCAGGCGATGATCCACGGCGCACAGGTCATCCAGATCCTGGGAAACTTCGACGACGCGCTGGGGCTCGTGCGGGAAATATCGGAAAAGTATCCGGTGACCCTGGTCAACTCGGTCAACCCGTACCGCATCGAAGGGCAGAAAACCGCAGCCTTCGAGGTCTGCGACGCCCTGGGGGACGCGCCCGACTGCCACGTTCTCCCCGTGGGCAACGCAGGGAACATCACCGCCTACTGGGCCGGCTACAAGGCGTACCATGCGGCCGGCCGCTCGAAACGCCTGCCCAGGATGCTGGGGTGGCAGGCCGAGGGAGCCGCCCCCATCGTCAGGGGACATCCGATACGAAAGCCCGAGACGGTCGCGACCGCCATCCGGATCGGGAATCCCGCCTCGTGGAAGCAGGCCGAGGCGGCGCGCGACGAATCGGGGGGGTTGATACGCATGGTCAGCGACGCGGAAATCCTCGAGGCATACAAGCTTATTGCCGAATCCGAAGGGATTTTCTGTGAACCAGCCTCGGCAGCGTCGGTTGCCGGCGTGATAAAATTGGGCAAGGAGTCGTTTTTCCGAAAAGGGGAGCGGATCGTCTGTACCCTGACCGGGCACGGCCTGAAGGACCCGGATAACGCGATCGCCCAGTCCGATGATCCTGTCACCATTCCGTCGGACATGGCGGAGGCCCTTAAGATCCTCGGTTTCTGAAGGAGAGGCAACGTGGCGCGAAAATTCATCATTCTCATTGGAGACGGGATGGCCGACTGGCCAATCCCGTCCATCGGCGACAGAACCCCTCTGGAGGCGGCGAACAAGCCACATATGGATTTCATGGCCTCGCAGGGATCGTTGGGCATGGTCCAGGTGGTACCGGAAGACATGTACCCGGGAAGCGACGTATCGAACTTGAGCATCATCGGATACGACCCGCGGGAAGTGTACACGGGGCGCTCCCCCCTCGAGGCTGCATCCATGGGAGTGGAGCTTGGAAAAGACGACGTTGCCGTGCGGTGCAACGTGGTCTCCCTGAAATACCACGGGGCGAAGTCCGAGATGGAGGATTTTTCCGCGGGGCACATCAGCACGGGGGAGGCCACCGAGCTTCTCCATGCGCTACAGGCGAAGGTCGCAGACAAGGGCGTTCGCTTCTACCCGGGAGTGAGCTACCGGCATCTCATGGTCTGGCCCGGCGGCAACGACGCCGTCTTGACGACTCCCCCGCACGACATTCACGGCAAAAATATCACCGATTCCCTGCCAAGAGGGGAAGGCGCGGAATTCCTGCTGGAAATGATGGAAATCTCGAGGGAGGTATTCCCCGACCACCCCGTAAACCGGAAGAGGATCGATGCAGGGAAGCCGCCGGCGAACTCCATCTGGTTATGGGGCCAGGGAAAAGCCCCGAGGATGATGACGTTCCGGGAGAAGTACGGCGTTACCGGTTCGGTCGTCGCGGCGGTCGACCTCATCCGGGGTATCGGCATTTACGCGGGACTCGAGTTGGTAAACGTCCCCGGGGCCACCGGGTACATCGATACGAATTTTCGCGGGAAGGCGGAGTACGCGCTCCGGGAGCTCGAGAACAAGGACTTCGTGCTGATCCACGTGGAGGCGCCTGACGAGGCAGGGCACAACGGGAGCGCCCTGGACAAGATCCGGACCATCGAGAGGATCGACGAGGATATGGTGGGGCCCATCCTGGCCCGCGCCAGGAACGACGGAGACCTGACCGTTCTGGTGCTGCCCGATCATTCGACGCCGGTAGCCATCCGGACCCACTCCCAGGAGCCGGTACCGTTCACCTTTTATCCCTCTCCTCCCGGTCTGCTGTCCTTCCCCGGCAAGCGGTACACCGAGGCGGATGCGAAAGCGACGGGACAGTTCCTGGACGCCGGAACGCGCCTTATCGGTTATCTGTTCGCGGGAAAAGATTCGTAGGGGACAATGGAAAAGGTCGCCACGGTCCGGGTTCTTTTCGCGGACACCGATGCCATGGGGATCGTCTATTACGCGAACTATCTGAAGTGGTTCGAAATGGGGCGGGTCGAGCTCATGAGGAGACTGGGAATGGAGTACCGGGAACTGACCGGTACCGGGATCCACCTCCCCGTCACGGAGGTCTCCGTCCGGTACCTCTCGCCGGCACGCTACGACGATCTCCTTGCGATTCATACGGAAATTCGGAAGTGCAAACGGGCGAGTATCGCTTTCGGGTACCGGATTGAGAGAGAGGACGGGGTCCTTCTGGCCAAAGGGGAAACCGTTCACGCATTCACGGACGGTGACGGGAAGATCGTACGCATCCCGGAGCCGTTCCTCGAGAAGACGGGATTCAGACAACCATTATCGTAGAAAGGGGGGAGCCGTGGAACGAAACCTGGCACTTGAGGTGGTCCGAGTCACCGAGGCGGCCGCTCTTGCGGCGGCGAGACTGATGGGACGCGGAGACAACGTGGCCGCGGACCAGGCAGCCGTCGAAGCAATGCGAACCGCGTTCAATGCCGTCCAGTTCAAGGGGAAGGTCGTGATCGGAGAAGGGGAGCGGGATGAGGCCCCGATGCTCTATATCGGGGAGGAAGTCGGGGCGGCCGAAACCCCCTGCGTCGACATCGCCGTCGATCCCCTCGAGGGCACGACCATCGTGGCGACGGGCGGGAACAACGCACTTGCGGTCATCGCGATTGCGGAACAAGGAGGTTTTCTCCACGCGCCCGACACCTACATGCAGAAACTGGCGGTCGGGCCCAAGGCCAGGGGGGTGATCGACATCACGGCCAGTCCGACCGAGAACCTTCGCAGAATCGCGAAGGCCCTGAAGGTGTATGTCGAGGACCTGTGCGTCGTGATCCTCGACCGGCCAAGGCACCAGGATCTGATCGGGGAGGTCCGCGCGGCCGGGGCGCGCATCAAACTGATCGGCGACGGAGACGTGGCGGCCGCCATCGCGACCGCAAAGGAAGGAACCGACGTCAACGTCCTGATGGGAGTGGGAGGGGCCCCCGAAGGAGTCCTGGCGGCGGCGGCACTGAAATGTCTTGGAGGGGATTTCCAGGGAATCCTTAAATTCCGGAACAAGGAGGAGGTCGAGCGGGCCAAGACCATGGGAGTAGACGACCCGAACAAGGTATACCAGCTGGAGGACCTGGCCCGCAGCGATGTCATGTTCGCAGCAACCGGCGTCACCTTCGGCAACTTCCTGAAAGGGGTCCAGTTTTTCAGCGGAGGGGCGAACACGTATTCCGTCGTCATGCGGTCGAAGTCCCGGACGGTCCGCTTCATCGAAACCACGCACTACTTCGAGTTCAAGCCGAAATACGACTGATGACGTAAGGGAAGCGATGCCGGGAACCGCACCACTACCCAAGGGCAGGATCGAGATCGATTTCGAACGGTGCAAGGCGTGCGAGCTTTGCATCCCGGCCTGTCCGAAAAACTGTATCGAGATGGGAACCGGGACCAACCGGCAAGGGTTCGCCGCGGCGGTCTTCGCGCGCCCCGGCGACTGCACGGGCTGCGCCGTATGCGCAGAGTGCTGCCCCGACGTCTGCATCCAGGTGTGGCGATGACGCCTGAACCGGTCGGGATCAAGCGGGAGCTGATGAAGGGGAACGTGGCGATCTGCGCAGGCGCCATCGCGGCGGGGTGCCGATTCTACTACGGATACCCGATTACTCCCCAGAACGATATCCCGGAGTACCTGTCCGCCCACCTGCCGCCCATCGGGGGGACGTTCCTCCAGGCGGAAAGCGAAGTCGCCACGATCAACTACCTCCTCGGGACGTCGGCTTCCGGAAAGCGGGTCATGACCTCCTCGTCCGGGCCGGGGATCTCGCTCATGCAGGAGGGGCTCTCGTACATGGCGGGGTCGGAACTGCCGGCCGTGATCGTCAACATATCCCGCTCGGGGCCGGGCCTCGGCGGGATCGCCCCCTCCCAGGGGGATTACTTCCAGGCGACAAAATGCGGTGGCCACGGCGGGTACAGAATGCCGGTGCTGGCGCCGCACTCCGTTCAGGAAATGTATTCCCTGACCATGCTCGCGTTCGACCTGGCGGACAAGTACCGGAACCCGGTCATGATCCTGGGAGACGCCGTCATCGGACAGATGAAGGAGCCGTTCGTCCCCACCTCGTACGTCTCCACGGTTCCGGAGGAGAAACCGTGGTCCCTGACCGGGTGCGCAGGCCGCCCCCGTCGGATCATCAAATCCCTCCACCTCAAGGACGACGAGATCGAGGCGCACAACTGGAAGCTCCATCGGAAATACATGACGATGCGGGAGGAGGAAGTTCGCTCCGAGCCAACCCATCTGGAGGGGGCCGGGATCGTGATCGTAGCCTTCGGGACCGCCGCGCGGGTCAGCAAGACGGCGATCCAGTGGGCGAGGGCGGAAGGCCTCCCGGTGGGGATGCTCCGCCCGGTCACGCTGTTCCCCTTTCCGTCGCGGGAGGTAGACGAGGCCGTCTCCCGGGCGGACGCCGTGCTCGTGATCGAGATGAACACGGGGCAGATGCTCGAGGACGTCCTGATAAGTACCCGGCACCACGACAAGATCCGGTTCCTGGGAAAGCCTTGCGCCATCCCCACACCTGAGGAGATCCTCCAGGAGATCCGGAGCCTGGCAGGGGAGATCGGGGTGAAGGCGGGAAACGTACGATGAAAAATAAAGCGAAAGAAAAATTCACGAAGCAGGTCTTTTCGAGGCCCCGGAGCCTCCTCGATGTCAGTACCCACTACTGCCCGGGATGCCACCACGGGATCGCGCACCGGATCCTCGCGGAGACGATCGATCACTTCGACCTCCGCGAGAAGACGATAGGCGTAGCCCCCGTGGGATGCGCGGTGCTTATGTACGACTACTTCGACGTCGATTTCGTGGAGGCCCCCCACGGGCGGGCCCCGGCGGTTGCAACGGGGGTCAAACGCGCCCAGCCGGACAGGTTCGTATTCACCTACCAGGGAGACGGAGACCTGGCCGCAATCGGGACGTCCGAAATCATCCACGCGGCGAATCGGGGGGAGAACCTCACGGTCCTGTTCATCAACAATACGACGTACGGGATGACGGGAGGGCAGATGGCCCCGACCACGATGCTCGGCCAGAAGACGTCGACATCCCCGTACGGGAGGGATTTTAGAAACGACGGATACCCCATCCGGATAGCGGAAATGCTTGCGACCCTCGAAGGGACGGCGTTCTCCGCGCGCGTCGCCACGAGCACGCCCGCGCAGATCCGGAAAGCGAAGGAAGCGGTGAAAAAAGCGTTTGACATGCAGATCCGGGGAATGGGGTTTTCCATCGTCGAAATCCTCTCCACGTGCCCGACCAACTGGGGGATGAAGCCGCTCGATGCGCAGAAGCGCGTTCTTGGCGAAATGTCCGGGTATTACCCCCTCGGGGTGTACAAGGAGCGAAAGCAGGCGGACTTCGCGTGAACACCGACGTCATCATGGCCGGATTCGGCGGGCAGGGAATCCTGATGATCGGGACCCTCCTTTCCATCGCTGCGATGGAAGAAGGGAAGAGCGTGACTTTCTTTCCCGCATACGGCGTGGAGATGCGGGGAGGGACGGCCAACTGCACGGTCGTCATCTCGGGCGAAGAGATCGGCTCACCCGTAGTCGGGCACCCGAAATCGTGCGTCGTCATGAACGGCCCCTCCCTCGAAAAATATCTTCCCTTCGTGCAAAAGGGGGGAAATCTGATCCTCAATCGCTCGCTCGTCGATCCCGCGAGGGTGACCCGGACGGACCTGAACGTTCTGTCGATCCCCGCCAACGATATCGCACGCGAGAAGGTGAAGACTCCGCAGCTCGCCTCGATGGTGGCGCTGGGAGCATACATCGCCGTGACGGGCGTGGTGCGGATGCGTACCCTGTTCGATTGCCTCCCTAAAGTCGTTTCGAAAAAGTACGAGCGGTTCATCCCGCTCAACGTCAACGCCCTGAAGGAGGGGGAATCCTTTGCCAGAAATCGCGCGTGACGACTCCATGGACGACCTGCTGTCCAGGATCGCCGAGGAGTCCGGCGACTTCAGCTTCAATTCGACCATCCCCCATCACGTCCACTCCACCGAGGAGAAGGAGGCCCTGATCCTCGCCGTCATCTTCCGGGGGAAGTAAATGGGACGGCCCGACTCCGACGATCTGTTTTCCGCGCGGGTCTAAGGGATGCCCTCCGGAGTGGAGTGGGCCCTTCGGTTTGCCTCGGAGGTCTGTCGGAACCCGGTGGCCGCGGTATCCCGCTGGAAGATGCTGTCGGGCCGGAAAGCGGCGGGATGCATCCCGATCTACGTCCCCGAGGAGGTTCTGTACGCCGCGGGGATATTGCCGGTCACCATCTGGGGCAACGAATTCTCCCATTCGTCCCGTCGGGGGATCCCCCCCTTCGTGTGCTCCGTGGCGGGCGGGGTGGTATCCGCCATCCGCTCCGGCAAGTGGGGGGAAATCGATGCCTGGGTCTTTCCGTCTACCTGCGACACTTTCCAGAACGCCTTCGAGGTCCTTTTTCCCCCGGAAGCCGATCGCCCCCGGTTCCCCTTCGTCTTTCCCGCATCTTCCGAGACCCCCGGCGCGACAGAATATATGCTCGACCGGATGGAGGCCTTTCGCGAGTGGGCAGGGGAGATCTCCGGAAGGATGGTGTCGGAGGGGGCACTGGAAAGGGCCATCAGGGTGTACAACGAAAATCTGCGGGCGTTCGGACTTCTCGAGCAAAGGATGAAGGATTCCCCCGGATCCTTTTCCGGAGTGGAATATTTCACGCTCTCCAGGGCGGGAATGGCGCTTCCCAGGGATGGACACACGAAAATTCTCAGGGCGGCTCTTTCCCGGTCGCGCGAGCCTTTCCGGAAGACACGGGCGAAAGTGTTCGTCACCGGGATGATGCCGACGGAACCGGTGATGGAAGCGATGGACGCGGCGGGCGCCGCGATCGTGGGGAACGACCTGGCGCTCGGACACCGGTACTATTCCGGGCCGGCGGACGAGACCGGAGACATGTTGTTGTCCCTCGCCCGCAGGCACTTGCGGAGGGACCCGTGCTCCACTCTGCACGGGTTAGCCCGGCCGCGTATCGAAGAACTCTTCCGGAGGTTCGACGACTCCGGCGCGAACAGGCTGCTTCTTCTCCGGATGCGACAGTGCGAACCGGAATCCGGCGATATCCCCGACATGGCCGATACTTCCCGGGATCGCGGGATTCCGTTTCTCAGCCTGGACATCGACCTGCAAGCGGAAGAGAGGGCGTCCGCAAAGATGCGTATCGAGGCTTTCGTGGAAATGGGGGAGTAGGGGATGGCGAACCAGAAGCGCCTCAAAGCCGCAGAGAGAATGAAGGAACTTATGCTGCGTCAATTCCAGGCAGGGTGGCTCGCACGGGACGCGGGACGGAAGGTCGCCTTCGTCACAAGCGGTGCGCCCGTGGAATATCTGCTCGCAATGGACGTCGTTCCCGTATATCCCGAAAACCACGGTGCGGTCTGCGGAGTGGCCCGGGCGGGAGGGCGCCTGTGCCAGACCGCCGAGGAGAGAGGATACTCCCGGGACCTTTGCTCCTATTGGAAAATCGACTGGGGGGCGAGAACATGTCCGGCGGAAAGCCCCACCGGGGGTCTTCCGGTGCCGGATTTTCTCCTGTGCGCGAACAACATCTGCCGAACC
>DAOUUI010000191.1 GCA_030668225.1 Deltaproteobacteria bacterium
TGGTATAATGCAGAGATGCATGGTTTACAGAGAGAAAGATTAAAGTTCTATCAAAACGGCGAAAGATCGATATTCGAATGCAGGGAGATGTGATCGGGGAGAGTTGACGTGGAATTCCAGGGAACATCTCGATTCGAGGTGATACGTCTTATAGGCAGTGGAGGAATGGGATCGGTCTACGAAGCGGTGGATCGCCTGGCGAAGGAGGAAGGCGTCTCGCTTTCGACGATTGTGCGGGACCTCGTCAAGGAAGCGATCGAGATCCGGGAAGACATCGATCTTGGCCGCATCGCAGAGTCGCGGGAAAAGTCCCTGAAACGTTCCCGGGCACTCGCCCACAAGGATATCTGGGGATAACGTGGCGTTTACGGTAAAGTATCACCCCGACGTCAGAGAGATCGATCTTCCCCGGATCAACGTGAAAATGCGGGAACGCATCCGCAAGGCGATCGAGTCCCGCCTGATGACGGCACCCCAGGAGTACGGGCTTCCCCTGAGGAAGAGCCTGGGAGGGTATTGGAAACTCCGGGTGGGAGATTACCGCATCGTTTTCAAAGTCCAAGGGGAGGTCGTATATGTCCTCGGGATACGCCACCGGAAGAAGATCTACGAGGAGGTACCGGGTCGGATAAGATAAAAAAAACCGGTGGCTTGCGGCGGCGCTGGTGGGGTTCTCTTCCTCGGGAGGATATTCGCGTGAGGAGCGTACATACCAGGAGACTCGTGCCGATCGGCGGAGGGAAGCCCACGTGAGCTCAATCGAAAACCCGCCCGGCCGGCCGTTCCGCCTGGTCGTCCCCCTCCTTGCGCTCCTCGTCCTCCTCCCCGCGCCCGCCCGGGCGGATTGGGGCGTGGAGCTTACCCCCTTCGCCGGTTTCCGGTTCGGCGGGAGTTTCGAGGACAACACGACCGGCCTCGACCTGGATGTGGACGAGGGGGAGAGCTTCGGGCTCATTCTCGGTGCCCGGGCCACCCACGAGACCAACTACGAGCTTTTCTACAGCATCCAGAAGACGACACTGCAAGGGGAAGGGCTTTTCGCGGGAGAACCCCTCTTCGACCTGGACATTCATTATCTCCACCTCGGCGGGACCTACCTGTTCCCGGGAGAGAGGGTGCACCCCTTCATCGGCGGAGGGTTAGGTCTTACCTACTTTTCCCCGGACGGGCCCGGGCTGGACTCGGAAATCGACTTCTCCCTCTCCCTGGGGGCCGGGGTGATCATTCCGATCTCGAAGAGGGTGGGACTTCGCTTCGAGGGGAGGGGGTTTCTGACGATTCTCCCGGACAACACGGACATCTTCTGCGTCTCGTCCGGCGGGGTGGCTTGCGCCGTGCGGGTGCAGGGGGACGTATTCGGCCAGGTCTTGCTGCTGGGGGGGATAACCTTCGGGCTCTGACGGGAACCCGGGCGGGCCCCGGCGACCCGGGGGATTACCGGCCCAAGAGGAACCACTCCCCTTACGATCAATTTACGGGGATCGCGGCGGCAATTTCCCGGCTGAGAGTCGCGAGCGCACTGCTCATCGCTCCCACCAGGGCGTCGTAATCCTGTCCCTCCACCGGTTCCCTGACGTTCGACTCGCGCGCGGAAAGGATTTTCTTGTCCTCTTCCCGGGAAACGGTCCACCGGGCCGCAAGGGTTACCGATTCCCCGATGACGCCTTCGAACCGAATCAGATCGACTCCGACCCGGTATTCGGCCGGGAAGGGGTATGCGTCCCGCCCCCACCGAAGGACGGTCACATGGTCCTTGGAGAGGAGAACCGACAGGTTCTCCGCGAGCACCCGGGAAATGTCCTCCTCGAGGGAACCCGCCCATCGCTCGAATTCGTCAAGCTGTAGCTCCCTCGGACTCGATCGGGTAAGGATTTGCGGACGGCTGAGATAATCCGGGATGACGATCGGACCAATCGCGACGGCGATCCCCTGCTCCGCCGGGACACTCCCGGGAAGATCCCCGGAAACCGTAAGCGGATTGAGAGTGTAAAACTTCGCCTCCTTGGAGCTGGCGCACCCGCCCACTCCCAAAAGGGAAATTCCCAGGATGAGGGCAACTGTTTTCCCGCGGAGATCGTGAATCAATGGGCTCCTCCTTCCCTGCTCATATTCGCAGCGTTCGCGTCCCGCAAGCCGGGTCAGGGCGATGTGCAAGCGCCGAAGATGATGAACCCAAACCGGTCGCCCGACGCGGTCAGGGTCATTTTCCCGGTTTCTTCTCCGATTGTCGCGTTCCAGCCACGGCCCTGCTGCCCCCCCTGAATGACAATCATGCCGTTTTCCCGCTCCATGCGCTCGATCCCCACCTCCCGCACCGCTCCGTCCGCAAGGGTTCCGCTGGCCGTTTTCTTCTGGAAGTCGATCCGGATAAACTGCGGGATGTTCACGGACTCCGCCGTCGTCTCGAAACAGCCCTCATTGGCTCCACATTCCATGACTTCGATCGGGACACACAGCAGCGGAGAAGACCCATCGAAAGCAGCGGTTGCGGATTTACTGAATGCACCACACAGGAACAAGGCGAAA
>DAOUUI010000265.1 GCA_030668225.1 Deltaproteobacteria bacterium
GACTGCTCCGAATCCTTCACCGCTTTCCCCTGGAGAAATGGGGAGAGGGATGCTGTCCAGCCGGGTCGGAAGATGTACGCCACCCCCGGGGAGAGCATGGCCGCCGCGTAGTCGACATCGGAAAGGGAAGGGTAGACGGCGCCCTGAACGATGATCCCCATCGTCCAGTCCAGCCGGGTTTCCGCGGCGTGGCCCCTCCAGTAGCTGCCGTAGGCCGAGAGGTACCCGCTCCCGTCGTCATCGTCGATGGAGCGGCTCAGGTTTGAGTCGAACCCCGCCTTTGCGCCGGCTTCCCAGCCGGCACATGCCGGGGACGCTTCCCAAAACAGGGTTGGAACCACGAAAACCGCGAGCAGCGCCTTCCACTGCCGAGGGATCATGTCCACCTCTTTTCGTCGTTTGAGATTGTCATCTGCCCCTGCCGCCCATGCCCCCCGGCCCCTTCCCGCCGCCGCCCCGGAGCATCGGGGATCCGGACCTTCCACCCACTCCCATTCCGCCGCCTTGGCCCTTCCAGAGCGGAAATCCTTTCTCGTCGCGGAACACCCACGCCTGACCCGAGGACATGACGCGGATCTCCTGGGCGATGATGTACATCCCCATGTCGCGGCCAAGCGTCTTGGAGCCGCGGACGCTCACCTCCGCGCCTTCGGGGATCTCCGTCCGGAGGTCCTTCCAATACCACGACGGGGAGACGAGGACCGTGTACGTCTCCTTCTCCGATTCCAGCCGAAAGCGCATCGGCCCCCGCTCCGGCCTGTCGACGCCGCGAGCCGTTCCACGGACCTCCCCGACCGTGTTGGGGTCGAACCCCCCGGGGTAGTGGATCCCGCTCCCTTCCAGAACCGTCCCGTTCCCGGCCGCCAGCGCGGTGCCGCCCGCAGGGAAGAGGAACAGGACGCAGAGAAACCCGGGGAGCAGGGCGGACAATGCCGCCCCGCCCCGCCCGGTTTTCACCGCCCTATTGTTTCCCCTTAGCCCCATAGCCCGTTCCGTCCTTGGGTGGGTCTTCTCCTTCCGCTATATAACCCGTGCCGTCTCCA
>DAOUUI010000226.1 GCA_030668225.1 Deltaproteobacteria bacterium
AGTACGCAGCGTCCTCGGGGCCTTTCTGCGGTTGCGCTGCAGCGGAAGGCGGAGAAAGCGCCGCGGCTGCCGGGGGCACTTCCCCGGGCAGGACAGGTCCCGTCAACGCCCGGTACGTCTTCCAGCCGAAGAAGACCGTAGCGGATGCGAACACCAGAATCCACAGCGCCGCCCGTTTCACTGCTCGCCTCCCACCGTCGCGGTCTCTTCCGGGGCCGCCGTCATCCCCGACACCGTCAGGGAGACTACCAGCCTGTCGGCCCGTTTGGCCCGCGCCGCGCTGTAGACCCCCGACTTGACGACGAGCTTCTTCACCCTCAGGGTCTTCTGCTGCCGGGGGATCCCTGCCAGAAACGACGCAAGCCCCTCCGTCGAAGTTTGCATGTCCATCTGCACGGCGACCTCGGCGTACTCCCCTTTTTGCGCCGGGGAGAGTGTCCGGACCGACGTGAGCTTCGTGTCCGTTCTGTTCACCATCGGCTTGAGCATCCCCTGAAGCGCCGCCCCCGCGGCGGAAGGGTCGCTGCCCGGAAGCAACTCCTCCTCCGCGACCCCGAGTTCCCTCATCTTGACCGCGAGTTTCTCCGCCACGTCGGACTGCTCTCCCCCCATCGCCTGGTAGCGCGCAAGCGTCGCCCGCCGCTCGACGATCAGGCCCCGCTCCTTCCGGTGCTGCGCCACCGCCGGAAATACCGTCCAGCGCATCACGGCAAAGACAACCACGACCAGGGCGCAGAGCAGGAGCAGGTTCCTCTCCCTCGTGGACAGGGAGCGGAGCCTGGCCTCGATGCGGGCCGCAAACGTCATCGCGCACTCTCCGATCCCGGGGTCGGACCCGGTACGAACTCGGCCCGGATCCGGAACCTCTCGAGATTATCTGCCTGCCGGGTGACGGGGGAGGCGAAGGCGACGCCGCGGAACCTCCCGTCGCGCATGAGGAGCGGAAAGATCTCGTTCGCCGACGGGGATAGGCCGTCCATCTGGACCTTCCGGTCCTCCACGCGAAGGCCGGTGAGCCACGTTCCGTCCGGAAGGCGGTCGGTCAGTTCCTTCAGAATGATGAACGATTCTCCACGGCCTGCCGCCGCCTCGCGCAGCACGGAGATCTTCTCCTCGACTCCGTTTAGGTCCCCGACCGCCTTCTCCACGTCCTCCACGACGGGCCGCAGGGCGGCGATCTCCGCATCGAGGCGGGAAATCTCCGCCTTCGTCTTCCAGGAAACGGTCGCGGGCCAGGCGAGGGCGAGAAGGACAGCGACGGCGGCGAGCGTCCATGTGGAAATGCGGGTCAAGCGGGATGCTGCATCCCCCTTTCCCGACGCCGACAAATCGATCGCCTTCTCGGCAACCGCCGCCCCGAACGCGCCAGCGATCACCCGGGCGGGGATGCTCTCCTCCGCGCCACCCTGCCCGGTGGTCGGGATCGCCGGAAACGGCGCGAAATCCTCTACGACCCGGAAGGTGTTTTTCCCGCCGGCCTCCCCTACCCCATCGTCGAACCAGCCCGGGGGAGCCAACAGATCCACGGGTTCATCATCCCCCCGGGAAGGGACGTCGATCAGTCCCTCCGTAAGAAGAGAGATCCCTTCCGCAGGCATCGCGTCCGCAGCGCACTGCCGGTACGCGGAGAAGACGGGAACACCCGAGGAAAGGACGGAGCACTCCACCGCTTCGCCCACCTCGCGCAGAATCGCGGTCCACCCCCCGACGGCCCCTCCCTGCCCCCGTCGTGCGAAGGAGAGGG
>DAOUUI010000259.1 GCA_030668225.1 Deltaproteobacteria bacterium
CCCGGTAACCTCACCGGCGAGATCGAACCGGCCCGTCATTCGCGCTTTATTCTCCGTCAGGCAGCCGTAGACGGAGTCGATATCTCCATCCTTCGCGTTCGGCCGGAGCTCGAACGCCATTTCCCCGGGGGTCGCGCGCAGCGTCCCGGTGAAGGGAATGCCGCAGTAGGCGGCTTCTGTGGCCGTGACGGCCACCCCCGACTTCCCGAAAACGATCTCGGCTGTGGCCGGCTCCACGGAGTGCCGGCCGTATCGGAAATACCCCGACCGCAGCCTCACCGTCCCTTGGACCGGCAGATCCCAAGCCGGGGCCCCTTCTTCCGCCCCGGAGGCTCCGAAGGTTTTCTGCAGGTTTTCCCAGACGAGTCCGTCCGTCGATGCGTCCATGTCGAACGTGAGGCCGTCCGGGGAGGCGGTCGCCTCTCCCTCCAGGAGAACGTGACTGTCTCCGATCGTGATCTTCGCTTCCTGCACCGCGACGCGGCTGCCTTCCGCGGACAGGGAGAGGTTGTCGACGGACAAGGGAATCCCAAACCTCTGCAGGAAACGGAGGTTCTTCCCCTCCAGGGTCCCCTGGGCTGTGGAATGCATCGGCTGGTCGAACCGAAGGGAGGCGCGGAAGTTCCCTTTAAGCCAGTTCCCGGGAGGCGAATCGGTAATGAATATCCTGTTTTCGGTCTCCTCGCCCAGGTGGCCCTCGAACGCGAGGTCCAGGGATCCCGGTTTCCAGTGAAGGGAAAGGGAGGCTTTGGAGTCCTTGTCCAGGACCGACAGCTTCCGGACCACCCACTCCCCGGGGGGCCGAAAGAGGTCGACCGAGACCTTCGGTCCGTTGCCGATCACGAAATCCCCGCTCAGGGCCACAAGGGTGTCCTTTTGCCATTCCAGGCGGGCCCCTGTCGATTCCAGAGGAGAGTGGACGAGAAAACCGGGAGGGATCTTCCCCCGGCCATGGAGAAACGCGATCGCCTCCGGACCGAGCCGTCCGGACACGGTTGCCACGTCCCGCCTCGCATCGGTCCGGTAGCCTTCGAGGGAGCCCGAGACGGAAGTCGAGGCGTCCAGAAACTTCGTGCGGAGGTCCTCGAAAAACAGCGTCTCCG
>DAOUUI010000165.1 GCA_030668225.1 Deltaproteobacteria bacterium
AGCGGCGGGGACATTCCTGGTTCATCTCCGGAATGCGGGCGAGGAGTGTCCCCACCAAGCGGTCCCAATTCCGTCGAGCGGAATGGCAGCGAGCGGGCGCAGGTCGCGAGCGTAGCGGAGAGGAAGCCCCCGCGAGCCTTAGGTTACCGGTTGCCGCGATCACCGGGCGGAGCCGGTAGGAATAGAGGGTGCGTAAACGCGGAAACCCGGAAAGGGGAGTAAAGCCGATGGTGCTGAAAGGACGGGCCTGGAAGTACGGGGACGATGTCGACACCGACGTCATCATCCCCGCCAGGTATCTGAACACCTCCGACCCGGCGGAACTCGCCCGCCATTGCATGGAGGACATCGACAGGGAGTTTGCCGTGAAGGTTTCCCCCGGGGATATCATCGTGGCGGGGAAAAACTTCGGGTGCGGCTCTTCGCGGGAGCACGCTCCCATCGCCATCAAGGCGTCCGGGGCTTCCGCCGTGATCGCGAGGTCTTTTGCACGGATCTTCTACCGGAACGCCTTCAACATGGGTCTTCCCATCTTCGAGGCGCCCCAGGCGATAGACGAGATCGACGCGGGCGACCTGCTTGCCGTGGACATGCGGAACGGGTCGCTGCGGAACGAGACCAAGGGCAAGGAGTACGAGGTCGCGCCGATCCCGTCGTTCATGCAGGAGCTCGTCGCCGCCGGCGGGCTGCTCAACTACATAGTTGCCCGGCGGAAAGACCAGGTGCGGCCATGACCAGGATCTGCGTCTTCCCCGGGGACGGAATCGGCCCGGAGGTGGTCCGGGAGGCGCTGTCCGTTCTCCGGACGGTGGAGGAGGTCTCGGGAACGAGGCGGTTCGAGACCGAGGAGGAGCTGCTGGGCGGGGTGTCCTACGACGCCCACGGCGTCCCGATGACCGACCGGGCGCTGTCCCTTGCCAGGTCGTCGGACGCCATTCTCCTGGGGGCCGTCGGCGGGCCGAAGTGGGACCTGCTCCCCTTCGAGGTCCGGCCGGAGCGCGGATTGCTGGAACTGCGGAAAACACTCGGGCTCTTCGCGAACCTTCGGCCCGCGAAGGTGTACGGACCTCTCGTCGACGCCTCGCCCCTCCGCAGGGAGCTCGTGGAGGGAATCGATCTCCTGGTCGTGCGGGAACTCACCGGGGGGATCTATTTCGGCGAGCCCCGGGGAGTCAAGGTGATCGACGGCGTCGAGACGGGAATCAACACGGAGGTGTACACCCGCCCGGAGATCGAGCGGGTCGTCCGGGTCGCCTTCGAGCTTGGCCGGAAACGAACGGGGAGGGTGACCTCCGTGGACAAGGCGAACGTCCTGGAGACATCCGTGCTGTGGAGAAAAGTCGTAACGGAAGTGGGCGAGCGGGAGTTCCCGGACGTCGCGCTTTCCCACATGCTGGTCGACAACTGTGCCATGCAGCTCATCCGGTATCCGAAGCAGTTCGACGTGATCGTCACGACGAACCTCTTCGGCGACATTCTCACGGACGAGGCGTCGATGGTCACAGGCTCGATCGGGATGCTTCCCTCCGCCTCGCTTGGAGGAAAAGTGGGGTTGTACGAGCCGATTCACGGGAGCGCGCCGGACATCGCGGGGAAGGGGCTGGCCAACCCCCTGGCCATGATACTTTCCGTGGCGATGATGCTAAACTACTCGTTTGAGTTGCCCGAGGAGGCTGCCCTGATCGAGAACGCGGTCGGGAAGGCGCTCGCGGACGGGTACCGGACGGGGGACATCTACCGGGAGGGGCCCGGGATCCGGCGGGTTGGGACCTCGGAGATCGGGGACAAGGTACGGCGGATCCTGTTGGACACCACGTGACAAGGAGCTAAGGAAAATGGCAACGAAAGGATTTAACATCGCGGTGGGGGGTGCCACCGGCGCGGTCGGGGAAGTGATGCTGCAGATCCTCGAGGAGAGGAATTTTCCGCTCCAAAGCATCCGTCTGCTGGCCTCCGAGAGGTCGGTCGGGAAAAGGCTCCGGTTCCGGGGAGAAGAGGTGCCGGTCGAGCTCCTCCGGAAAAGCGCCTTCAAGGGGATCGACATCGTCCTGTTCTCGGCGGGGGCGTCCCGGAGCAGGGAGTTCGCCCCGGCGGCCTGGGAGTCCGGGGCCGTGGTCGTCGACAATTCGTCGGCATTCCGGATGGAGCCGGACATCCCGCTGGTGGTGCCGGAGATCAACGGTGACACGATCGCGCTGTACCGGAACCGGGGGATCATCGCAAACCCGAACTGCACCACGATCGTAGCGTTCATGCCGCTCAAGCCCCTGCACGACTACGGATCGCTGCGGCGGGTCGTGGCCTCTTCCTACCAGTCGACCTCCGGGGCGGGGGCCAAGGCGATGGCGGAGCTCATCGCGCAGACGAAGGCTTATGCCAGGGGCGAAAATCTGGATGTGGCGGCGTTTCAGCACCAGATCGCCTTCAATGTCATCCCGCACATCGACGGCTTCCTCGAGAACGGGTACACGAAGGAAGAGATGAAGATGACGAACGAGGGGCGCAAGATCCTGGGGATACCCGGCCTGCCCGTCACCTGCACCACGGTGCGCGTGCCGGTATTGACCGCGCACTCGATCTCGGTCAACGCGCAGTTCGAAAGGAAGATCTCCCGCGAGAAGGCGAGGGAGCTGATCGCGGCGTTCCCCGGCTGCCAGGTGATGGACGATCCCGCGAGCAACGTATACCCGATGCCGCTTTTCTGCGCGGGGAAGGACGACTGCTACGTCGGTCGTATCCGCGAGGATGAGAGCGCGGAGAACGCCCTGAACTTCTGGGTATGCGGGGACCAGCTTAGGAAAGGGGCGGCGCTGAACGCGATCCAGATCGCAGAGGTGCTCGCCCGGAAGCACCTGCAGCCCGCCCACGCGTAAGCGCCGAAGGCGGTCCGTATCGATTAAGCGCCACCGGGAGGGGGGGAACCCTCCGCTCCCGGTGGCGTTTCGATCCCTGGATGCCGGTCCTCCTGCGGCTGCTACGCCGGCAACCAAGGACCCGGGGCGATGCGGGGGGTTCCGCGAAGCGGCCTGTGGAGCGAGGAATGGGAATCGCCGCGAAGCGGCGTCCGGTACGCGAGCGGAACCGGCAGCGAGCGGGCGAAAGGTTGCGAGCGTAGCGGAGAGGAATCCCCCGCGAGCCAGGGTCCTTCCTCGGCCGGGGTCGAGGCGATAGGGAGGACTTCCGGAAACGATGCGGCGCGTGAAACTGACGATCGCGTACGACGGGACCGCATACTGCGGCTTCCAGATCCAGCCGAACGGCATCACCATCCAAGCGGTGATGGAGGATGCGCTGGGACAGCTCCTCCAGGAGACGGTCCGCCTCCGGCCGGCCGGCCGCACCGATGCAGGGGTGCATGCCCGGGAACAGGTAGTGGATTTCGCCGACTCCGGGAGACGCCCCCTTGGGACGATCGTCCGGGGGGGGAACGCCCTCCTCCCCCGGGATATCCGCATTCTTTCCGCCGCGGATGCCCCCCCGTCCTTCGACGCGCAGCGGAGAGCGAAATCCAAGGA
>DAOUUI010000174.1 GCA_030668225.1 Deltaproteobacteria bacterium
CTTTCGACTACATCCAGAAACCCTTCGAGATCGAGCAACTCATGCACCGGGTGCGCACGGCGCGGAAGATGAGCAGGATGCGGGGGGAGCTTGAGTTCTACCAGCAGGCGGAATACCGGAATGCCCTGGAAGAGGACTCGCTTATCGCCGAGAGCAGGGGAATGAAGGATATTTTGTCCGTCATCCGGAAGGTTGCGCCCACAACGGCCACCGTCCTGGTCACGGGAGACACCGGCACAGGGAAAGAGCTCCTCGCCACGCTCCTGCATTTCGGGAGTAACCGGTCAGGCGGCCCTCTCGTCAAGGTCAACTGCGCGGCCCTGCATGAGAATCTGCTGGAGAGCGAGCTGTTCGGTCACGAAAAGGGAGCCTTCACCGGGGCGGAAAAACTCCGGATCGGACGTTTCGAGCAGGCAGACAAGGGGACGATCTTCCTGGACGAGATCGGGGACATGAGCCCTACCACCCAGGCCAAGGTGCTGCGTGTGCTGCAGGAACAGGAATTCGAGAGGTTGGGAAGCAGCGGGAGAAGTATTCGCGTGGATGTCCGGGTCGTGGCTGCCAGCAACAAGGATTTGCGCGTCGAGGTAAAGGAGGGCAGATTCCGGCAGGACCTTTTCTTCCGGTTGAACGTGGTGAATCTGAGGGTTCCTCCCCTGCAGGAGCGGCGGGAGGACATCCTGCCTCTCGCACGGTTTTTCCTGAACCGGTACGCGGTGGATTTCAACAAGAAGGTCGCCGGTTTTTCTCCCGGGGCGATCGAGAAGATGCGGCTGCACCACTGGCCCGGAAACGTGCGGGAACTGCAAAACTCCATCGAGCGTGCCGTCCTCCTGAGCGACAACGAGGTCATCGATTCCTCAAGCCTTACGATGGAATCCCCTTACGAAGAGCACCAGGATGTTCCGCCGGGGAAAGACCTCAATCTGGAACATCTGGAACGCGGGGCGATCATCCGGGCGCTTCAGGTGACCCGCGGAGTGCAGAAAGAGGCTGCCCATCTGCTGGGTGTGAGCCCTCGTGTGCTCAACTACAAGATCCAGATCCTTAACATCGACTGGAGGACGTTCCGGGCCGTTGCCTCGTGAAGACGGGGAAAAGGGACCTCTAACGGTCGTTCTTCGTGGCGTTTTTAAGGGACGTGAAGTTCTTCCAGGAACGCCATACAGGTCACATCATCGAACAGGGTTTCCCTGTTGTTCCGAACAAGCTGAATCGCCTCTTCGTGACGCAACCCGCCCCGGTGAGGGCGCTCTGACGTGATGGAATCGAAGTACTCGGCCAGAGCCAAAATCCGGGCGCCGCGGGAGATCTCCTCGCCGCGCAACCCGAACGGGTATCCCGACCCGTTTGCGAATTCGTGATGCTCCAGAACGAACCGACGGGCGTCTTCCAGCCCGGGAACCCCCTCCATGAGCTTGTACGCGAGGAAAGGGTGTTTCCGTGTGACCTCCATTTCCCGATCCGTCAGCTTCCGGTTCTTGGACAGGATCGCCCCGGGTATTCCGACGATCCCGATGTCGTGCAGCGAGGCGGCGGTCCCGAGCGCGAACAACTCCTCCTCCCCGAGTCCCAGTCGTCTGCCTACCCGGAGACAGAGGTCCTGCACGCGCTCGCTGTGTCCGCTCAAGAAGGGGAAACGGAGTTCGAGAGCACTGGAGATGGAGAAAAAGATCGACGTGGAAAATCTTTTGACATTCTCACGAAATTCCAGTCCCTGGGAAAGGATTGACGCAATCTGCCTTGCAATGGGCTCGAAGGACGCAAGATCTTCCCGGGTGAACGCCTGCTTGCTCATGCGGTTCGTGAGGTGAAGAACCCCCAGCAGGCGTCCTTCGATCATGAGGGGGATGGAGAGAAATGAGTCGGTCGAATATCCGTTTCCCTTCATCTCCTGGGGAACGGGCATATCCTCCTTCCCAGATACGACAAGAGGTGTTTTGTGCTCCAGCACCCAGGAAGTTACGGAACCGGGGGAAACGACCGTGCCAGGGAGGACGCGCCGTTCTTCCTCGACAGGGAACCCTATCGCAGTACGGAGACAGTGGTTCCCCCCGGGATCCACGACGACGATGGATCCGCGTTCTGCCTCCAGACCCTTCATCGCGGTGAAGAGAAGGATTTCCAGGAATCCGTCCATGTCCACGACGGAGCGTGCGGCGCTGTAGATCTTCTGGATGGGAAGCTCGCCCGGGGGGGACTGGAGGGACAATCTGTCGGAGATATCCTGATAGAGGGCGACCTTCCCCCTTCCCTGGGTCTTGGCCAGGGAAAGGGCGCGGTCGGCCGCGTTCAGAAGATCCTTCTTGTCGAAGGAATCCGCGGGAAACGTCGATACGCCGATGCTCGCGCTCAGCCGCTCCGTACGGGCATGATCCATCCCGGGGAGCAGGTGTCCTTCGAACCTCTCGATGATCCGCCGGGCGAGGTCCTGTGCGCCGAATGCGTCGCTTTCGACGAGAATCACGGCGAACTTTCCTCCTCCCAGGCGCGCAACGGTGTCGACTTCCCTCACGGACGACTGGAGGATGGTTGCGAATTCCTGAAGGGCGATGTCGCCCGACGGGTGGGGGAACGTGTCGTTATCGGCATTGAGGCCGTCAAGGTCGAGCATAAGCAGGGCGAACGGTTTCCCGTTACGCAGGGAGCGGGAGATCTCCTTTTCCAGCTGAATGCCGAAATACCGGCTGTTGTTCAGGTGCGTAAGCGGGTCAAGAAAGGAATAGAAGGAAAGAGCCTTCACCGACTCATTCTGGAGCAGGATGCTCTCCGCCTGGATGGAGAGCGCCCAGAGGAGCTTGATATGGATCGTATCGAAAGGATGTGATTTCCCCTTCCCGAACACGAGCGCGCCGACGGGCTCGCGGTCAACGCGCAAGGGAAATGCAAGGACGGAGGTGGATTGCCACGCTTCGCAGACGGGAAGGAAAGAGGGATCCTTCTTCGAATCGACGAGGATCGCTTTCCCGAAGTGACATGCCATGCCGGCCGGTGCGAAGAAAGCGGCTTGTTCACCCATGGGAGGAACAACGTGGCGGGATACTACCGCATCGTAGCTGTTTGGGTCCTGGGTCCTGGAAAAGTAGGCGCAACGTTCCACTCCGGCGATTTCCTCAGCGATGTCGAAGATCGTTTGAAAGGCACTATCGATCTCCCGCAACGCCCCCAGGAGGTGATTTACCTTGAGAA
>DAOUUI010000001.1 GCA_030668225.1 Deltaproteobacteria bacterium
GAGGAATCTATGCACCTTCTCGTCTGAATACGGACCCGTATTCATCTGTGCACAGCCGATTCAGTCGTCGAACCAGAAATCCTGGAAAACCGGTTTGCCGGTCTTTTTCCCCTTTTCCAACGCCACGTCGAAGTCTCTTTCCCACTGGATCCCGGCCATGTTCACTCCTCGCACCGGATGGTGCTTGCGGCTTTTCCCTTTGGATGCGACGAGAATGCCGCAGGTTCCAATAGGGAAGGCGGGCCTGTCCTCCGTAGCGCGAAGCGCGAAGGAGGATCAGATCGTAATTTTCCCCTGGTACGTCCCGAAAACCTCCCTCAGCACGTCGGAGATCTCCCCGAGCGTGGCGTAGGCTTTCACGGCAGCCAGAACCTGCGGCATGATATTGTCCTTCCCTCGGCAGGCCTTCTCCAGGCCGGAGAGCCTGGCCCGGACGGCACGGTCGTCCCGCTTTCTGCGCAGGGTCGCAAGTCGCCGTCTCTGGCCCTTTTCGATCTTCGGGTCGACCGTGAGCAGGTTCTCCGGCTTCGGCTCCCGTACCGCGAACTCGTTCATCCCCACGATGATCCGGTCCTTTCGCTCGATCTCCTGCTGGTACCGGAAAGCGGCATCCTGGATCTCCTTCTGAACGTACCCGCGGTCGATCGCGTTGACCACTCCCCCCATCCGGTCGATCTTCGCGATATATTCCTCCGCCTGCCGCTCGAGTCGGGTCGTCATCGCCTCCACGCAGTACGAGCCGCCGAACGGGTCGACCGTGTCCCCGACACCGCTTTCGTGGGCCAGGATCTGCTGCGTGCGGAGGGCGATGCGCACCGAATCCTCGGTGGGGAGCGAGAGTGCCTCATCCCGGGAGTTGGTGTGGAGGGACTGCGTCCCGCCGAGGACGGCGGCAAGCGCCTGGACGGTCACCCGGACGACGTTGTTGTCCGGCTGCTGGGCCGTGAGCGATGACACCGCGGTCTGCGTATGGAACCGGAGCATCCACGATCTGGGGTCCTTCGCCTTGAAACGGTGCCGCATGATCTTCGCCCAGAGACGCCTGGCCGCCCGAAACTTGCCCAACTCCTCGAGAAAGTTGTTGTGGGCGTTGAAAAAGAAGGCGAGGCGCAAGGCGAACGAGTCCACGGACATCCCCGCGTCGATTGCAGCCTGCACGTAGGCGATCCCGTTGGCCAGCGTGAACGCGACCTCCTGCGCCGCCGTGGAGCCCGCCTCCCGGATGTGGTACCCCGAGATGCTGATCGTGTTCCACTTCGGGACAGAATCCTTGCAGAAGGCGAAGATGTCGGTGATGATCCGCATGGACGGCGCCGGCGGGTAGATGTAGGTCCCCCTCGCGATGTACTCCTTGAGGATGTCGTTCTGGATCGTGCCGTTGAGCGAACCCGGGGATACCCCCTGCTTCTCCCCCACCGCGATGTACATGGCGAGGAGGATCGACGCCGTGGAGTTGATCGTCATCGAGGTCGACACCTTCCCGAGGGGGATCCTGTCGAACAGGACTTCCATGTCCTCGAGCGAGTCGATCGCGACGCCGACTTTCCCCACCTCGCCCAACGCAACCGGGTTGTCCGAGTCGAACCCCATCTGGGTGGGCAGATCGAACGCCACCGACAACCCCGTCTGCCCCTGGTCGAGCAGGTAGCGGTACCGCCGGTTTGATTCCCGGGCGTCGCCGAAACCCGCGTACTGCCGCATCGTCCAGAAGCGCCCCCGGAACATCGTCGGCTGCACGCCCCGGGTGAAGGGGTACGCGCCGGGAAACCCCGCGTCCCTCAGGTAATCGAACCCCTCCAGGTCCTGCGGCGTGTACAACCTCTCGACCGGATCCCCGGATGTGGTTTCAAACCGCTTCCGCCGCTCGGGCGCCTTCGCCGTCACCGGGGAAAGGACCTCCCTCTCCCATCGCTCCCTGGCCGCCTTGACGCGGGACTTGCCCGCCGCCTTTCCCTTTCGTGCCGGCATCCCGTCCCCCTATTCCACCAGAAGCAGCTTCGACCCCAACTCGACGACCTCCCCTTCCTTCACGAAGATCTCCTTGACCTTTCCCGTGACGGCGGACTTCAGCTCGTTCTCCATCTTCATCGCCTCGACAACGATCACGCCCTGGTCGGTCTGCACCTCCTCTCCCTCGGCGACCAGCAGCTTCAACACCTTCCCCGGCATCGGCGAGGTGACCAGGGCCTTCCCCACCGCGCCCTTCCACCCCGCCCGGATGAGCGCCTTGCGTTGCTCGTTCATCAGGGAGAACTTGTAGCAGTCCCCTTCGATCAGCACCTCGTACTCGTCGTCCCTCCCCTGGACGTCCACCTCGAACGATTCGGTGCCGTACAGGATGGACCAGACGCTGTCCTGGACCTGGTGGGCGTCGACCAGATACTCCTTCTCGGCGCCCGTAACCATGTACCGGGCGACCCCGACCTCCTTCACCGTGACCTTGACTTCCCTCTCCCCGATTGTGGCAATGTAGTTCATCGATCGCTCCTACAGGATTTTCGGCATTCCGGGGCGGGAGGAATACTTCCACATCGAGACCGGTTCCCCGGTTCCCGAGGGGCGCCCCGCGATCGCCTGCTTCCTCTCGTCGAGGTAAAGCTGGATCGCGGCGGCGATCACGGCGACCTCGAAGTGAGGGAGCTCACGCTCCCTTTCCGCCGGGAAAAACACCTTGTCGATGAAGTTGGTGTCGAAATCCCCCTCGAGGAAGTGTCGATTGTTCATCACCCGGATGTGGAACGGGATCGTGGTCTTGACTCCCGTCACGACGTATTCGTTGAGCGCCCGCCTCATCCGGGCGATCGCCTCCTCCCGATCCTTCCCCCAGGCGACCAGCTTGGAAATGATCGGATCGTAGTAGATGGGAATCTCGAACCCCTCGAAGACTCCCGAGTCGTCCCGCACGCCGGGTCCACCCGGCGTCCGCAGCGAGGAGATGAGGCCGGGGCACGGCATGAAGTTCCTGTCGGGATCCTCTGCGTAGACCCGGCACTCGATCGCATGGCCGGTCTGCTTCACGTCCTCCTGGCGGAGGGAGAGCTTCTCGCCCGCGGCAATCCGGATCTGCTCCTTCACGATGTCGACCCCCGTGACCATCTCCGTGACCGGGTGCTCGACCTGGAGCCGCGTATTCATCTCGAGGAAATAGAAGTTGATGTTCTGGTCCACGAGAAATTCGACCGTTCCGGCGCCCTCGTACTTCGCCGCCCGCGCGGCGTCCACCGCCACCTTCCCCATGGCCGCCCGAACTTCGGGCGTGATGACCACCGACGGGGACTCCTCGATCACTTTCTGGTGCCGTCTCTGGATCGAGCACTCCCGCTCGCCCAGGTGGACGTAGTTTCCGTGCCGGTCTCCCAGGATCTGGATCTCGACATGCCGGGGATTCTCGATGTATTTCTCGACGTAGACCGAGTCGTCGCTGAAGGCGGACTTTGCCTCCGATTTCGCCATCCGCAGCGCGGAGTGAATGTCCCCCTCGGTTTTCACCAGGCGCATCCCCTTCCCGCCGCCGCCCGCGGTGGCCTTCAGCATGACCGGGAATCCGATCTCCCCTGCTACCCGGAACACCTCCTCCTCGGTGGTGATCGGTTCCACCGTGCCGGGGACCACCGGGACACCCGCCGCCTGCACAGTTTTCCTGGCGATCGTCTTCGATCCCATAGCCCGCATCGAGTGTGCCGAGGGACCGACCAGCTT
Source organism: Deltaproteobacteria bacterium (assembly GCA_030668225.1). Classification (GTDB taxonomy): domain Bacteria; phylum Desulfobacterota; class Deferrimicrobia; order Deferrimicrobiales; family Deferrimicrobiaceae; genus CSP1-8. Next base: position 3,700 of record DAOUUI010000001.1, read on the forward strand.
GATCTTTTCCTTCTCACACCTTTCGGCAAACAACGGGTTTTCCGCAAGAAATCCATATCCGGGGTGGATCGCTTCCGCGCCGCTTTTTTTCGCAATGTCGATGATCTTGTCGATGACCAGATAGGACTCGGAGGCGGGGGGCGGCCCGATGAGATACGCCTCGTCGGCGCACCGGACGTGGAGCGCGCGCCGGTCGACCTCGGAATAGACCGCCACCGTGCGGACACCCATTTCCCGGCATGCCCGAGCCACGCGGACGGCAATCTCTCCCCGGTTGGCAATCAGGATTTTCTGGAACAAGGCCGGCCTCCTTTACAGGGGAATGTTGCCGTGCTTGCGCGGCGGGTTCGATTGCCGTTTGTTCGAAAGCATCTCGAGGGCCGTGATCACCTTGGGCCTGGTCTCCTCCGGCATGATGACCTCGTCGATGTACCCGAGTTCGGCCGCCTTGTAGGGCGATGCGAAACGGGTGCGGTAGTCGGCGACCAGCTCCGCCTTGGTCTGTTCCGGGTTGTCCGACTTGACGAGTTCCTTCCGGAAGATGATGTTGACCGCCCCGTCCGGGCCCATCACGGCGATTTCAGCGGTCGGGTAGGCGTAGTTCACGTCGCCCCGGATGTGCTTGGACGCCATGACGTCGTATGCCCCCCCGTAAGCCTTCCGGGTGATGACGGTCACCTTCGGAACGGTCGACTCGGCGAAGGCGTACAGAAGCTTCGCCCCGTGCTTGATGATCCCCCCGTGCTCCTGGCCGGTTCCCGGCAGGAAGCCGGGAACGTCGACGAACGTCAGAAGCGGGATGTTGAACGCGTCGCAGAACCGTACGAACCTCGCTCCCTTGATCGAGGAGTTGATGTCGAGACACCCGGCGAGGACCGCGGGCTGATTGGCCGTGATCCCGACGGGCCGCCCGTTCATCCGGGCGAACCCGATGACGATGTTCTTCGCGTAATGTTCCTGGATTTCGAAGAAGTATCCGTCGTCGACCACCTTTTTGATGACGTCCCGAATGTCGTACGGCTTCGTCGGGATGTCGGGAACGATCTGGTTGAGGCTCTCGTCCATCCGGTCCGGAGGATCCTTGGTGGCGATGACGGGGGGGTCCTCCATGTTGTTCTGCGGCAGGAAGGAGAGGAGTTCGCGGATCAGGAACAGGCACTCCTTCTCGTCCTCGGCGGCGAAGTGCGCCACTCCGCTGCGCTCGTTGTGCGACATCGCCCCGCCCAGAGCCTCCTTGGTGACCTCTTCGTGCGTCACCGTCTTGATGACGTCGGGACCGGTCACGAACATGTAGGAGGTGTTCTTCACCATCAGGATGAAGTCCGTGATCGCCGGGGAGTACACCGCCCCTCCCGCGCACGGCCCCATGATGGCGGAGATCTGGGGAATGACACCCGAATAGATCGTATTCCGCAGGAAAATGTCCGCGTACCCGGCCAGGCTCTGGACCCCTTCCTGGATCCTTGCCCCCCCGGAATCGTTGAGGCCGATGAACGGCGCGCCGTTGCGGGCCGCGTGGTCCATGATCTTGCACACCTTCTCCGCGTATGTTTCGGAGAGCGATCCGCCGAATACGGTGAAATCCTGTGCGAATATGTAGATCAGACGTCCGTTGATCTTCCCGTATCCGGTGATGATGCCGTCCCCCAGGAACTTTTCCATCTCGAAATCCGCGCACCGGTGCTGTACGAACCGGTCAAGCTCCACGAAGGAATTCGGGTCCAGGAGAAGCTCGATCCGTTCCCGTGCCGTGAGTTTCCCCTGTGCGTGCTGCGTCTCGATCCGTTTCTTCCCGCCCCCTTCCATTGCCTGGGCGTTTTTTTTGCGCAGTTCGTCGAACTTCTCCTGAAGAGACATGCCTTCCCCCCTCCTCAAGGCAATGTGCGAAGCGGTGATGGTGTTTCATATCATCCCGCCCGACGGGATGTCAACGACTCGAAAATGCTTTGGAAACGAGCTCCGCGATGTGGACGACCCGAAGAGAGGGGTCGGTGCGGGCGGCCATGTCCCGCATCTGGAGGATGCAGCCGGAACAGGCGGTGGCAATCACGGCGGCTCCTCCCCCCGCCGCAACGGAAACCTTGTTTTGCCCGATCTTCGCGGAAGTCGGGTAATCGCGGATATTGAACGTTCCCCCGTACCCGCAGCAGAGTTCCGCGCCCCGTAATTCGGAGTAGGAGTCCCCGACCGTCCTGCGCAGCACTTCTCTGCCCTCCGGTCCCTTCCCCAGGGTCCCGGAGAGATGGCACGGATCGTGGTATCCGACCTGCCCGGCCCACTCTCCCTTCGGGCGGTCGGGAAGCCGTGAGAGCACGTCCGTTTCGAGGAGGAAGCTTGCGTAGTCCACGCACCGGTCCGCCACGCGGACGGCCTCCCCGTGCAGGGGATGGCCCGAAGGCAGAAGGAAGAGCATGTTCCGCCGGAACATGACGAGACAGGATCCGCACGGGAAGACGATCCGTTCGGGGGAAGCGTCGGAGAGCCGCCTCACGTTCTCCTCGACGCACCGCAGGGCCGACAGCCGGTCCCCCGACACCAGCGCGGGAAGGCCGCAGCACGGGGCGTCGCGGAACACGGAAATCCCTTTCCCCGAGAGACGCAGCGTCTCGTAGGCGGCCCGGCCCACCTGGGGGAAGACGTGGTCAAAGACGCACCCGACAAAGAGAACCACTTCGCCGCGGACCGCCTCGCCGGGCGGGAGGGAGCCCAGAAAACTTTTCCCCGGCAGTGCCGGGACCGTCCGCCCCGAAAGCCCGAACGCCTCCGGGAACCGGTAGTGGAGCCCGCTTCCCGTGGGTACCCTGCGCAGGAAAACCTTCTGGGCGGCTGTCGCCGCCGTACGCGTCACATTCCTGGCCGTGACGGACGGCATCACCTTTCCGAAGACCACCTGTTTCCACGCCGGGATGCCCAGTTTCTCCGCCAGGTCGGCCCGCCCCTTCATGATGATCTCCTCCACCGCCACCTGGTTGGGACACTCCCGCTCGCATTTCCCGCAAAGAATGCAGTCGGACAGGGCCTCCTGCAATGCTTCCGCGTTGCCGTCCCGGTCGGAGAAAGCGGCCTCCACCAGGGTGATCTTTCCCCGGGCCACCGATATCTCCGCCTTCCGCTCCGGGTAGAGGGTGCAGACCGTTCTGCACGTTCCGCATTTTGCGCAGGCGGCAGTAAGCGTGGTGAAATCTTCGCGTTTCACCGGCTCACAACCTCTTCTTCCACGAATATCTTGCCCGGGTTGAGGATCCCGTTCGGATCGAAGCACCTTTTAAGCCTCTTCATCACGGAGACACCCAGAGGGCCGACCTCCATTTCCAGGAAGGGCGCCTTGGCGATCCCGATGCCATGCTCCCCCGAAATCGTCCCCCCCAGGGAAACGGTCTTGCGGAATACCTCGGCGACCGCCTCGTCCGCCCGTATCCGCTCCTCCTCGTCCGTTCCCGAGATCATCAGGTTCACGTGGATGTTCCCGTCCCCCGCGTGGCCAAAATTGACGATCTTGAGCCGTTTTCGGGAAGCAAGGTCGCCAAGGAACGCCAGCATCTCGGGGAGACGGCTGCGGGGGACGACGATGTCCTCGTTGATCTTTACCGGGTTCACCTTCCGGAGGGCCGGAGAGATCGACCTGCGGAGCGTCCACAGCCGTTCCCGCCCCTCCGCGTCCGCCGCCCGGCTGACCTCGATCGCGCCGTACTTCCGGCATGCCTGTTCCACCCTGTCCGCCTCCCCGGTTACGGATTGCTTCGGCCCGTCCACCTCGATCAAAAGGGCGCAACCGGCGTCCTCCGGGACGGGAAGACCGGCGTTCTCGCGGACACAGTCGATCGCCGTCCGGTCCATCAGTTCCAGTGCGCAAGGGGTGATCCGCTCCCCGAAGATCCCCACCACCGCTTTCGACCCGTCGTGATTGTTGCGGAAGAAAGAAAGAATCGTCGCAGCCGCCTCAGGAAGGGGAATCAGCTTCAGGACCGCTTTCGTGACGATCCCCAGCGTCCCCTCGGAGCCCACGAGCAGCCTCGTGAGATCGTACCCGACGACTCCCTTCACGGTAGAGACCCCCGTGCGAACGAACTCCCCCGTGCCAAGCACCACCTCGAGCCCCCGGACGTAATCCCTCGTGACCCCGTACTTGACCGCGCACATCCCCCCCGCGCATTCCGCGATGTTCCCCCCGATCGTGCAGAACTTGATGGAAGCGGGGTCAGGGGGGTAGAAGAGTCCCCGTTTTCTCGCCTCTGCTTTCAGCGTCTCCGTCACCACGCCCGGTTCGACGACCGCAACGAGGTTTTCCTCGTCGATCGAGAGGATGCGGTCCATCCGCTCCGTCGACAGGACCAGTCCCCCCCGCACGGGCAACGACCCCCCCGAAAATCCGGAACCTGCTCCCCGGGGGACCACCGGGAACCGGTGTTCGTTCGCAAGGAGAACGGTCCGGCGGACTTCCTCGGCGCTCACGGGGAAAACGACCGCCTCGGGGAGGAACATCTTTCCCGTGGCGTCGTACGAATAGCATATCCGCTGTTCGTGGGATGTAAAAAGCCGCTCCCCGAATACCTCCCGGAGGGCGGAAAGTACCTGTTCGTCCATCGTTTTAGTTTATCACACCGGCCGGGTTACCCCCGGGGCTTAGCCTACCTGCGCTCTCTCAGGAATGCCCCGAGTGCCTTGTCCATCCGACCGATGTGGTTGACGAGCCACTCTCCGACCCGGTTCGCGATGCGAGCCGTGAGCTCGGGCGTCACCCCGTTGTTGTCGAGTTCCTGCCGGAGGTCGTAGAAATCGCTGATGAAGGTCGTGTGTTCGATCTTGTGCGTGGGGTAGTCGGGGTAGTTGTGCCGCTTCATGTACGTCTCTTCCGTCTTGAAGTGGGTCTCCACGTATTCCTCGAGAAAGGCGACCATCTTCGTCACCTCGCCACGGCCTTCGTTCCTCTCGACGGCCGTAAGAAGAGAGTCGGCCGTGGAGAACAACTCCTTGTGCTGGTTGTCGATGACGTCCACACCCACGGACAGGTCTTCCGTCCACCTCGCCCTCATGCTCGAATCCTCCCGGCCATCCCCCGCCACGCCGCCTCCTCCGGTTCTTCCCCGCCGAGGTGAACAGGAGACGGCAATGCTTTTCGCTTCGGCCGTCTTCTCTATAGGATCGCGATGTGCCCTGCGCCAACCAGGACGGAGACCTCTGCCCCGGTCTTCCGCACGGAGTAAAATTTGCCTTTCAGTATACCCAAAAACAGCTCCCGCGCAGGGGGGGGGGAGGATTTGTCTTTACGGCAGGCGCGTAGTTCTGATAGAAATATCGCCGAACCCTTTACAAGGAGCCCTCTCATGAAATCCGTAGGCCGGGAAATCATGTGGAATCTGCCCCATCTGGCGGCTGTCATCATGTATTCCCTGCTGGGTGTTGTGATCATCATTTTCGCCTGGGGGCTGTACGAAAGGATCAGGTCGTATCGAAGAGGCAGGGCGGAACGGGAGGACCGGCTGGACAACCTGTGGGACCGGACGGTGGATTTCCTGAAGATCGGTCTGGGGCAACAGAAGGTGCTCGAGAGGAAGGTCGGCGGGCTGACCCATCTTGCCATCTACTCCGCTTTCCTCGTCCTGTTTCTCGCTACCTGTCTCGTTGCGGTCGAGTACGACTTCGGTATCCGGATTCTGGACGGAAATTTCTACGTCGCATTCAAACTCTTCGCCAACGCGTTCGGGCTTATCCTTCTCGCGGGGATTTTCATCGCCCTGGTGCGCAGGCACCTCTTCCGGCCGAGAGGGCTTACCACGGACGGTGACGACCTCCTTCAGCTTCTGCTGATCGGAGCGATCGGGGTAACCGGATTTCTGGTCGAGGCGGTTCGTCTGGCGGCAACGGAGCCTGTCGTGGCCCCTGTGTCCTTTGTGAGCAACGCGATTGTTCCCGTTTTTCAGGGTGTGCCGCTTTCGAACCTGCTGTCGCTCCACCAGGGGCTATGGTGGACGCACCTTCTCCTCGCCTTCGGGTTCCTCGCGACGATTCCCTTCTCCAAGATGTTTCACATCGGCGCGGGCGCAGCAAACATCTTCCTGCGGACATCCCGTCCCAAGGGGGCGCTCCAGCCGGTCCCGAACATCGAGGAGGAGGAGAAGCCCGGAGTCGTGGACGTGGAGGACTTCTCGTGGAAACAGCTCCTCTCCGCGGACGCCTGCACGAAGTGCGGCAGGTGCCAGGACGAGTGCCCGGCGTTCGCCGCGGAGATGTCGCTGTCCCCCCGGGACGTGGTTCTGAAAACGAGGGAACAGATGAGCCGGGACCTTTTCTCTCGGCTCGTCCCCTCCGCGGCAACCCTCGACAAGAAGACGGGGAAGCCCGTTGTCCCGGCCTTCAACCGTGACGTGCTCTTTCCGGACGAGATCTGGGCGTGCACGACGTGCCGCGCATGCATGCAGTCGTGCCCCGTGCTGATCGAACACATCGACATGATCGTCGACGTACGCCGCGGCTACGTCGCGGGAGCGAAGATCCCCGACTCCGTCCGCACCGCCCTTCGGAAGATGGGTGATACCGGGAACCCCTGGGGTCTCCCCCAGGACGACAGGATCCGTTGGGCTGACGGGCTTGCCGTCCCCTTTGCGGCAGACAAGAAAGAGTTCGAGTACCTGTACTGGGTAGGATGCGCCGGGGCATACGATCCTCGCAATCAAAAGGTGACACGTACGATCGTCTCGCTATTGAATCTGGCCGGCGTGAACTACGCCACACTGGGTCTCGAGGAGATGTGCTGCGGGGAGTCCGCGCGCAGGCTCGGCGAGGAGGGCCTCTTCGAGTTGGGGTTGGTGGAGATGGTCAGGGAGGTGTTCGCCTCCTACAACGTCAGGAAGGTCATCACCCAGTGCCCGCACTGCTTCAACACGTTCCTGAACGAGTATCCGCAATTCGGGGTGAACGTCGAGGTGATCCACCACTCGGTGCTCCTCCAGGACCTCATCGCCCAGGGGAAGATCGTGCCTTCCAAACCCACCGACCGTCTGGTCGCGTTCCACGACTCCTGTTATCTCGGCAGACACAACGATCTCTACGACGCTCCAAGGGAAGCGCTTCAGGCGATCCCGGGAATAACGGTCAATGAACCGGAGAAGAGCAAAGAGAGAGGATTCTGCTGCGGTGCAGGCGGGGGGGGAATGTGGGTGGAGGTTCCCGGGAAGAGAATCAACCACATCCGCTTTGATCAGTTGATGCGTACAGGCGCCAACGCAACAGGGTCCACCTGTCCTTATTGCCTCACGATGTTCGACGACGCAATCAAGTTCCACAATCTCGAGGACTCGGTCCAGGCGAAAGATATCGCGGAATTCATTGCTGAATCCTTGTAGTCAATCCAACCAGGAAAAACAATGTGACTTTTTATGATGCAACTCTAGTTTTTTATACAAAATATCCTATTGTTTAATTACAAATTATATTGTAACATGGTTGCCAAATGTCGCTCCTCTACCCGGAGGCATCGATCATATGGTTGAAAAAGAAACGAATTATCTATCGAGGATATTGCGGAAACGGATCGAGACCCTCGGGTATACATCCCTCAAGAAATTCGTCGAGGACAAGAAGGATTTCCAGTACAGCTACGAATTGCTCCGGCAGGTCGTGTACGGTGGGAGATTACCCCGGGCGGAAACCCTCCTCTCCATACTGCAGACAATGCGCTTCTCCCCCTCCCAGATCCATAAGTTGATGGATTTCCATTTCGGGGGATACCCAGGAGGCGGTACCGATAGCCCGGGGGAAACGGCAGGAATCCCTGATGCGGATAAACGGGAGCCGTTCTTCCGGCCGGAGAATCGGGAATCCTCGTCCACCGGGATCAAACTACTTGATGCCGACCCGAGCGGAGCACAAGCCGATCTATTGGCCGACTCCCCGGAAGAGACCGCCATGAGCCTCAAGCAATCCCTTCCCAGGATTCCCTTCAAGGGGAACGAGGACTTCTGGGAGATGACACGGGCGCTCGCGCTGCAGGCCGAACGGAAGGCCTTGCGCATCGCGAGAAGGGAGGCGGACCAGCCGCTTCTTTTCGAGAAAGAGCCGGAGGCGATCTACCAGTTTCTCGTCCGGAAAGGGAAGGTTCCCTCGTACATGTCGAAAGGGGAGATGTTGTCGTTCGGATTCGTCGAGGGAGTCGACTACCGGGACCGCTACAGGGGCGCCCTGCTCGGCGCCGCGGTCGGTGAGATTCTGGGCAGGACTTCGCAAGGTCTGTCTCCCCGGGATATCCGGGAACTGTTCGGGGGAATCGATCAGGATTCGATGCCTACCGGGTGGGTCGGGGAAGGAAAGGAACTTGCCCCTCCCGCGTGCCTTCTTTTGTCCCGCGCGCTCCTTTCGGCCCGGAAACTCGATCCCGAGGGGATAGCCTCCGTCTACGCGAAATCCCGACGACTGCCCGGGGCGGGACACCATGCGGAGTTCGTCCGCAATCTGCTCGACCGGGGATTCCCCTGGTTCGAGGCGGGAGCATCCGTTCCGGAAACCGCTCCCTCGGCACGTGTCACTCCCCTTGCCCTTCTCCGCGCGGCAGACTTCCGCCGTCTGAAGATGGAAGCCGGGATCGAGGCTGCCGTCACCCACCCTCACGGAGCGGCGATCGCGGGAGCCATTGCTCAGACTGCCGCCATCGCACGGGTCCTGCACACGCCTGCAGGCACCCTCGACGTGCTGGGATTCGCCCGGGGGCTGTCCCACGCCGTATCCGGGATCGAAGCCGACCGATCCCCGCGAGGGAAAGGGGGGAAACCCGTTCCCACGCTCTGGAGGAAGCTCAGCACGGAGCTCACGGCACTTCTCCTCCGCCGGGCGGAGATGGAGGACGTCCAGGAGGCTCTCGGAAACGGAGCATCCGTTCCCGAGGGAGTTCCCTTCGCGTGGGCCTGTTTCCTTCGCTACCCCGACGATTACGCCGCCGCAGTGCTCGCAGCGGTGAACCTCGGCAACGAAGCGGAAGCCAACGGTGCGATGGTGGGAAGCCTCGCGGGGGCCTACGTCGGGGCGGCGGGAATCCCGGAGGCGTTTCTCACGGGTCTGTCGTGGCGGGAGGAGCTGGAAGCCTCGGCGGACGGGCTCCTCGCGCTCGCCCGCCGCGACTCCTGACAACGGATTTGGCTTCCTTCTACCGCATCATGATTTCCTTGGCGATCACCATGCGCTGGATCTGGCTCGTCCCCTCGTAAATCTGGAGGAGCTTCGCATCGCGCATCAGCTTCTCCACGGGATAGTCCCTCATGTACCCGTACCCGCCGAATATCTGAACGGCATCGGTGGTGACCCGCATCGCGAGGTCGGAGGCGAACGCCTTGGCGAAGGACGATTCCTTCGTGTTCCTCTTCCCCATGTCGAGCAGCCAGGCCCCTTTATAGGTGAGCAGTCGGGCCGCCTCGATTTCCATCGCCATGTCGGCCAGCAGAAAATGGATCGCCTGGTTCATGGCGATGGGGACGCCGAACTGAACTCGCTCCTTCGAATACTGCATCGCCAGTTCGAAGGCCGCGCGGGCGACACCGACGGCGAAGGCCGCGACCGTGGGGCGAGCGTAGTCCAGCGCGATCATTGCGATCTTGAATCCCTCTCCCTCCTTCCCGAGGAGGTTTTCCGCCGGAACCTTCACGTCCTCCAGGAGCACGTCCGCCGTGTCGGAGGCACGCTGCCCCATCTTGTCCTCTTTCTTGCCCACGGAAACGCCGGGAAGCGATCTCGGCACGACAAATGCGGACAGCCCTTTGTGCCCCTTGGAGCGGTCCGTGGAGGCGAATACCGTGTATTGGGAAGCGTGGCTTCCGTTCGTGATGAAGCACTTGCGGCCGTTGAGGAGGTAACTGTCCCCCTCCTTTTTGGCGGTCGTCGCGATCCCCCCCGCGTCGGATCCCGCCCCGGGCTCGGTCAGACAGAAGGAGGCGTACTGGAGCTTTTCCGCGAAAGGCGCCACGAACTTCTTCTTCTGTTCGTCCGTTCCCGCAACGAGGACAGGCGTCAGCGCCAGCCCGTTGCAGGTCATGGAACTGGTAATGCCGGTACACCCCCATGCCAGCTCCTCTTCGATGATGCAGGAGTCAAGCGCCGAAAGCCCCAGACCGCCGCATTCCTCGGGGATGAAACCGCTCATCAGTCCGAGGCCGAACGCCTTTTCGAAAATATCCTCGGGAAACTTCGATGCGTGGTCGTACTCGACCGCCTTGGGTCGGATCTCGTTGGCGGCGAATTTCCTCGCCATGTCCTGAAGCGCAACCTGCTCCTGCGTCAGTTCGAACCCGATCATGTCCAGCCCTCCCTGTTCTGGCCTGTCCCGCACAATCCTTCCGCGAAGATGCGGTAGATTTCGGTCGCGGCATCGGCAGGATTGTATTTCCGTTTCCGGGACAGAACGTAGGCGAGCGCGATCTCGTCGAGAGCGCCGAACACCGCCCGTCGGGCCACCGTCACGTTCAGCTCCTGCCGAAACGTTCCCTCACGCTTCCCCAATTCGAGGATCTCGCTGATCACTTCGAGATATTCGAGAAACTTCACGGGAACGTATTCCTTCATGAACTTGTTGCTCTGGCGCAACTCTACCTGGAGAACCTCGATGAGACCGGCCTCCCGGACGAGCAGGTTCATGTGGTTTTCGATGAAGATCCTCAGGCGGGGAAGCGCCCCGTCCCCCGCTGCGACCTGCTCCCGGACGTCTGCCACGACTTCGGCCATCTTCTCTTCGAAAAGCGAAATAAGGAGATCGTCCTTGTTCTTGAAATACAGGTAGATCGTCCCGTCCGCAACGCCTGCCGACCGGGCGATTTCGGATACCTTGGAACTGAAAAACCCCTTCTGGGAGAAGATCTTAATCGCCGCCCGCAGGATGCGCTCCCGCTTCGCCGGCCCTCCTCCCCGCGTTCCCCGCTGTGCCATTGCCCCCCCTGAATGAATAGTCATTCATTAAAATAAGTACCATTCGGCGGAAGGGGTGTCAAGAAATTCCGGAGTCGATTCTGGTACCGGACGGGACGGGGGAAACGCCTGTTCCTTTATTCCCGGAAGCCGAGGCGGGTCGAAAGGTCTTTTGCCAACTGGGCCACTTCGGCACCGATCGTGGTCTGGATCTTCTCGTCCGTGAGACGATTCGCCGGGCCGGAGACGCTCAGGGCGCCGATCACCTTTCTGGTGTAATCGCGGATCGGGGAGGCGATGCATCGCAGACCTTCCTCCAACTCCTCGAGATCGGTCGCATATCCTTGACTTCGCACGGACTCGAGGTCCCGGAAGAGTTCCTCGATGTTCCGGATGGTGTTCTTGGTGTAACCCTTGAGATCCTCCCCCAATCGCTTGCGAAGGTCTTCCTCCGATTCGAAAGCGATCAGCGCCTTTCCGGCAGCGGAGGCATGCGCCGGTATGTGGAGCCCGAGACGGGAAACGACGCGGACCGTGGTCGTCGGTTCGACCACGTCGAGGTACACGACATCGCTCCCCCGCAGGATCGACATGTAACTCGTCTCCCCTGTCTTCTCGGCGAGTTCCTGGAGGATCGGTTTTGCCTGTTTCAGCATCCCCCTCTGCTGGATAAAGGTCTGCCCGAGGTGGAGACAGTTCAACCCCAAACGGTAGTTCTCGTTCGCCTTGTTCTGTTCGATGTAGTTCCGCGACTGCAGCGTCGCGAGAATGCGAAATACATTATTTTTGTGAAGTTTTAACTTCTTGCTCAGTTCGGTGACCCCGAGCTCATCCACGTCCCCCTGAAACTCCTCGAGCACGTCCAGCGCGTGCGAAACGGACTGGATGATATAATTCGACTTGTCGCGCCGTACCATATCTCCTCCATGTGCGGAATCACGGCCAGCGTAACAAAACACTGTTACATATATTCCTTGTATCCGAAACTGTCAATACAAAAAATATAACCGATTTCTATTTTTCAGGAATGGGAGAAACAGGGGACGACGCATCCCCTGGCATGGGCAGAAAAATTCCCTTTTCTTCCGCAGGATTGCCCAAAATAAAATTCGACTCACTTCGTTTTTGGCTTCATCGATTCGACCGTAACACGCATCTTCGTGATCTCCGCTTTCAGGGAATCGCGGTAGGGATAATCCGGAATGTTTTCCAGCAGTCCCTCCCACGCCTTTATGCCGCCCTCGATGTCGTTCTTGTCATGGATCAGGATGACGCCCAGGTTGTACCTGGACTGCGCGTGGCGGGGATCGATCGAAATCACCTTCTTGAGCTCCTCGACAGCCTTGTCGGGATTCCCCCTCCGTCGGTAGCAGACGGCCATGTCCGTCCTGACGTTCACGTTGCGCGGGTCGATGGAAAGCGCCCGCTGGTAATGGTCAATGGCCAGCTGATCCTGCCGGGTGTCGAAATAGAGGTTTCCGATGTTGATCAGGGCCTGGAGGTTGTTCGGGTCCTTCCGCAGGATCTCCTGGTAATTATCGACCTCGCGCAAGGCGCTAAGCGTGATCGCCTCCCCCTCCTGACTTCGGGGAGGCTCGTTCTTGCGGCAGCCGACGACCGCAAGATGAAAGAGCAGCACCACTCCCACAGCCGTGACTTTCCACACCATGCTCGTTTTCATATCGGAGTCACCTCAAGAGGGTCCCGGCAATCCCCGAGAAGATCCCTCACAGTCCTTCCTCCGGGGGGTACGTGCGCCTCCGGAGCGATTTCGGCCACGGGCGCGAGGCAGAACCGGCGGACGGACATCAACGGGTGGGGAATCACCAGGTGCTCCTCGCTGACCACGCGGCTCCCCATCAGGATGATGTCGATGTCAAGCTCCCGCGGTCCCCAGCGCGGCCCCGACTTTCTCCCTGACCCCGCCTCGATTCTCTTGACGAAATGCAGGAGGGTCTCCGGGGCGAGGGCGGTCTCTCCCCGGACCGCGACGTTCAGATACCATGGCTGGTTCGCCCTCCCGCTTGGCTCCCCCGCGTAGATCCGGGAGACCCTTCCGACCTCCATTCCTCCGGCGAGCGCTGCGATGCCGCCCTGAAGCCTTCGAATCCGACGCCCGGAGTTGCTCCCGAGGAGCAGGATGACCTCTTCCTGCACGCCGATCCCTCCCCCCCGTACAAGGCCTGCCTAGTGCACCTAGAAACCCACCTTCCGCATTCGGGAAAGGGCCTCCCGGATCCGCCCTTTCCCCTTCGTCAGGGCGATCCGCACGTACCCTTCCCCGCTTTTCCCGAACCCGCTCCCGGGAGTGGTGACGATGCCGGTCTTCTCCAGCAGATGCGCGCAGAAGGAGGCCGACGTGTACCCCTTCGGAACGGGGATCCACACGTAGAACGTGGCCTTTGGAAAAACGGGGTCGAGGCCGAGCGCCCGAAGCCCCGGGACCAGAACATCCCTCCTGTCCTGGTAGGTTCGCCGTATGGAATCGGTTGCCTCGTCGTCGCTTTCCATTGCCTCGATCCCTGCGCCCTGCACCGCCTGGAACGCTCCGCTGTCCACGTTGGTCTTGACCTTTCCTAGCCCTGCAACGAGTTCGAGGTTTCCCACTGCGAAACCGATTCGCCAACCCGTCATGTTGTAGGTCTTGGACAGGGAGTGAAACTCGATGCAACGCTTCTTCGCCCCCGGAAGCTCGAGTATGCTCATCGGCCTGTTCCCGTCGAAATAGATCTCCGAGTACGCCGCGTCGTGCGCCACGATCAGGTTGTGCTCTTCGGCCAGCCCAAGCACTTTCCGGAAGAATTTCCTGTCGGCGACCGCGGACGTCGGGTTGTTCGGATAGTTGATGAACAGGATCTTCGTCTTCGCAAGGACGGAGCGCGGGATCGCGTCGAGATCGGGCAAAAACCCGTTCTCGCGCAGGAGCGGCATGAAATGTGACTTCCCGCCGGCGAACATCGTGGCGATGTGAAAAACAGGATAGCCCGGATCCGGCACCAGGACCACGTCACCGGGGTTCACGAAAGCGAGCGGGAAATGAGCGATCCCCTCCTTCGTTCCGATGAGCGCGACCACCTCGGAGGAAGGGTCAAGCGAAACGTTGAACCGCCGCCGGCACCATTTCGCCGCAGCAGCCCGAAACTCCGGGAGCCCTTCATAGGACGGATACTGGTGGTTGGCCGGAACGGCCGCCTCCCGCTTCATCCGGTCGACGATGAATTTCGGCGTCGGTCGGTCCGGATCCCCGACCCCGAGGTCGATGATATCCACGCCGCGGGCCCGGACCTCCTCCTTTTTCCGGTCGAGCTCGGCGAACAGGTACGGGGGAAGGGCCTTGATCCGTGCGGAAAGCGAAAATCGGCTCATCTTGTCACATTCTCCTCGCGGAAGGTGGGCTATTGGACTACGACCCGGTTGGTCAGGGATCCGATCCCTTCGATCTCGACGGTCATGACGTCCCCCACCTGCACTGGACCGACCCCCGGAGGAGTGCCGGTCGCGATGACGTCGCCGGGGTACAGGGTCATGACGTGGGAGATGTGATCCACCAGCGAGAATACCGATGCGCCAATCTCGCGCGTGTTGTAATTCTGCTTCACCTGGCCGTTCACTAAACAGCGGACCTGCAGGGCGGACGGGTCAAGATCCGTTTCGATCCAGGGGCCAAGGGGCGCGAAGGTGTCGAACCCCTTCGCCCGCGCGAACTGCACGTCCTTCGCCTGGAGGTCCCGGGCGGTCACGTCGTTGATGCAGGTGTACCCCAGGATCACCGACTGCGCATCCTCCGCCGACACGTTTTTCGCCTTTTTCCCGATGATGACAGCCAGCTCCGCCTCGTAGTCCACCCGTTGGGAGGCGCGAGGGTACACCACGTCGCCGCCGGGGTCGTTGAGTGCGGAGGGGGCCTTGAGGAAGATGAGCGGCTCTTCGGGGATCACCTTCCCCATCTCCCGCGCGTGACCCTTGTAGGTAAACCCGAGGGCGACGATCTTGGAGGGAACCACGGGAGCGAGGAGGCGGACATCGGCAAGCGGCCGCACGGAACCGGTATCCCGGATACCCTCGAACGGCGGGCCGTCAAGTTCCCGGATCTCTCCCTTTTCCGGATCGACAAGGCCGTACCCGATATTTCCCCGATATTCAAACCGCGCGATCTTCACGGAATCACCCCCCCAGAACCGCATGCATGTCGTAGAGACCCGCCGGTTTCCCGATTACCCATGAGGCGGCCCTCACTGCGCCCCACGCAAACGTGTCCCGGCTGTGGGCCCGGTGGGTGATCTCGAACCTTTCCCCGATCCCGCCGAACACGAGGGTGTGTTCGCCCACGACGTCGCCCGCCCGAACCGCAAATACCCCGATCTCCTTCCGGGGGCGCTCTCCGATCAATCCGTGACGCCCGTACACACCCGCCGCCTTCATATCCCTGCCCAGCGCGCCGGCCACCACGTCCGCCAGTCTCACCGCCGTCCCCGAGGGGGAGTCCTTCTTGAACCGATGGTGGGTCTCGACGATCTCCACGTCGTAGTCGTCGCCGAGGACGCGGGCGACCTCGGCCGCCACCCGGAACATCAGGTTCACCCCCACGCTCATGTTCGGGGACAGGACGCACGCGATCCCTTTTGCCGATGCCCGGATCTCCCCGGTCTGCTCCTGCGTCAGCCCGGTGCTCCCGATCACGATCGGTTTTCCCGCGGCTGCGGCCTCTCCGGCGTGCTGGACGGACGAAACCGCGTGCGTAAAGTCGATCGCCACGTCCGCCCGGGAGATCGCCGAGGGAAAATCGCTCGTGACAACGACCCCCCCCTTTCCCGCCCCGGCAACCTCGAGGGCGTCTTGTCCCAGCAGGGGATGATCCGGGGGTTCCACCGCTCCGGAAAGAACCAGTCCCTGCGGCCGGTCCCGGAGAACGCCCAGGATCGCCCTTCCCATTCTTCCCATCGCCCCGCACACGACTACGTTCGCCACGTCTTCCTCCCCCGGCGCGCCCTCAGGCAAGTCTCATGTCGGAAAGGACCCTGGCGAGCGCTTTCCGGTTTGCATCCCCCATCGGAGAGAGGGGCAGCCGGAACTCCTCGCGGATCATCCTCATCATCGCCAGGGCCGTCTTGGCGGGGATGGGGTTGGTCTCGAGGAACAGCGCCTGGAACAGCGGCCACAACCGGTAATGGATGTCTCTCGCACGGGAAATCTCTCCGATGACGTAGGTGTCGTACAACTCCGCCATCAGCCTTGGGGCGACGTTCGACGTCACGGAGATCACCCCCCTCGCGCCCAGTGCCATCATCGGGAAGAACAGGGAGTCTTCCCCGGAGAGAACGCAGAACTTCCTCGGGGTCATCCGGATGATGTCGCATACCTGGCTCAGGTTGCCCGAAGCCTCCTTCACCCCCACGATGTTCGGAATCTCGGCCAACTGGGCCACGGTTTGGGCCGTCATGTTGACGCCTGTCCTTCCCGGCACGTTGTAGAGAATGATCGGGATGTTGGCCGACTCGGCGACCGCGCGGAAGTGCCGGCAAAGCCCGTCCTGCGTCGGTTTGTTGTAGTACGGCGTGATGACGAGCGCCGCGCTGGCCCCCGCCCGCTTCGCAAACCGGGTAAGGGCAACGGCCTCCTTCGTGTTGTTGGATCCGGTTCCGGCGATCACGGGGACGCGTCCATCCACGGCCTGGAGCACGGTATCGATGACGCGTTCGTGCTCTTCGAAGGACAGCGTCGCCGACTCCCCTGTCGTCCCGCACGGGACGATCCCGTCGGTGCCGCTATCGATCTGGAACTTCACGAGTTTCTTCAACGCGCTCCTGTCCAGCTTCCCGTTTCGGAACGGCGTCACCGTCGCGACAATGGCACCATGAAACATCGGTCCCTCCCCTCTTTAATACCGGTACGCTTCTTCTGTGATCACTCCGTCGCAGGACCATGAGGTGTCCCCTTCCAGGTACACCTCGCCAAATCCCCTTTCCTCCTCATCGAAGTGGATAAGGAGTTCCTCCCCGCCCCTCGTACGAACGGTAACCGGCGGACGGACAAGACCATGGACGGCAGAGAGGATGGCGCAGGCCACCGCACCCGTCCCGCAGGCAAGCGTTTCCCCTTCCACCCCCCGCTCGTAGGTGCGGACCGAAACCACGCCGTCGCGCACATGTGCGAAATTCACGTTGGTCCCCCGCGGCGCGAACGCGCGGTGCATGCGGATCCCCCGCCCCACACCGATAAGGTCTGACTTTTCGATCCCGGGAACGAACAGCACGACGTGCGGCACGCCCGTATCGAGAAAGGAGTACCGGATTTTCCTTCCGCGAAGCGTGAGCGTCCTGTCGATTGCAAGCCCGCCGGGGGCAGTCATCTGGAGCTTCACGCGACGACCTGAAACATCGGCACGGATGAGCCCGGCCAGCGTCTCGAACACCATCGACCGGCCTGCGATCCCGCGCTCGGCCGCGTACCGCGCTGCACAGCGGCCCCCGTTCCCGCACATTTCCGCGACGGAACCGTCCGCATTGAAGAAGTTCCACCGGAAGTCGGCTCTGCGGGATCGCTCGAGGAAGATCATCCCGTCGGCCCCGATCGACCGGGATCGGTCGCATACCTTTCCGGCAAATGTCGGAAGGTCGATCCTTTTCATGGCACCGTTGCGATTGTCGACCAGAAGGAAGTCGTTACCGCTGCCATTCAGTTTGGAAAAGGGAATTTCCTTCTTCACGTTCGTTTCGCCCCCGGAAATGTTCCGTTATGGTAGCAGATTGCATCCTCCCATTCCAACATCGCCCGGGGATCTTCCGGATCGCAGAATCCTACGCCTTCCCTCTCCGCCGGGTGAGAAACGATGCGGTCCGCTCCCCCCGGGTCAGGTCCCGTATCGACTCCCGTTCCCTCACCACCTCGAACCGGGAACCGGACACCATCACTTCCGCGGCGCGGGGCCGCGAGTTGTACGTCGAGGACATCGAAAAACCGTAGCCACCGGCGCTCATCACCGCAACGAGATCGCCCCCCGTCAAGGCGGGAAGTTCCCGGTCCTTCGCGAGGAAATCCCCCGATTCGCAGATGGGGCCCACCACGTCCGCCACCACCCTCCTCCTCGACGAACCCGCCACGGGTACGATGGCGTGGTACGACCCGTAGAGCGACGGCCGCGCAAGATCGTTCATCGCCGCATCGACGATGAAAAACTGCTTCTTCTTCGCCTTCCCGTCCGTCTCCTGCGAGGGCTTCGTGTAAAGCACGCGTGTAAGAAGCACCCCGGCGTTCCCCACGAGCACCCGCCCTGGCTCGAGGACGATCGTGACGGGCAGCCCCCGGAACGCATCCACGATACCATCCGCGTATTGCTGCGGATCCGGCGGGACCTCGTTTTCGTAGGTGATCCCCAGCCCTCCCCCGATATCGACGAAGCGGATGTCGAGCCCCTTGCGGATCAGACGGTCGACCAGAACACGGACCCTGCCGGCCGCATCCAGGAAGGGGGAAATCTCCGTGAGCTGGGAGCCGATGTGGCAGTCCACCCCGATGACCTCGATGTGCCTGCGTCTTGCCGCCCATTCGTAATCCCGAACCGCCTGATCGATGTGGATGCCGAACTTGTTCTTCTTCAACCCCGTGGAGATGTAGGGATGGGTCCTCGGGTCCACGTCCGGGTTCACGCGAAGGGAGATGGGCGCCTTTTTCCGCATCTTCCGCGCAATGCCGTCGATCGTCTCCAGTTCCTGCCGGGACTCGACGTTGAACATCAGGATCCCCTGACGGAGGGCCTCCACGATCTCCCACTCCATCTTCCCGACACCGGAGTATACGATCTTCGAGGGAGGCGCTCCCGCCGCGAGCGCACGCGAGAGCTCTCCTCCGGAGACGATATCCACCCCGCTCCCGAGGTTGGTAAACGTCCGGATGACGGAACCGTTCGGGTTCGCCTTCATGGAGTAGCAGATGATGTGCGGGATGCCGGAGAACGCCCGGTCGAACGCGCTGTAGTGGTGGGCGAGAGTAGTGTGGCTATATACGTAAACGGGAGTTCCCACGGCATCCGCGATGCGCCGGAGGGGAACACCCTCGCAAACCATCTCTCCTCGCTTCCTTTCGAAATGGTTCATCGGTTCACCTCGGTTGGAATGAAACCTGCGAAGAGGCCAATTTCGCCCACAAGGGCTCAGGCTTCGCCTTGCGCCCGCATGCGGACAGAAGACATGCGACGATGAGAATCAGGAAAAGGGCGAAACGGGCCCGGACGCCCCCGACCCGGAGGTTCATGGTTTTTTCAGGGCCTCCATGCGGCTCTTTACTCTCCTCGGTCCGGTCCCGCCGCGGACGTTGCGCATTCGGACGGAGTTAGTGAGGGACACGACATCACGCACGTCTTCCCCGATCTTGCGCGAGAAGGACCGTAACTCCTTCAGGCTCAGGTCCTTGAGCCGCTTCCCGTTATTCTCGCAATGGCGTACGATCTTTCCGGTGATCTCATGGGCTTTCCGGAACGGTATCCCCTTCCGGGCGAGGTAGTCGGCGAGGTCCGTGGCGGTCAGGAACCCGTCGTCGCAGGCAGCCCGCATCCGCTCCTCGTTCACCGTCATCCCCCGGATAAGCAGCGCCGCGCCGATCAGGGACTCCTTCACCGTCCGCGCCGAATCGAACACGGGCTCCTTGTCCTCCTGCATGTCGCGGTTGTACGCAAGGGGAAGCCCCTTCATCATGGTGAGCAGGTTCATGAGGTTCCCGTACGCCCGGCCCGCCTTTCCCCGGATGAGCTCGGGAACGTCGGGGTTCTTTTTCTGCGGCATGATGCTGCTGCCGGTGCACAACGCATCGGGCAGGGAAAGGAACCCGAATTCGGCGGAGGACCAGTAGACCATCTCCTCGGAAAGACGCGACAGGTGCATCATGGTCACCGCGCAGGCGTACAGAAAGTCCGCCGCGAAATCCCGGTCGGACACGGCATCGATGCTGTTTTCACACACGCCCTCCATCCCGAGATCCGCCGCGACAGACTCCCGATCGATCGGAAAGGTGGTTCCCGCGAGCGCCCCCGCCCCGAGAGGGGAGACGTTCGCCCTCCTGCGGGCGTCCCGGAACCGGTCCTGGTCTCTCGAGAACATCTCGTAGTAGGCAAGCAGGTGATGGGAGAAGAGGACCGGCTGGGCTCTCTGCACGTGCGTATACCCGGGCATCACGACACCGAACAGTTCTTCCGCGCGAGCGAGAACCGCCTCCTTGACCTTGCCCGTCAACACGACGATATCGTCGATCGTATCGCGCAGGTACAGCCGCAGGTCCAGCGCCACCTGGTCGTTCCGGCTTCTTCCGGTGTGAAGCTTCCCCCCCACCGTTCCCAGCCTCCGGATCAGGAACTGCTCCACCGCCATGTGAATGTCTTCCTGGGAAAGATCGAACGAGAGTTTCCCTTCCTCGATCTCCTCCCGGATGGCCGTCAGGGCGGCGACGATCCTTTTGGCCTCCCCCTGCGGAATGATCTTCTGTCTCCCGAGCATTTTCGCGTGCGCGATGCTCCCCTCGATGTCATGCCGGTACAGGAGGACGTCGTAAGGAATCGAGGCGGTGAACTCCTCGATGAAAGCATCTGTCTGCCCTTCGAACCTGCCGCTCCACGCTTTCTTCTTCTTCGCCATGTCAACGCTTCCTTTTCGTGTGCATCGCCCGGATTTTCAGCCGGAGCGCGTTGATCTTTATGAATCCCTCCGCGTCGCGCTGGTTGAACACGGTCTCCTTTTCGAAGGTGGCGAAATCGGTCCGGTACAGCGACACGGGGCTCGACCGCCCCGCGACGATGCAGTTTCCCTTGTAAAGCTTGAGCCTGGCGGTGCCGGTCACGTTCTCCTGGCTCTTCTCCACCATCCCCCTGAGCAGCTCCATCTCCGGGGAGTACCAGTATCCGTAGTAGATGAGCTCGGCGAACTTGGGGACCAACGAGTCCCGGAAATGCATTACTTCCCGGTCAAGGGTGATCGATTCGACTGCCCGGTGCCCGGCGTGGAGGATGGTCGCCCCCGGAGTCTCGTACACGCCGCGAGACTTCATCCCCACGTACCGGTTCTCCACCATGTCCACACGACCGATCCCGTTCCGTCCCCCCAGCCTGTTAAGATGCGCCAGGAGTTTCGCCGGTCCCATCTTTTTCCCGTCCACCGCCACGGGGACCCCCCGCACGAAATCGATTTCCACGTACGTCGGCCTGTTCGGAGCTTTCTCCGGGGAACGGGACAGGACGAACATTTCCTCGGGCGGCTCCGCCGCCGGGTCTTCGAGGATCCCTCCCTCGAAGCTGATGTGCATGAGGTTCCGGTCGCTCGAGTACGGCTTCCGCACCGTCACCGGGGTCGCAATGCCGTGCTTCTTCGCGTAATTCACCAGATCGGTGCGTGACTGGAAATCCCACTCCCGCCACGGGGTAATGACGCGTACGCCGGGCATGAGCGAGTAATAGGTGAGCTCGAACCGAACCTGGTCGTTCCCCTTGCCCGTCGACCCGTGCGACACAGCCTCCGCTTTCTCCTTGCGTGCCACCTCGATCTGCTTCTTCGCGATGAGAGGCCGCGCGATGGAAGTCCCGAGGAGGTATGTCCCCTCGTACACCGCGTTTGCCATGAGAGCGGGGTAGATGAAGTCCCTGACGAACTCGTCCTGGACGTTTTCCACGTAAACCTTCGAGGCTCCCGTCTTCTTCGCCTTGGCGCGGACGGGCGTAAGCTCTTCTCCCTGGCCAAGATCCGCCACGAAGGCGATCACCTCGCAGTCGTACGTCTCGATCAACCACCGGAGAATGACCGAGGTGTCGAGTCCCCCCGAATACGCAAGCACTACCTTCTTCACCTTTCCCACGTATTCCTCCTCCCCCTCCGGTCAGTGCGGAATGAGTTTTTCCAGGATGGCCATCTGCACGTGGAGACGGTTCTCGGCTTCGTCGAACACGGCGGACCGGGGGCCCTCGATCACCTCGTCGGTGATCTCCTCACCGCGATGGGCGGGAAGGCAGTGCATCACGATCGCCCCCTTCCCGGCAACCCGGAGAAGTTCGTTGTCGATGCGGTAGCCGCGGAACGTCGCGAGGCGTTTCCTCCGCTCCTTTTCCTGTCCCATGCTTGTCCACACATCGGTGTACAGGACATCCGCCCCCCGCGCCGCCTCGAACGGATCCCGGAGCACCCGCACGTCCCCCCTGCCGACCGCCTCCGCTTCCCGGCGGATCCTCACGGAAGGTTCGTACCCCTTCGGGCATGCGATGCGAAGCGTGAACCCGAGGAGGTGGGCCGCTTCCACCCAGGAGTTCGCCACGTTGTTTCCGTCACCGACATAGGCGACCTTCATCCGGCGGAGGTCGAAGCCGCGCTCCTGGGCCGTCATGAGGTCGGCAATCACCTGACAGGGGTGGTGGTCGTCCGTGAGCCCGTTGATCACGGGAACGGAGGACGCGGTCGCCATCTCCTCGGCAACGGCATGGGAGAAAGTCCGTATCATGATCCCGTCCGCATACCGGGAAAGAACGCGGGCGGTATCCCGGATGGGCTCCCCCCGTCCTATCTGTGTATCCTCCAGGGACAGGAAGAGGGCGTGGCCGCCCAGACGGGTCATCCCCACCTCGAACGACACCCGGGTCCTCGTGGACGCCTTCTGGAACACCATCGCCAAAGACTTGCCGGCAAGCGGGCGCGGAACGCTCCGTCGTCCCCATCTTCGCTTCCATGCCCGGCCGGAGGAGACGAGAGAAAGTACCTCGCGTCCCGCAAGGTCGAGAACCCGAAGGAGATCCTTTTTCACTTCCGCCCCCCCTGCGGCAGGGATTCCTCGAGGATCAAGAGGCACTGCTGTATCTCCCCTTCGCTGACGGTCAACGGCGGAAGGAACCGGAGAACGTTTCCCGCCGTGCTGTTGACGACGAGCCCACGCGCAAGGCACCGGTCCGCGATCTCCCGGGTCTCCCCGTCCATCTCGATCGCCAGCATGAGACCCATCCCACGGACCTCCCTTATGTCCTGCCGGCGGCCTGCCACCTCCCGCAGCCCCTCCGCGAACAGATCCCCTTTCAGGCGCACCCCGTCGAGGAACCCGGGGGACCGAAGCGCCTCGAACACGACCCGGGCCGCAGCGCAGCAGACCGGGTTCCCGCCGAAGGTGCTCCCATGGGTACCCGGTCCGAGGGACGCAGCCACTTCCTCGGCCGCCACTACCGCGCCCAGCGGGAGGCCGTTGGCCATCCCCTTTGCCAGAGTGACAACATCCGGTGTGACCCCGAAGCGTTCGCTTGCGAGAAAAGAGCCGGTGCGCCCCAGGCCCGTCTGGATTTCATCCGCCATGAGCAGAATTCCCCTTGCCCTGCAGAGCCGTTCGGCCTCCGCAAGATATCCGGGAGGGGGCATCCGGACTCCGCTCTCTCCCTGGATCGGCTCGATCAGAAACGCGCACGTCCCGTCTGTCAAAGCTGCATCGAGCGCTTCAGCGTCCCCGAACGGCACCGTCCGGAACCCGGGGAGCAGCGGTTCGAACCCCTTGTGTAACTTCGGTTGGGCCGTGGCGGACAGCCCCCCGTATGTGCGTCCGTGGAACGAACCTTCCGCCACGACGATTTCGTGCGCCCTCTCCCTGCCCCGGTCGACGGACCACTTCCGGGCAAGCTTGATCGCTGCCTCGTTCGCCTCGGTCCCGCTGTTGCAGAAGAAAACCTTGCCCCCCGTTGTGGACTGGGACACCAGCCTCCCCAGTTCCGCCTGGACGGGAACGTGAAAGAGGTTGGAAACGTGGACCAGGTTCTTCACCTGCAAGGAGACCGCCTGGGAGACGCCGGGGTGGGCGTGCCCCAGGAGGGCGACCGCTATCCCCCCCAGGAAATCGAGATACTCCCTGCCGTCGGCGTCGAACAGGCGCGTCCCCTCTCCCCGTACGAAGACGACGGGGTGGCGGGTGTAGTTCCCCATCTGGTACTTCCCGGTCATGGCGATGATGTCGGAAGATGTCATTCCCGCTCTTCTTCCGGTTCCGGGGCGGTGATTTCCGTCCCGATCCCCGCATCGGTGAAGATCTCAAGCAGAACGCTGTGGGGGACCCGCCCATCGAGAATGTGCACCTTCCTTACTCCCTTCCCCAGCGCCGTCAGCCCGCATGCCACCTTGGGAATCATGCCGCCGCTGATCGTCCCGTCCTGGATGGCGGCCGCCGTCTCGGCGGCGGTCATGGTGGAGATGAGTTCGCCACGGGCGTCTATCACCCCGGGAACATCGGTCAGGAGGATGAGTTTTTCCGCGGAAAGCGCCGCGGCCACCTCGGCGGCGACGGTGTCGCCGTTGATATTGTACGCCTCCCCCTCCGCCCCCAATCCGATCGGCGCAATGACGGGCACGAAGCCGCTCCTCTCCATCGCGTGAAGCACGCCCGGGCGGACCTCGACGACATCTCCCACGAGCCCCAGGTCCAGCAGGTCGGTATCCCCCCCCTTCGGGGAGGGAGCGAAATACTTTCGGGCGCGGATCAGCTCTCCGTCCTTCCCCGTCAGCCCGACCGCCTTTCCGCCGTACAGGTTGATCAGGGCGACGATCTGCTTGTTCACCGTCCCGCCGAGCACCATCTCCACCACTTCCATCGCATCGGGGGAGGTCACCCGCAGCCCCTCCTTGCGCTGGAAAGGAATCGAGAGTTTCTCCAGCATGCGGTCGATCTGGGGGCCGCCCCCATGGACGACGACCGGGCGGATTCCCACATACTGCAGCAGGACGATGCTTTCCGCGAAGGAGGACATCCTCTCCTCGCCCACCATCGCCGCCCCGCCGTACTTGATGACGACGGTCTTCCCGCTGAACTCCCGGATGTAGGGGAGAGCTTCGATGAGCGTCCGGGTCTTCTGGAGGTATTCCCGCATCTCTGCCATGTTCTCTCGCCTCGCTAGAGAATGTACCGGCTGACGTCCACGTCGCGTACGATGCCGGCGAGTTTCTCTTCCACATACGCAGCCGGGACGGTGATATCCTGCCCGGCGATCTCCGGCGCGGAGAACAGGAGATCCTCCAGCAACTTCTCCATGATCGTATGAAGCCGGCGCGCCCCGATGTTCTCCGTGCGTTCATTCACTTCGCAGGCCATCTCGGCGATCCTGTCTACCGCCTCCGGGGTGAAGATCAGGCGAATCCCCTCCGTGGCAAGCAGCTCCGTGTACTGCCGGGTGAGGGAGCATTGCGGCTCCGTCAGGATGCGCACGAAATCCTCCCGCGTGAGGGCGTCAAGCTCGACCCGGATGGGGAACCTGCCCTGCATCTCGGGAATGAGATCGGACGGCTTCGTCATGTGGAACGCCCCGGCGGCAATGAACAGAATGTGGTCCGTCCGGACCATCCCGTATTTCGTGTTGACGTTCGAGCCCTCCACGATGGGCAGAAGATCCCGCTGAACCCCTTGCCGCGAAACGTCCGGACCGACCGCGGACTCACGCCCCGCGATCTTGTCGATCTCGTCCAGGAAGACGATCCCGCTCTGCTCGGTGCGCCGAACGGCCAGCGCCTTCACCTGGTCCATGTCGACCATCCGCGATGCCTCCTCCTTCTCGAGAAATGCGAGGGCCTCCTTGACCCGCATTTTTTTCCGCCGGACCTTCTTGGGGAAAAGGTTTCCCAGCATCTCCTGGAGGTTCCCCTCGAGTCCCTCTCCGCCGCCTCCCGTGACCCCGATCAAGTCGATCGCCGGCATTCCGCTCTCGCTGACCTCGATCTCCACCATCCGCTCCGCGAGCTTCCCTTCCCGGAGCATGGTCCGCATCCTCTCCCTCGATTCCCTGCCCGCCTCCGCCGGTTCTCCTTGCGGCTCCCCCTGGCGATGCGGGCGGGGAGGAAGAAGGATGTCCATCAGGCGCTCCTCGGCGGTTGCACGCGCCCGGATCGCCACCTTTTCCATCTCCTCTGCGCGCACAATGTGGACGGCGATCTCGACCAGATCACGGATAATCGACTCCACGTCCCGCCCGACGTATCCCACCTCGGTGAACTTGGAGGCCTCCACCTTGACGAACGGGGCATCGGCCAGGCGCGCGAGACGGCGCGCGATCTCCGTTTTTCCCACGCCGGTCGGCCCCACCATGATGATGTTCTTCGGGGCGATCTCCTCCCGGAGTTCCTCGGGCACCTGCATCCGTCTCCACCGGTTCCGGAGAGCAATCGCGACGGCGCGCTTCGCCTTCTGCTGCCCCACGATGAAGCGGTCCAGCTCCGCGACGATCTCGCGGGGAATCATTGCGCGGCCGCCCGGCAACTCCGGCTCCCTCGTGCTCACGTCGCAGCCACTTCCTCGGCCACGATGGCCGCGTTTGTATAGATACAGATCTCCGAGGCGATGCGAAGCGCCTCCCGGGCGATGTCGATCGCAGATTTATCGGTATGAAGCAGCATGGCACGGGCCGCCGCCATGGCGAAGGACCCACCGGACCCCACCCCGATCACGCCGTCGTCCGGCTCGACAACGTCGCCGCTTCCGGAAAGGAGCATGAGGTCGCTCCCGTCCGTCACGACCATGAGTGCATCCAGCCGGCGGAGTACCCTGTCCGTTCTCCAGTCCTTGGCAAGCTCCACCGCCGAACGCCGGAGATTTCCATGGAACTCCACCAGTTTCCCCTCGAACTTCTCGAAAAGCGTAAAGGCGTCCGCAGTAGCGCCTGCAAACCCGGCTACGATGCGGTCCTGGTGCAGGCGACGGATCTTGCGTGCCGTGTGCTTCAAAACGGTGCTCCCTATCGTCACCTGCCCGTCCCCCGCCATCGCCACCCGGCCCCCGCGGGAGACCGCGATGATCGTCGTTCCCCGTGCCTCCTTCATTGTTCACACCCCTCTTTTCCGGAAGGCGCCGATTTCCGCCGGGAAGGCGACCCGGTCGCCCTCGGGTGGGCCTTCTCGTAGACGCGAACGAGGTGGCTCACGTTTACTCTTGCGTAGCGCTGCGTCGTGGAGAGCGAAGCATGCCCCAGCATCTCCTGAATGGATCGAAGGTCGGCGCCCGATTCCAGGAGGTGCGTGGCAAAGGAGTGGCGGATTCCGTGAGGAGAAAGATGCCTCCCGATCCCGGCACGCTCCAGGGCGCCGTCCAGGATGCGCGCCACGCTGCGCGCCGTAAGCGCTCCCCCCCGCAGGTTGCGGAAGAGCGCCCCCTCCCATTCGTCCTCCTCTCCCCGTTTCCCGGACCTCCCCCTTTCGGCCAGATACGAAGACAGGGTCTGCCGCGCCTTCTCCCCCACAGGGACGATCCTCACCTTTCGTCCTTTTCCCCGGACCCGGACGGTTCCCTCCTCCAGGGCAACGTCCATTCTCCGAAGCGAGACGAGCTCGCCGACGCGCAGCCCCGAGGAGTAGAGAAGTTCGAGGATCGCGGCGTCCCGTTTCCCCGCTTCTCCTTTTGTACAAAGGGAGCGCAGCAGGTCCATCATCTCGTCCACTGGAAGAAACTCCGGCAGGCGCATCGCCCGCCGCGGAGACGTGAGGCCGGCAGCGGGATTCCCCGGAATCTCCCCCACGGTTACCAGGAAGGAGAAGAAGGTCCTGAGGGCCGCGATCTTCCTCGCCATGGTCGACCCCTTCTTCCCGGGAAACCTTGCCGCAAGGTAGCGGCGCAGGTCTGCGACCGACACCGACGACCAGAATCCGGAGCCGTCGCGGGGGGACGATTCTCTCACCATTTCCGAAAGGAAATTGTGAAGATCGGAAACCTCCCGGAGGTAGGCCCGGACCGTCTCGCGCGAGGCATTCCTCTCGGAAAGGAGGAACCGGGAGAATTGCTCGATGGCGGAATCCAACTCCCTTGTCCGTCCCTTCTCCCCGTCAGGGGAAAAGTTTTATGTAACACGACGCATATAGGATAGCAAGAATCAATGGTTTCGGAGACTTACATTTGACAGATCGTGACAGAAAGGGACAGATAATAGGGTAACCCGCAACCCGGGCGCAACCGGATAACCGGATTCCGAGCGATAGGATAACCCCCGAACAGCGACCCTCATCGGGACGTTCCTGATTATTTCGATGAGGGGAAATGTTCCTCGGTGACAACAGGTGGCAGACGAAGCGTTTAATATATCGAACGGAAGAGGATATGATGGATTGGCTCGAGTCTCCCACAATTTTTATCGCCGCGATATTGGCTTTGCCGGTGCTTTGGTTCGCAAAACGCTCACTTGCTGACGAGGATGATCGTGTCGGTGTCTTGGGCATCTGGTTCGTTATGGCGGCCATTGTGCTCTATCTCTTATGGTACGGGGGGGCGTGGGGAGTCGCGAAGTTTATGGATACGGGTTCACAAGGATAGGCCGGGGGTGTGCGGGCGCGTGTGAGGTTATTACCCCGTTATCGACTCAGGATGACCTACTGGACGCGCAAGGGGAAAGAATAGTCGTCCGCTTCGGCCAGCGACTATGTGTCACACAAGGGATTGAAATTAAAGACTCTTCTGCGGAAATCCTCGATCGAGGAGAGGGCCCGGTTCGCCTGCCGCTCCTTCCGCTCCCGCTTCCTGCCTTCAGTGGGAAGAGGGAGAAGGCCGAAGTTGGCGTTCATCGGCTGGAACGATCCCCGGGGGAGGGTGGTGATGTGCCTCATCAGCGCCCCGATCATCGAATCTTCCGGAAATTCGGGGGGCTCCTTCCCGGCGACCCGCGCGGCGGCGGAGACTGCCGCAACGAACCCGGAGGCGATCGACTCCACGTACCCCTCGACCCCCGTGATCTGGCCCGCGAAGAAGAGTCCCTTCCGGTTCCTGTATTCCATGCTGGAATGGAGGTGACGGGGAGCGTCCAGGAAACTGTTGCGGTGAACCGACCCGTACCGGAGGAACTTCGCGCGACCGAGTCCCGGGATCAGGGAAAAAACCCGCTCCTGCTCGGGATAGGTGAGTTTCGTCTGGAACCCGACGAGATTGAACATCGTCCCCGCCTCGTTTTCCCTGCGAAGCTGGACGACGGCGTGCGGGATCCTTCCCGTCCGGGGGTCCCGGAGACCGACCGGCCGCATGGGTCCGAAGAGAAGCGTCTCTTCCCCGCGGCGGGCGAGAACCTCGACGGGCATGCACGATTCGAAGTACCGCTCCTCCTCGAATTCACGGGCCGGCACAACGCGCGCCGACATCAGGGCGGCGAAAAATGCCTCCCATTCGGGCCGCGTCATCGGGAAATTCAGGTAATCTCCCGATCCGGATCCGTACCGGTCGGCGAAAAATCCCCGGTGCGTGTCCAGAGAGGAAGCGTCCACGATCGGGGAGATGGCGTCGTAGAAGTAGAGGCCCATTCCGCCGAGCAGTGTGCTGATGCTTCCCGAAATCTCCTCGGACGGAATCGGGCCGCAGGCGATGATGACGACGGGATCGTCCGGGATCGTCCTCGCTTCCGCATCCACAACCCGGATGTTCCGACGGGCCCGCACCGTCCCGGTCACCGACTTTCCGAAGGCCTCCCTGTCCACCGCGAGTGCCTTCCCCGCAGGAACCCTGACCTGGTCGGCCACCCGGAGGAGATTGGACCCGAGAGTCCTGAGTTCGGCCTTCAACAGTCCCTTCCCGGAATCCGCCCGGTCCGCGCCCAGGGAGTTGCTGCAGACCAGCTCGGCGAACAGGCCGGTCTGGTGGGCGGGGGAGGAGACGCCTGGGCGCATCTCGAACAGGTCCACCGGTGTCCCCGACGCGGACAGGACGAGCGCCGCCTCGGAACCGGCGAGCCCCGCCCCGACGACAGTGACCCGGGCGACGGAGTTGTCAGCTCCCGGCGATCGAGACGTCGCCACGGGATGATTCCACGAGCTCGGGGAGGAAGATCGAGAAGACGCTTCCGCCTCCCGGAGAGGAGCGGACTTCGATGAATCCTCTGTGATAGTGGACGATCCTTTGGGATATCGCCAGGCCCAGCCCTGTCCCTTCCGGCTTGGAGGTGAAGAAGGGGTTGAAGATCTTTCCGATGATGTCGGATGCAATACCGTTTCCCGTGTCGCTCACCGTAGTGACCACGTAACGTTGACGGTGTCGGATCTGTGAGAAGATGTCGATCGTCACGGAACCGCCGCGGGGAGTCGCCTGCAAAGCGTTGCGGACGAGGTTCCAGAGAACCTGTCTCAGTTGCTCCGCATCGCCTTCGACATGGTTGTCCATCGTCGCCAGATCCTCCACGACCACGCCTTTTTCACGGGCCTCTCCCGCACATACCGCATCGACGATCTCCGACACCATCGCGGTCATGTTCACGGGCCCCACGTTCTTCAACTTCGGCCCCGCGTACGCGAGAAAATCGGAGATGAGGCCGTTCAGACGGGTGCTCTCCCTCTCGATGATGTCGAGAAGGGTTTGGGAAATCTCCGGCAGGTCCGGCGTCTCGCGAAGCATCTGGGAGGACCCGGTGATGGAAGCCAGGGGGTTTCGTATCTCGTGGGCGAGACCCGCGGCAAGTTCCCCGACCGTCGCCAGCCGGTCGGCGATCCGAACCCGCTCCTCCATCTCCTTGACCGGGGTGAGGTCCTGGAAAATCACAACGCTACCTGTCACGGTACCGTCGGCGTCCTTCATGGGGGAAGAGGAGAACCCGAGGAAAATCTCCGCCCCATCCGACCGACGAAAGACGATCTCCGGGCGCGGCATGGAAAAGTCGGTGCGGTCCTCCCCCTGGTCCAGCCCGGAAAGAACCTCCCCCACCGGCTTCCCCGTGACATCCCCCTTGCCGACACCGAGAATGGAGCACGCGGTGTCGTTGATCAGGCTCACCAGGCCTTGCGTGTCCACGGTCACGATCCCGGAGGGGATGTTATCCACGACGTGCTTGTGGAAGGTCTCCAGACTTTGCAGGACATTCTCCCGATCCTGCGTCCTATCGCGCGCCCTCCGGATGTCCTCCCCGAGGATCCCGGACAAGACCCCGGTCAGGATGAAGCCGAGGGAATTGATGAGGCTCGGCCGGAGGAACTGGGACCACCCGAGATTCGTTGTCGTGGTACCGGGAGGAAACAGGACACCCCGAACCTGGAGGTAAAGGAGCGTCACGTAGGCAGCCGCCGAGAGCGCCGCCCAGATCATCGCCCCCTTCATGTAAAGCTCCAGGCTCCCCAACAGGATGATGATGATGTACATGAACACGAAGACGCTGTCGTAGAGCCCGGTAGCAAAAATGATGATGGAGACGAATCCCACGTCCACGAACGCCTGGAGGATGAGAAACGGCAGGGGAACCTCGCCGCCCCCCCAGAAGGCGTACCGGGCGAGCAGCCACCCGTACGACAGCACCGCGGCGACGTACAGATACTGGATTCCGACGGGAAAGACGAGTTCGGGCTCCCGGATCTGGACGGAGAGCGCCGACACCAGGAGAGCGAGGGTGACCCCCGATCGCAGCAGGAGGAGATTCCTGCCCTTGGCCTCCACTTCCTTCCGGCCCCGTCCGGGGACCGAGGACAAACCTACCCCCCCACGACGCCGGCCAGCTTGAAGATCGGAAGGTACATCGCGATTACAAGCCCTCCGATGACCACCCCGAGGAAGATCATGAGCATCGGCTCCAGGAGGGAGGTTAGCGCCCCCACTGCAGAATCGACCTCATCGTCGTAGAAATCCGCGATCTTATTGAGCATCGTATCGAGAGCGCCTGTTGCTTCCCCCACGCTGACCATCTGGGTCACCATGACGGGGAAGACCTTGCTGTCCGCAAGCGGTTCCGCGATCGTCTTTCCCTCGCTGATGCTCGTCCGGGCCTTGAGGATGGCCTCTTCGATGATCTTGTTCCCCGCGGACTTTGCCACGATGTCCATGCTCTCCAGGATCGGGACACCGCTGGAAACCATCGTCCCCAGCGTGCGTGAGAACCGGGCCACTGCGATCTTCCGGAGGAGATCGCCAAAGATCGGCACCCGGAGGAGGAGTCGGTCGATCCTGCGGCGTCCGTTTTCCTGCTTGTAGTACCAGCGGATGCCCATGACCAGCAGCACGAGCAGTACGACGCCGACCAGAAAATATTTCCGGGTATAGGCACTGATGGCAAGGACGAACTGGGTAGGCACGGGAAGAGTTGCCCCGAAATCATCGAACATCGCTCCGAAGATCGGGATCACGTAAACGAGCAGGACCACGGTCACGATGAGGGCGACCGCGAGAATCGTCGAGGGATACACCATCGCGCTCTTGACCTGCTTGGCGAGCTTCATCGCTTTCTCGATGTAGGCGGCAAGGCGCGACAGGATCGTGTCGAGGATACCGCCCACCTCCCCGGCGGAGACCAGGTTGACAAAGAGCTCATCGAACACGTGCGGGTGCTTGCCCAGCGCGTCCGCGAAGGTCGAACCGCTCTCCACGTCCTCTTTCACTTTCAGGATCACCTTCTTGAATGCCTGGTTCTCCTGCTGCAGCCCGAGGATGTCCAGACATTGGACCAGCGGAAGTCCCGCATCGATCATCGTGGCGAACTGCCGCGTGAATATCGCCAGTTCCCTCTTCGAGACCTTCCCCCTCCGACCGAGGAGACGGAAACCCAGATCCCTCGGTTTGGGCTTGATCTTCACAGGAACGATCTGCTGCCGGCGGAGTTGCGCGATGACAAAGGCCTCGTTCGGGGCCTCGATCTCTCCCGTCATCGTTCCGCCTACCCTGGTCTTTCCTTCCCACATGAATTTTCCCATCGTTTCCTCCGCGATGCGGCCCTACACCTTCCTGCCGAGGGATTGCGAGACCCCGGAAGCGGGAGACGCCGACAACAGGTTCCTGAATTCCTCGGGGTCGGAGCTCCTCCCGACCGCGTCGTCCAGTGATATGTTCCGCTTGAGATATGCTGCGAGAATGGACTGGTTCATGGTTTGCATTCCGAACTTGGCCTGCCCCACCTGCATCTGGGAGTAGATCTGGTGGACCTTCTCCTCCCGGATCAGGTTCCGGATGGCGGCGTTCGGGATCATGACCTCCAGCGCCAGGACCCGCCCACCGCCCGACGCCTTGGGGATGAGGATCTGCGACATCACTCCCTCGAGGACAAACGACAGCTGGGCACGCACCTGCGGCTGCTGGTAGGGCGGAAAAACGTCCAGGATGCGGTTGATCGTCTGGACAGCCGAGTTCGTATGGAGGGTCGCGAACACCAGGTGCCCCGTCTCCGCCACGGTCAGGGCAGCCTCGATCGTCTCGAGGTCCCTCATCTCGCCGATGAGGACGACGTCCGGGTCCTGCCGCAGGATGTATTTCAAGGCCCTCTTGAAGCTCTGGGTATCCGCGTTCACCTCACGCTGGTTGACGAGGCACTTCTTGTGGGGATGCAGGTACTCGATCGGGTCCTCGACCGTGACAATGTGTTCCTGGCGCTCCGAGTTGATCTTGTCGATCATCGCGGCGAGCGTCGTCGACTTCCCTGATCCCGTCGGCCCGGTCACCAGGACAAGCCCCCTCGGCTTCTTGCACAACTCCCTGGCCACCATGGGAAGTCCCAGATCATCGAACGACCGGATCTTGAACGGAATCGTGCGGAACGCTCCGGCCGCGGCTCCGCGCTGCATGTAGATGTTCGCCCGGAAACGGCTCAGGCCCTTCACGCCGAAGGAGAGGTCAAGCTCCCAATCCTCCTCGAAACGCTGCTTCTGCGCCTCCGTCAGGATGCTGTAGCAGATACGCTTCGTATCCTGCGGGGTCAGCGGTTCGGAGGGAAGCGGAAGAAGCCTGCCGTCGATACGTACCGTGGGGGGGACCCCGGTCGTGATGTGGAGATCCGACGCTCCCTTTTCGTACATCGCGCTCAGAAGATCGTGTATCGTTAACATCTTCTCTTTTCTCCCTTCTCTCGCGTCAATCCGGAGCCGTCACGCGCAGAACCTCGTCGAGGGTCGTCATCCCTTCCTCCACCTTCGTCAGGCCTGCCTGCCTGAGCGTCTTCATGCCCAGGCGGAAGGCTTCGCGCTTGATGTCAAGCGCCGACCCTCCACGCAGGACGAGATCCTTGATCTCCTCCCGGACCGGCATCACTTCATAGAGGGCAACACGCCCCCGGAACCCCGTCCTGGTGCACTCCTCACACCCCTTTCCCTTCCGCAGCTGTACATGCTTGAGCCGATCGGGATTCATCCCGGCGTCGACAAGCGCCTTCGGGGGTATCTTGATCTCCTCGCTGCAGTTCGCGCACACCCTCCGGGTCAGCCGCTGGGCGACGATCAGATTGAGCGACGAGGAGACGAGAAACGGCTCGATTCCCATGTTGAGCATACGGGTCACGGTGCTTGGGGCGTCGTTCGTGTGAAGGGTGGAGAGGACGAGGTGGCCGGTGAGGGCGGCCTTCACGCCGATCTCGGCCGTCTCGTAATCGCGGATCTCGCCCACCATGATGATGTCCGGGTCCTGCCGCAGGAAGGATCGGAGAGCGGACGCGAAGGTGAGCCCGATCTCGTCCCTGACATGTACCTGGTTGATCCCGGCGAAGTTGTACTCCACCGGATCCTCGCACGTGGAGATGTTTTCGCTCGTCTTGTTCAGGTCCGACAGGGCGGAATACAGGGTCGTCGTTTTTCCCGAACCGGTAGGACCGGTAACCAGGACCATACCGTAGGGCAGGTGGATCGCCTCCGTGAAATACTTCAGCTGGTCCGGCTCGAATCCGAGCTTGGTCATGTCGAGCTGCAGGCTGGACTTGTCCAGGAGACGAAGGACGGTCTTTTCCCCGTAGATCGTGGGCAGGGTGGAAACACGGAAATCCATCTCCCTCCCCTTCCCGATTTTCAACTTGATCCTGCCATCTTGCGGAAGCCGACGTTCCGCGATGTCGAGGGAGGCCAGGATCTTGAGCCGCGAGGAGATGGCGTTACGCATTTTCAGCGGCGGACGCATCATCTCGTACAACACGCCGTCTACGCGGTACCGGACCCGGAACTCCTTCTCGTAAGGCTCGACGTGGATGTCCGATGCCCTTCTTTTGATTGCGTCCGTCAGGATGAAGTTGACGAGCTTGACCACGGGAGCATCGTCCAGGCCGCGCTCGATCTCGGATATGTCGACTTCCTCCTCATGGACGACTTCCAGCTCTTCGTCCAGCTCCGAGATGATGTCCTTGAACTCGAGGGACTGGTCGAAGAACTTGTTGATGGCGGTGGCGATTTCCTTCTCGGAGGCAAGCACGAGTTCCACGGCGTAGCCGGTCTTGAACCCGATGGCGTCCAGGATTGCCATATTGGAGGGATCCGCAACCGCGACGATCAGCTTCGCCCCGACCCGGTTGATCGGGAGCGCCAGGTTCTTCTGGACCATCTCCTCGGGAAGGAGGCGGACCACTTCCGGATCGATCTCGTACTTGGAGAGGTCGACCACCGGGATGTTGAACTGCCTGCCGAGAAAGGAGAGCAGTTCGGCCTCCTGGATGGACCCCGCCTTCACGAGGACCGCTCCGATCCGCTCTCGGGTCTTTTTCTGGGTATCGAGAGCGGTCCGGAGCTGCTCCTGCGTAATGATATTCCCTTTCAGGAGCATTTCCCCGATCTTAGTGGCCATTACGGACATTTCAAATTCACCTAATTATACATAATTTATGCAAAATTTATAAAATTTATCGGCCTTTGTCAAGCTCGAATTCCCCCTCCGGATCATCTCCTGGCCAACTCCTTGAGAGCTATTTCCAAGAATTCCTCCCCTGTCACCTTGATCCCCGTCCAGACGGCAAAGCTCAACGCCGCCTGGTAGGCAAGCATCGGCAAGCCATCCATGGCGGGGACGCCCCTCCTGCGTAAAGCCCTCACGAGGGAAGTCCCTCCTTTCTGGTAAACTATATCGACAAACCTTGTTTCTTTCTTTAACGCCTCCACGGGAAAAGAACGCCACTTCGATGTCAGGCCAAGCGAGGTGCACTGGACCACCAGGTCGGCTCCGGAAAATTTCCGGGCCATTTCCCGAGGATCCAGTTCCCCTGCGGAGACGGCGGTTCGGGGGAACTTCCGGGAGAGGAGTTCCGCGACGGCGTGCGCGCGCGCCGGTGTCCGGTTCAGGATCACCAGTTCGCGCGTTCCCGCGCGCGCCAGCTCATAGCCGATCCCGCGAGCCGACCCTCCCGCACCCAGCAGGACCACCCGGGGAAATCGCCTCCCCCAACCGGCCCCGGCGAGCGCCGCGAGGAGACCACGCCCGTCCGTGTTGTCGGCAAACAGGCGCCCCGACCGGACACGAAGCACGTTCGCCGCCCCGGACACGCGGACCGCCTCCGACATCCCGTCCGCGACAGCGGCGGCCTCTTCCTTGTAGGGGATCGTGACGTTCCCTCCGAGAAAGTTCCCGCCCCGGATGACGCGAAAGAAATCGGGTAATTCCCCCGGGGAGAGATCGAACGCCTCGTAGCGGAGGGGAAGATTCCGGCTCGCGATCACACCGTTGTGCATCGAGGGACTGAGCGAATGAGAAAGGGGATGGCCGACGATGAAGAGCAGCGATTCCGTGGTTCCGCAACCTCTTTCCCCGGAAGACCCCCTCAATTTTCGAGTTCGAGGTTCCAGTAGGTGAAGTCGACGATGGACAGGAAGGGAAGCCACTCCCGGTGGATGGAGGTCCGCGGGGAGAAAGCGAAATGGTGGGCCCATTGGGGCCGTTTCGGCTTCCGGATCAGACGCATCCTCGCCTGTTCCGGAAGCTCCCCCCCCTTCTGCTTGTTGCAGGAGATGCAGCTGCAGACGATGTTATCCCACGTCGTGATGCCGCCCCGGGACCGGGGGATCACGTGGTCGAGGTTCAACTCGCTCGTCGGGAACGTTATCCCGCAATACTGGCATGTGTTCCGGTCCCGCACGAAGATATTGCGGCGGCAGAACCGGACGTTGCGGCGGGGAACCCGGTCGTATGCGGTGAGAACCACCACCCGGGGGACCCGGATCATCCTGCCCACGAGGCCGATGGCCTCCGCGTGGGTGTGGACGGAGAGTTCGCTCCACGACTGAAAATCGAACATCTCGTACTGGGAATTGATCGCCCTGGCCAAATCGGCGTAGAGCAGGCAGAAAGCGCGTCTGACGCTGGTGATATGAACGGGAAAGAAGGCCCTGTTAAGCACGAGCACACCAGAGTTAAGCATCCGTCCCCCGGTTCACGTTTTCCAGAACCACTTTATCCACCCCTCCGCCCCGGGTCAATCATTTCCGGTGGTCCGGCTTCGCGCCGCGGTGACAACCGCAGCGGCAAGCCCCGGCAGTTCCTCGTCCCGGACCGTCCGCATGTCGAGGAGAAGTCTGCCTTTCGAGATTCTGCCTACGACGGGGGGCTTTCCCGACCGGAGCATCGCATCCAGTTCTTCAACGCGAACGCGCACGTGGGACAGGGCGACGCACGCCGTGGGGATCTCGATCTCCGGCATCGCTCCTCCCCCGGGGGAGGAGAAAGAGCGCTCCACCTGCATTTTCAAACCTCCGCCCTCCGGCCGGGCAATTCCCGAAGCAGGTCGGTGTTCCGCCGGGGAAGCGCCGTCACGGATCGCGGAGCGGGCCTGCTCCCGTCTCACCCTCGCAATCAGTTTCCTCGCCCGCGCCCTCGTGATCCCTTCCCCTTCGAGAATCATTCCCAGGACCGGGACGCACGCGGTCGCCCTTCTCTCGTCGGCATACAGCCGGAGGGTGGCGGCGAGTGCGGCGAGGCACAACTTGTCGAGCCGGAGCGCCCGGGAGAGGGGGTGGGTTTTCAGCGGCTCCACCAGGTCTTTCCGACCCGCTATGATTCCGGCCTGCGGCCCCCCGAGGAGCTTGTCGCCGCTTACGGTGACGATTCCCGGCCCCCGGCCCAAAGCCTGCTTTACGGTCGGCGTCCCGGGGATGCCTGCCGCCCCGAAATCGAATATGGCTCCGGAGCCCAGATCCTCCATCACGGGGATTCCGAGCTTCTCCCCGAGAACGACGAGGTCGGCCGTTTGTACCTCCTCCGTGAACCCCGTGACGTGGAAGTTGGACCGGTGGACCTTCAGAAGCAGCGCCGTGGAGGGGCCAGCGGCCCTCTCGTAGTCGGCTTGGCGGGTCCGGTTCGTTGTCCCCACCTCCACGAGGTTTGCCCCGCTGGCGGCCAGGATCTCCGGGATGCGAAAGGATCCGCCGATCTCGACGAGTTCCCCCCGGCTCACGATCACGTCCCTTCCCTTAGCCAGGGCCGCAAGGCACAGGAACACCGCCGCCGCGTTATTGTTCACGACGTGCACGGACTCCGCCCCCGTGAGTTCCAGGAGCGCCTCCTCGACGTGAGCCAATCTCCGCGAGCGGGTTCCTCCGGTCAGATCGAACTCCAGGTTGGAGTACCCCGAAGCCACATCTACGATAGCGCGGATCGCGTCCCCGGGTAGAGGGGCTCTGCCCAGGTTTGTGTGCACCACGATTCCCGTTGCGTTGATCACCTTTCGGAGGGAGCCCCCCTCATCTGCCGTGATCGCGTCGGGAAGGGCGGAGAGCAGGAGGGAAGTCCACTCCTCGCGCGAGCGCCCGCTCCCCTTCTCCCGCAGCGCCTCGCCACGGTAAACGTCCAGGAGTCTCCTCATGGCTCCCAGGACCACTGCGCGAGGATAGCGTGCGAGAAGGGAACGGATTTCGCCACGTGCCAGGAGGGACGTAATCGAGGGAATCTGGCGAAGACGGTCCGGTGCGGGCATACCGGGGGGTTACCCCTTGGCGAGTTCCTGGAGAAGGATCTTCTTCCCGTAGAAGGCGTTTTTCTGGACGAGGGATTCCGCCAGCACCCCGTCCTGCTTCCGGAATGCATCGATGATCTCCCAATGCTGCTGGATGGAACCCTCGATACGCCCCGGCACCGCCAGGATCAGGCGGAACCTCTGGAACTGCATCACCAGGTTCTGGACAATGGTGTGGAGCTTCTCGTTTCCGCACGCCTTCACGAAGATGTCGTGGAACTCGTTGTGGTGGGCGAGGACCTTCCGGACGTCTTTCTTGGCTACTGCAGCCTCTATCTGGTGGTTCAGCGATTCCATCTTCGCGATGTCCTTCTCGGTGAGATGCGGAACCGCAGCGCGGGCCGCGTATCCTTCGAGGATGGCTTTCAGATCGTAGAAGTCGGAGACATCCTTGGACGACAGGGAGGCAACGATCGCCCCCTTCCGGGGGATGACGGTGATGAACCCCTCCGACTCCAGCTGCCGGAACGCTTCCCGGATCGGCGTACGGCTTATGCCGAACCTGCCTGCGAGGTCCGGCTCGGCAACCCGGCTGCCCGCGGGCAACTGCCCGTTTACGATCGCATTTCGGATCGTCTCGACAATTTTTTCCCGGAGTGTCATATGGTTATCGATCTGAATTTTCAGTTTCGGCAAGGATCCTGTACCTCGTGGGATTGACGGATAATGTATGCAGTATACAACGATATGTCAAGGGATTTCCTTCCGGTCGGCCAGCCGGAAACCGGTCCGGTTGCGGGGATTACCCCGATACGATATCTTCTCACGGTTCCTTATACGTTGGATGCGGAGGTTCCCAAGCCGGATGGTCAGGACGATCCACTCCACGGTCCCGTTCCCCATGCTGGAAAAGGAGGATACGGTCAGCCGACTCTCCCGGGCCGGGGTCGGGCCGGAAATCTACTTCTCCGGGAACACACTCGACCTGCTCAAACCGGAAACCGCGGAAAAGGTGGCGGAGTCGCTCCGGTCGGCAGGCATCGCCACCACCACGTTTCACGCCCCCTTCAACGACATCAGTCCGGGAGCACGCGACGAGGAGGTCCGGCGCATAACCGTGCGGCGGCTGCGACAGGCCGTCTCCCTTGCCCCTCTGTTCCGCCCGCTCGGGATCGTGATGCACGGCGGGTACTCGAACTGGCTCTACGACTTCGAGTCGGAAGCCTGGCTGGAGGGGGCGAAAAGGACGTTTTCCGAAGTGGCGGAGACGGCGGAAAGTGCGGGCGTCGACATTTACCTTGAAAACGTCTTCGACGAGGTTCCGGACCATCTCCTTCGCCTTCGCGCGGCCGTCGGGTCGAAGCGGCTGGGATTCTGTTTCGACGCGGGACATGCCTTTCTCTTCTCCCGCCTCCCGGTCCAGAAATGGATCCATGCGTTCGGCCCGGACCTTCGGGAAATGCACATCCATGACAACCGCGGTCTTCGGGACGACCATCTTCCGGTGGGAGAGGGTTCGATCAACTTCCGGGGGGTCCTGCTCGCCGCCGGGGACGCGGGAACAACACCCATCCTCACCGTAGAACCGCATCGAGAGGATCATTTCTTCCGGTCCGTCGTCTCTCTGCGGGCCATTCTGGCGGATATCGCCTAGCGGGGAACGATCCTTCCAGGGCAGACGCAAGCAGACGCGCGCCCCGTCTCCGGACGAGAGAGCCTTCGACCGGGGAAGAGCGGGGTCAGACGCTCTGTGCGAAGTAGGAAAGCGCCTCTTCTTCCGAATCGAATGCCCGGACGTACCGGGAGACACCGGTGATCCGGAGAAGCTCCTGGTTGATCCGGTTGAGCGAGCAGAACGCAAGCGTTCCCTGTCGTTCCGTCATCCGCTCCACGACCCCGATGATGGAGGAGATCCCGATGCTGTTGATGAGTCTGGTCCTCTCGAAGTTGAGGACGACCCTCGGCCGTTCGGCGTCCAGTACGTCATGAATCACCCGCTCCAATTCCTTCCCCGTGCGGCTGTTCAAGTATCCGTTGACGTACACGACAGATGTCCCCTCGCCCGCTTCCCTCGTTTTCACTGTCCAATCGCTCACGTCATTATCCCTCGTCGTCTGGTGTTGTGCTTCCTTCGCCGGTCCCGTGCCGGAGATTCTTCACCATCCGTACCGTCGTCCCCTGCTCTCCCGTGGTGATATCCACATCGTCAACCAGCTCGCTGATCAGCTTGAGCCCCCATCCCCGGTTTCGTTTCGACTCGTCGCCGGCCGAAGACGGACGGAACCCCTTTCCCTCGTCCTGAACGAACAACTCGATCCGTTCGGGGGAGAGGATGTACCGGAGGCGGACTTTCCCCGCCTCCGACCCGCTGTGCTCGAACGCGTTGATACAGGCTTCGATGATCGCCATCTTGATCTGGTCCACCGTATCCTTGTCCACCGCCGCGTAGGCCGCCACCTCTTCCGCCACCCGCGCGGCCACGATCTCCGTGTCCGCCTTTATCGGCAGGACAAGCTCGAACTCCAGCGGCTTCTCGTCCGCCCGTGTCTCCGGCGGAGGCTTCTCTTCCTTCCCCTTCTCCAGTTCCTGCATCCCGAACAGGTTGAGAAAAAAGCGCATCTGCGTCCGGTGGGTCAAATAAATCCCGTACCGGTCCGAAAGCTCCACGATCACGGGATCCGCGGCGCCATCGAAGAGAATCCATTTTCGGAGCTGATCCGGATTCAGGCCTTTGTCCAGGCTCAGCAGCCGGCATCGGTTCTCGAAATGTTCCACCGCGGCATGCTTAAGGGTCTTCTCCGTGTTTACATCCACGGCCCAGATGACCAGGTTCTCTTCGGAGAAGTCGCCGTCCTGGAATCCGTACGCGACGAGGTCGAAATCGAACCGGCTCCCGCCGCGGAGGGTCCGGTATCCCGTCGATACCGAACTGATCTTGGGAAGTCGTACCTTCCCTGCATCCTCCTCCAGCCCGATCACGATTTCCAGGAGCCCTTTTTCGCGGAACCTCTCCTGAAATTTTCCGAAGTCGAACAGGAGAGCGGGCACCTCCCGGCAGTCCCACCGCCGCATCATTTCCTTCGCCACCTCGGCGCTCTCCTCTTGCGCCTCCCGATCTCCCTCCACCAGGCTGCCGGAGATCTTCGCTTGCACGATGCTCGCCGCGACCTGCGACGTGTTCTTTCCCAGGACGCCGCGCTCAAAAGCCCAGAAAAGGAAATCGGAGAGGACCGGATCGCGGATGAACTCGATGTGCTCGAAGTCGGACTTGAGCAACCCCTTGAATTCAAGGGCCGAGAGGATCTCCCCCCCCTCCTCCGGCGTAGTCCCCAGCAGCGAGAACGCCCCCTCGAACGTGTCGATCGGGAACTGGTCGAACATGACCCGCTTCAGGAACTTGATGGCGCGGGCCCGATTTACGCGGTCCGGAATGGCGTTTTCGAAAAATTCCCTCCAGTACCGGTTTAGCTTCCCTTCGGTAATGGAGAACGCGAACAGGTTCTCGAACGCCACCTCGTCCTCGATCTGGGCGTTCCGGAAGGACACCTCCTCGGCGAACATCCTCTGGTAGATGGGAACGTGGCCGAGCCGGGCCGCCGCACGGACCATCAGGTGCTCCGGCATCCGGATCTTCCTCCGCTCGAAGAGAGGGGCCCACGCCCTCACCGAGTCATCCGGGGAGAGCCCGCCGACCTCGAGCAGTTGGAACGAACCGTACAACCCCTCCCGCTTGAGGGACGACGTTACGTGCCCGGGGGAGGAGCCGGAGACGATCATCGGGAAATGGCCGGACTTGATGTAGGGGCGGAGGATGGAAAAGATCGCCCCCTCGGGAATGTTCTGAAGTTTAATCGTATACTGGAAGTCGTCGAAGAGGAAAACGGGGTACAGCAGGTCCCCCCCCGTGGCGAACGGGAAGGAGAAGGCGTTCGCCAGGGCGGAAAGGCCGTCCCCTTTCTCCGAGTACCGACGGTGGGCGGACAGGAAATCCCGGCATTCCGTGTGCCCGCGAGCGGTCAGACTCTCGCACAGGGCATCGAGGTCAAACGCCGCGGGGGGCGATTCCCCCAGGAAGGCAAGAAGTTGCCAGAGGTATTCCTGAAGGAAATGCTGGGAGAGGGCAAGCGGGTGGGACAGGATATTGCTGAACGAATAATAGAATGCGAAAGGGGACGGCGGCGCGGCGCTCTCCGGAAGCAACTTCAGCTCCGATTTGAGCTTCAGGAGGAGGGAGGATTTTCCGATGTTCGGCGGGCCGTAGAGGAGGACCGATGCCCCGATGCCGGATTTTCCTTCCAGGCATACCCGCAGAAGGGATGTCAGTTCCTCCTCGCGGCCGAAGAACTCCCCCGGGCGAAACGAAAACTCCGCCCCCTGGCTCCACAAGAGACGCACTATAAAAATACCCGGAACAAGGTCTTCATCCGGACTAATGTAACTTGAACGGCTTGATTTTTCAAAAAAATAGTGGACACTCGCGGCAATGGGAAATATTCCTGATTTCGTAAAAAAACCTTCGCGGTATAGCGGAGCCGAAGTAAGGCCCGCTCTCCTTCCGTGGGAAGAGGCGGAAACCCGCATTCTCCTGGCCTTCCCGGATGTCTACGAGATCGGCATGTCGCACCTCGGCATCCTCCTGCTTTACGAGCTTCTCAACGCCCGGCGGAAAACGCTCTGCGAGCGGGTCTTTGCGCCCTGGAGAGACATGGAGGAGCACCTGCGAGACACAGGGGCACCCCTCCTCGCGCTCGAATCCGGGCGGCCCGCCCGCGATTTCGACGTGCTCGGGTTCTCCCTAAGCTACGAACTGACCTACACGAACGTTCTGGCCATGCTCGAGCTGGCCGGGATCCCCCTCGTTCACCGGGAGCGCGGAGAGAGCGATCCGCTTGTCCTGGCGGGAGGCGTCTGCACCCTCAACCCGGCACCCGTGGCGGAATTCTTCGACGCTCTCCTCGTTGGCGACGGCGAAGAGGCGATCCTGGAAATCGTGGAACTGGTGGAGGAGAGGAAGAGGCGAAACGGGAAAAGGGTCGAACTGCTCCGCAACCTGTCTGCGATCAAGGGGGTTTACGTCCCGGAGGTCTCCACGACGGTTTCCCGAAGAGTCCTTCCCGACCTGGCGGATTCGCCCCTTACCTCCTCCCCCATCCTGCCCGCAATGCGCGTCGTGCACGACCGTCTGAGCGTCGAGATCTCCCGGGGATGCACCCGCGGGTGTCGGTTCTGCCAGGCGGGATACGTGTACCGGCCCGTCCGGGAGAGAGACCCGAAGCGATTGCTTCGCTATCTCCAGGAAGTCGCGCCGAAGACCGGCTACGACGAGATCGGCCTTCTTTCGCTTTCGGCAGCAGACTACGGCTGCATCGACCGGTTGATCACCGACGCCATGGAGACCCTCTCCCCCGAGAGAATCTCCCTGTCCCTCCCGTCCCTTCGGATGGATGCGCTCCGGGAGAATACCGTTCGAGAGATCCGGAAAGTCCGGAAGAGCGGATTCACGCTCGCGCCGGAGGCCGGAACGGAGAGGCTCCGCCGGACCATCAACAAGGAGATGGGCGATGGCGACCTGTTGCGCGCGGCCGAGTGGATATTCGCCAACGGATGGCAGACGCTCAAGCTCTATTTCATGGTAGGTCTTCCGGGGGAGACGGCGGAGGACGTCCGGGCAATCGGGGAACTGATCCGGAAGGTGGCCGCGGTCGCACGCCGGCACGGAAAGCGGAATTCCGTGACTGCGAGCGTCTCATCCTTCATCCCCAAGCCGCACACTCCCTTCCAGTGGGAGCGGCAGATCGGAAGGGAGGAAACCAGGGAGCGCGTGGGGAT
Organism: Deltaproteobacteria bacterium; assembly: GCA_030668225.1. GTDB lineage: Bacteria > Desulfobacterota > Deferrimicrobia > Deferrimicrobiales > Deferrimicrobiaceae > CSP1-8. Next base: position 47,960 of record DAOUUI010000001.1, read on the forward strand.
CATCCGGGCGGCGGTCGGACGGGACCGGAACGCGGACGTCAAGTTTCACTCGCCGGAAGTTTCCGAACTGGAGGGTACCTTTTCGCGCGGAGACAGCCGCCTCTCCGCGGTAATCCTTTCCGCCTATCGCCGGGGTGCGAGATTCGATGCATGGACCGAGGAGTTCCGTCCGGATGCATGGAGCGAGGCGTTCCGGGAAGCGAGGATCGACCCCGCCTCGTACCGACGGGAACGGGATCCGGCCGCTCCGCTGCCCTGGGACATGGTGGACGCGGGGATCGACCGGGACTTCCTTCTGTCCGAACGGGAGAAAATGCGCGCGGAAGAGACGACGCCCGATTGCCGCGCGGACGGGATATGCGCTTCCTGCGGTGCATGTCCCCCGGGCATTGCCAACATCACCTATTCCCCCGGTCCGGTTCGGGAGGACGGGGAGAACGCGCACCGGCAGGCGCCCGACGCGGATCCCCGAAGCGACAGCGGAGTCCGTCATATCGTGCGAATACGGTATGCCAAGGAGGGCCCGGCAAGAACCCTGAGCGGCCTGGAGATCCAATCCCTGTGGGGGCGATCCCTGCGCCGGGCCGGGTTCCCCGTGGCGTACAGCCAGGGATACAATCCCGCTCCCCGGCTGTCCTTTTCCCACGCCCTCCCCGTCGGTACGGAAAGCCTCGCGGAGTACGTGGAGACGGAATTTCGTTTCCCCGTTCCTCCGGCCGAGATCGAAAGGAAACTCCCTCCCTGTCTCCCCCGCGGGATCTCCCTCGGGGAAGTCCGGCAGGTGCCCCCGGGGACACCGCGGCTCTCCGACTTCGACCTGTCCTGCTGCTACGCCATCCACCCGGTCCCCCCCCACTCAACGCCGGAGGAGATCACCCCGAAAAGGGTGGAGGCGGCATGGCGCACCTTCCGTGCTTCCTGCGGATTTCCGATGGTCGTAGAGAAGGAGAGGGGCAGATCCGAGATCGATCTCAAACCGCTGGTCACCAATTTCTTGGTGAACGGGGAGGCCCTCTTCATTACAATCATTCATGGAACCGGCAAGGGGGCCCGGCCGCTCGACGCAGCGGGTGCGATTCTGGGGAATGCGCTTCCGCCCCGCCGATTCTCGGTAAAAAAGTTGTCTGCCGATTTTATTCCCCGTCGGAAGGAATAAGATGGAAAAAGGAAACAAGCTCATCGTCATCAACTCCGCCCCGTACGAGACGCGCGTCGCGACGCTCGAATCCGGGATCCTCGTTGATTTCCTCCTCGAACGCGGTGACGACCGGGACATCATCGGCAACATCTTCAAGGGGAAGGTCATCCGCGTCCTCCCGGGGATGCAGGCCGCCTTCGTGGATATCGGGATCGAGAAGGCGGGGTTCCTGTACGCCGGCGACTTCGTTACCCCCCGGCTCGAGTTCGACTCCGACGAACACGGGAATGAGGACCACGCGGAAGACATCGACATCCACGAGGCCCGGTTCCCCCGGGAGCAGTTCATCCCCCCGATCGAGGGATTGATCCGGGAGGGCCAGCATCTCATCGTGCAGGTGGCCAAGGAGCCACTGGGGACCAAGGGGGCGCGGATCACCAGCCACATCACTCTCCCCGGCAGGTACCTCGTGCTCCTCACCTGGTCCGGGCACATCGGCATTTCCCGACGGATCGAGGATCCCGTGGAGCGGGAGAGGCTCCACGAGATCGTGGAAAAGATCCGCCTGAACGGGATGGGAGCCATCGTCCGTACCGCGGCGGAGGGAAAAACGGATTCCGAAATGAAGGCGGACATGGATTACCTGGTCCACCACTGGGACACGATCCGGAAGAAGGGCGAGGCTGCGAGCGCTCCCGCCCTTATTCATCGCGAGCTCTCCCTTTCCCTCCGTGCCGTGCGCGACATGTTCACCGCGGACATGGACAGGATCGTCGTCGACTCGGAGGAGGAACACCTCCGCATCCGGGAATTCGCGTCCCAGTTCTTTCCCGGCCTGCGGGACCGGATCGAGCTGTTCCAGGGGGGCCAGCCGATCTTCGAGCATTACGGCATCGAGATCGAGCTCGCCCGGGCCCTCGACAAGAAGGTATGGCTGAAAAGCGGTGGCTACATCGTGATCGAGCAGACCGAGGCGCTCACCGTCATCGACGTCAACACCGGGAAATACGTGGGCCGATCCTCCCTCGAGGAGACGACCGCCAAGATCAACCTCGAGGCGGTGAAGGAGATCGTCTACCAGCTCCGCCTGCGCAACATCGGCGGGATCATCATCATCGATTTCATCGACATGAAGACCGAGGAGAACCGGGAGAAGGTGTACCAGACGCTCGTCGACGCTTTACGCGCCGACAGGAGCAAGACGACTATCTGCAAGATCTCGGAGCTCGGCCTTGTCGAGATGACGCGCAAGCGGGTGCGGGAGAGCCTCTCCCGCTCGCTTTCGGAAGCGTGTCCCTACTGCTCGGGAGAAGGGATCATCAAGTCGAAGAAGACGATCTGCTACGAGATTTTCCGTGCATTCGAGCGCCAGGCGCCCCTCCTGGCGGGGAAGCAGGCTTCCCTGTACGTCCACCCTGCGCTCGCGGAGGAGATGTTCGGCGAGCATCGCCGTTTCATCGAGATGATCGAGAACCGGTTCGGGATGAAGGTGAACATCTCCGCCTCCGAGAAGTTCCACGTCGAGCAGTATCAGATCGAGATTTCCTGACCGAACATCCCGCATTCTTCTGTGCGGGATGTACTCCGGCGAACCGACCCGCTTCTGTCTCTGGTTCATGGGAGAAAGGAAAAAAAATCCCCCGGGAAACCATCTCCCGGGGGATTTCCTTTCCGCCCGATTTTCCTACGATGTCGAACTCACGGCTCAAGGGGGCAGGGCTCGTTGC
>DAOUUI010000096.1 GCA_030668225.1 Deltaproteobacteria bacterium
CCCCAAGGAGCAGGTCGGCGGGATGGTGTGCCGCCTTCTCGGCATCCGGGAGCCCGTCCCTCCCGATGCCTCCGACGCCCTCGCGATGGCCTTCTGCCGGGCGGTCAGCAAACCCATCAGGCAGTAAATCGAACGGCAGGAAGACCGGGGAAGAGGCGATCATCACGCTTGTCGTGAAACGATTCCTTCCGCACGGGCATCAGGAGAGAGAAAGACCGGGGTTCGGCGCCGTCGCCCGTCGGAGATCAACCGGAGTGCAGGCATCGACAGTATCGAGTTCCGCGTTCCATCATCTCGATAATAAGAAAGAAACCAGGGATTAATGAATAGAAAAACAGTTCTTGCATTTACGTTCCTCTTCTTTTCCTTCCCTTTTTATTGCGCAGGGGGCGAGAGCAGGATATCCGAGGTGGTCGCTCATACTGCCGGCGCCGGAACGGAAGGAGCGATCATTTCCTGGCACAATCCGACCATATACGAGGACAACGGGGAACTCCCAGCGAATCTGAGGGCGACCCTGGAGACGAGACTCTATTTCTCTCTCGACCGTGCCCGGTGGACCCCTTTTGCCTTGGTACCAAACGGAGGCGAATCATGGTCAGGTCTGCTTCCGGTAGCGCAAGGAGTCCCCGGATATTACGCCTTGACGTCGACCATTCCGGGCAGTGATCTAACGGATCCCTTCGACGAGGTGACGGCAACCATCGGAAATTTTCAGGACACGTTCGTCGTGTTTGGGGATGGCGCCGGAACAAATTTCTCTTCGGAACCGGTGATCATCGCGCACACCTGGCCTGCCGGCCATGCGGCGACGCGCGGTTTCCTCAAGTGGGATCTGTCTTCCTTGCCGGCCGACGCCAGGGTCTTAAATGCCAGTCTCCGGCTGTATTACGTCGACCCGGAAGGGGAAGGCGGAGACAACACCTATATGGTGAGCGTGGCGAAGGTGGCAGGGGTAAACGTAGACATCGGGCAGGCAACCGGAAACTCCCCCGATAACATCGTTTCCTGGACAGGGGGTGCGGATGGGGGTGCGAAAAATCTCGCTCCGGTCGAAACGGCCGTGGCCGTGGGGAAAAACCGAGGGTGGGTGGTGTGGAACGTCACGAACATGGTGCAGGAATGGGTGGAAGCGCCCTGGACGAATCAGGGAATGGCCATCGATCCTGACCCTGCGGCATCGGAGGGCAGCAACCGGCACTTCGCGTCCCGGGAACATCCCGATCCCAAGCTGCACCCCGAGCTGGTGATCACATATCGACGATATCCACACGATTCGACGCAGCAGGAATTATCCTCTCTCCCGGCCCCTTTGCCGCTTGCCGAACAGGGTAATCCTGCCGACACGTTCACGGTGGAAATCGGGAAATACGAAGACACCTTCGTCAATCTCGGCGTGAATTCCGTTGTCAACTACTTTGCCGATCCCCTGATTCGCACCTATACCTGGAAGGAGAACAACGTAGCAAATCGCGGGTTCATTCGTTGGGAGCTTTCCGGTCTTCCCACCGACATTACGGTCAAGAATGCCACTCTCTGGCTCTATTATGTCGCGGAGGAGAACGGCGGAGGGGACAACACATACACGGTGAACGTGTCGAGCGTGACGGGCGTCTCTCCCGATCTGGAATTCGCCACATGGAACCGGTACGACGGTATCTCTGCCTGGCCCGGCGGGCAAAACGGGGGAGCGGAAGCCGTTTCCCCCGCCGCAGCGTCCTCCACCAGCGGCAAGACGCAACGGTGGGTCTCCTGGGATGTCACGGGCATGGTGGCGGAGTGGGTGGCAGGACCCGGGATGGATTTCGTCATGGTGATCGACGCCGACACGTCGGCCAGTGCCGACAGCAACCGGTTTTTTGCCTCCGGAGAATATCCGGATCCCGGGCTGCGTCCCCAGCTTCTTATCACGTACACGAAAAATCGATAACCGGTCTCTCCGGCTTCCCTTCCGTTCCGATCGGACCCATTCCCTGTTCCAGGCATCTCCAGGCAGAGGAAAAACACCCCGGAAATAAAGGGAATGCCAGGATTCGGCGTTTTCTGGAAAAGGAGATAAAGTCTCCCCGGATTCCCGCTGATAAAAATAAAAGGGAAAATATCTCTCCCGGTGTCCGGGAGGGGAAAAGGGAGGCACCATGTTCTGCGGGAAGAAGTACCTCCTGCCGCTCCTTCTCATCGTCGCGACGGTCCATCTTTCCTGCGGCTGAGGAGGAGATATTGCGCTCGGCCCGGGAGACCAGGCGAACGACCATATCTCCATCACCAACGATGAGGCTGCGATTGCATGGAGACAGAATGATACGGACGTGGACGTTCCCGTCGACGATACCGGGGTCGGCTATGCATCCGTGATGGGCGCCGCGAGGTCGGCGGCGGCCCCGTCGTTTTCCTTAAGGCTTACGGCGGAGGTCTTGCCCCCTTCCATCGACGGGAAGGTCCTCCAGGCGACTTCCATCGCCATGAGCAATAACAAGGCCGTGGTCAGTTACAACATGCGAGGAGCGGAATACCTGGGTGGGATCGATGTGTTCCTCGTGTCCACCGAGAAAAATGTGACACTGAAATCGGAAGCGCTCTTCAATAACGCAGACGTGAATTCCGTGACATACAACGACACGCATGTCTATGCGGCGCAAGCCTGCGGGGACGGTGCGTTTCCGTATCCCGCCGTATTCGAAGTCCTCGGATTGCAGGGAGTGAGCCTGATCCTGGACGGGAACGGCCGTGCGCCTCTTACGAGTTACGCCGGGACCAGCGCCGTGTTCCAGGGAAGCCGGGTCTACGCGACTTCGGGAGACAACGGTGCCCTCTCCGTTTTCGACTCCGCCAGCCTGGCCATGCAGGATTCGTTCGGCCTTCACGACGCCCGGTGGGTGGATGTCAATGACGGGAAGGTGGTGGTCGTGCAAGGCACGCCGGGGCAGATTTCCGTATATGACGAGGCGACCATGGCCCTGGAAAACGTCTTTCCGTTCGACGGGGCCAACATCGCCGAATCGAAATCGACGGTGCAGGTCATCGGCGGGAAGGCGATCATCGCCGCGGGGGACAACGGCGTGCAGGTGTTGAGCCTTGCCACGGGAAACGTCCTCGGGCATGTGCCGCTTCCCGACAACAATGTGCTCGGGTTGCCCCGGGATGTCGTCGTAACGAACGCCGTCTCCGCCGAAGGGGATCTCCTGTTTATCTCCAATGGGGAGGCAGGCGTCTACGTCGCCTGGGCGGACACCCCGTTCGACCAGGACTGGGACGAGACTCTCCCTCTCCCCACGATAACAGTTCTTGGGCAACTGCAGTTCAGCGCCCTGCAGTCGGTGAACCACGTGGCGTACAAGGACGGATTGCTGATCGTCGCCTCCGGCTTGGGGGGGCTGAAGGTGGTCCGCCTGAGCAACTAAAAAAGCGTTCTACGCGAGTCTCCTCCATAGGCATTTCCTTCCCTGCCGGGAAACCCCTGCCTTGACAGTATATTGATATTAATGTTTTTATTATCGTTAACAGCGTAAACTCCTTATTGGTAACAGGTTTCGCCACCCGCAGGGGCGGGGAGGCCGGTTTGGAATCAGGAAGGCTTTCCTTGTATTGCATCCTCTTGTGGTTCCTCTCCGTTTCCTGCACGGATCGATTTCAACAAGAAATCGAATCGGTCCCCAATCTGTCACTTCCGGCATTGTAGGGTACGTCCAGGCGAACATATCGCGACGGGTGTGTTCCGATTCGCAATGAATAAGATTCAGGAGAAGCGAGCAAGCAAGATAAACTGAATAACACGCCGTATCGGGGGAACGCGCCCATGTTGTCTCGTTTTACCAAGGGGACATTGCTTGGAGTCGCCGCCGGCATTTTGGGGATCATTGCGAGCAGCACCCCCGTAGGCCTTACCCTCGAGGAAAACTTCGGGCTGGAGATTCTGTTCCGCCTGAGGGGACACCGAACACCTCCCCCGGACGTGGTCGTAGTCAGCATCGACAAGGAATCGGCCGACCGCCTCGAACAGGACCCTGACATAACGAATTGGCCCCGCTCCCTGCATGCCCTCCTCACGGAAACCCTGGTGGAGAGAGGCGCGGCGGTCATCGCGTTCGACGTTTTTTTCGAGGAATACGCGGACCTGGAAGGCGACCTGGCGTTCGCCGAGGCGATGCGGAAGGCGAACAACGTCGTGTTGTGCGAGCGCCTGCAGTCCGAGAAGGTTTATCTGACGGACGTGAGGGGGAGGCCGGCGGGGGAGGTCAAGATCGCACGGAAAATCCCCCCGATCTCCCTCCTGGCCGACGCCTCCGTCGCCACATCTTCTTACCCGCTCCCCAAGGTTCCCGTCAAGGTGAGCCGGGACTGGACCTTTCGGGATACGGTCGGGGATACCCCCGCGCCCACGTTGCCGGTAGTCGCGTTCCAGCTGTACGCGCTTCCCGCGACCGATGATTTTCTCCGCCTCCTGGAAGAGGTTTTTCCCGCACGGGCGGAAAAGCTCCCTCGTTCCGGAGAGGAAATGGTCCGCTCGAGGGGAGTAGGAGGGATGATCCGGGAAATACGGGAGATCTTCGAGAAGGACCCTCTGGCAGAGAAAAAGATGCTGGATGCGCTGGACAGTCCCCCACTGCGGTCCGCGGATCCGAAAAAACGCCGGATCCTCCGGTCGCTCATCCACCTGTACGGCGGCGGCGTCAGCAAGTTCCTGAATTTCTACGGTCCGATACGAACGATTCCCACCATCCCGTATTACAGGGCACTCGCACTCGGGGGTACGGAGGGGCCCGGCAACCCGTCGACGGGAGAGGTTGCGGGAAAAGCCGTATTCGTCGGCTCCTCGGAATCCCGGCAACTCTCGCAGAAGGACGGATTCTACACGGTGTACACGAAGGAGAACGGGGTGGACTTAAGCGGCGTGGAAATCGCGGCGACGGCATTTGCGAACCTTGTCGAGGACATGCCGATCCGCACGCTTCCGTTTCACTACCACGTCGCCACGCTGATCGCGTGGGCTTTGGGGGTGGGGATTCTCTCCTTCGCTTTTCGCCCCGCCTTCTCCATCCCGGGAGTGGCGGCACTTTCCCTTCTGTACCTCGGTGCGGCGGAATACCGATTCGCCACCGCGGGCATGTGGTATCCAGTCGTTTTCCCCCTGGTATTCCAGGCGCCCCTCGTCCTGGTGGGGGCCGTGGCGTGGAACTTCGTCGATCTGCAACGGCAGCGGAAACATTTCCGCAGGGCCTTCGAGCAATACCTTCCCGTCCACGTTGTGGACGAGTTGGCGGAGAACGTGTCGGGCCTCCCGGTGAAAAACCGGCTCGTAAACGGCATCTGCCTTGCCACGGACGCGGAGCAGTACACTTCCCTTGCCGAGTCGCTTGACCCGAAGGACCTCGCGGAATTCATGAACAGGTATTACGAGGCGGTATTCGATCCCGTAAAACGCCGGGGAGGAATGGTGTCAAACGTCGTCGGGGATTCCATGCTGGCCCTGTGGCTGACTGCCAAAGACGACACCGCTCCCATGAGAAACGCCTGCCAGGCCGCGCTCGAGATCTCCAGCGCCATGCGGGAATTCAGGAAGTCCCAGGAAGAGATGGCGCTCCCCACCCGCATCGGTCTGCATTCCGGGGAGATCCTTCTCGGAAACGTCGGCGCCGCTCAGCATTTCGAATACCGGCCGGTCGGGGACATCGTCAACACGGCGACGAGGATCGAGGGACTCAACAAATACCTGGGAACGCGCATCCTGGTTTCCCGGGAGGTGTGTTCCGTAGAAAACGGCTTTCTGACACGGGATCTGGGGATGTTCCTTCTTGCAGGAAAATCCAGGCCGGTAAACGTGCACGAACTGGTCGCCCGTCACGAGGATTCCAGTCCCCGGCAACGGGCCTGTTGCGCCCGGTTCTCGGAAGGGATCGAGGCGTTCCGCCGTCAATCCTGGGACGAGGCGACCCGGATATTTAACGAGACGCTCAAAATCCATGAGGGAGACGGTCCCTCGCTCTTCTACCTGAATCTTTGCGCTCGGTATTCCCAGAGCCCGCCCGGGGATTCGTGGGACGGTGTTGTACACATGAGGAGCAAGTAAACGGTTAAGAGAAGGCGGGAAGCAGGCCCTTCAAGGAGGGAGAAGGATGGCGAGATTACGTTATCTGACGAGGTTGGTGTTCATTGCCACTGTCGTTCTGGCGTCTCCGCACTTTTCCCGCGAAGCCGTCGCCGGGACATGCGAGAAGCCGGTTGCAGTTGCCGTCTCGGTGCAGGGAGAGGTGAACGCCAGGAAGGGGGGCGCTACGGATTGGGAGCCGGTCAAGCGCAAGGACGCGTTCTGCCCGGGAGATGCCGTTCGGGTAATGGAGCAAAGCCGGGCAGACCTTCTCCTGATCAACGAGACGACCCTTCGTCTCGACCAGAATACGGAGATCATCTTCAAGGCGCCCGAGAGGGAGAAGGAGTTCTGGCTGGAAGTGCTCCTCGGGGGCACCTATTTCATGAGCCGCACTCCGCGAACGTTCCAGGTCAATACCCCCTTCGTAAACGCCGGCGTGGAGGGGACGGAGTTCTTCATCGGCGTGGAAAAGGACAGGGCCCTCCTGACGGTGTTCGAGGGAAGGCTCACCGCGGCAAACGACGCAGGGAAAGTCACGCTTCACAGCGGGCAGTCGGCCGTGGCAGAAGCTGGCCAGGCGCCGGTTCTCCGCATCGAGGGCAAGCCCGGCGACGCGGTCCGTTGGACACTTTTCTACCCCGTGGTGGCCGCGACCCGTACCGGCGCCCCGACAGACTGGCGGGACCGTGCGGCATCCCTTCTCGCCGTCGGCAGAGTCGAGGAGGCCGGTGCGCAGATCGACGAGGCCCTTAAAGATGATCCGGGCAACGCGGATGCGCTCGCCCTGCAGGCGGTCATCGCGGTCGCGCAGAACGAGAAGGGGGCGGCGCTCGATCTGGCGAAGAAAGCGGTCGAGTCGGACCCGAAATCCGCCACCGCAAGAGTCGCCCTTTCCTACGCGCAGCAGGCGAATTTCGACCTGGAGGGGGCCCTTTCGACTCTCGAGGAAGCGGTGAAAACGGAACCCGGGAACGCATTGGCCCGGGCGAGGCTATCGGAGCTCCTCCTTTCCTTTGGCCGGCTGGACGAGGCGCTGGGCGAAGCGAAGAAGGCCGCGGGGCAAAACCCCGGTATCGCCCGGACACAGACGGTCCTGGGGTTTGCCTACCTGGCCCAGATAAGGACGAAGGATTC
>DAOUUI010000230.1 GCA_030668225.1 Deltaproteobacteria bacterium
AGGGGAGCCAGCTTGTCCAGGCCGTCCTCCAGGCTGTTTTTCCAGAGGCGAATATGCTCCAGGGTCTGCCGGGTCTCTCCGGACAATTTCCTGATCTCCTCCGGGGTGCCTTCCCCCCCCCGCCGGTACCGGTCCTCCCAGACCTGCTGTTCGACGGTCAAGTGGCGGAGCATCTCCTTGTAAATTTCGACCTTAAGCTTGGTCGTGTCGAGCCGGGCTTTTTGCGCTTCCTGCGCATTCTTCAGGAGTTCGAGCTCTTTCCGCTGGTAGAGGCCAGGCTCCTTCCCGGGAGGACTTCCTTCCTGGGCCCGGTGCAGGACGTCCCTCGACTTTTCCAGGGCCTGATTTGCCGCTTCCTCCTCCCCCAGTGCACGGTTCAGCCGTTCGTTTAAATTTTTTCTCGGACTTTCCAGTTCCTGAAGCTTGCGGTCCAGGTCCGCCCTGGAAAAGGGGGACGCGGACGCGGCGAGCCTGTAGCGCTGTTCGAGAAACGGGATATAGTCCCGCCTTCCGCTCAGGTCCTCCCCGAGCACGAGCCTTTGCGTCTCCAGGGAAAGGGCGCCCACCTCGGCAAGCTCGTACCGCCGCCTGGCCAGGTCCCGCAGCCACAACGCCCGTCCCTTGTGTTCCTCTTCCTTCCCGGTGGCAATTCGCTCCTCCGTGAGCCGAAGCTCCGCTCCGGCATGCTCCAGGTCCTTCAAGGTTTCCCGCAGCTGGCCTTCGGCGATCTCCCTCCGGACATCGACCATATTCCGTTCGAACTGCTTGTCCTTGATGGCATCGTAGAGGTCTTCCAGGAAAGAGACCGGGAAAGGGGGGGGTTCCGCAAATCCCTGCCATTCGTTTCGCTTTACCGCGCGTTCCGCGTTCGCTTTCCGGATCTCCTTTAAGTCCTCTAAGGCGTTTAGATGACTTTCAAGAAGGTAGATGAGCTCGAAATCCAGCCGCTTCCACTCCGCGACCTCCTCCGGAAGTGCGGCCGCCATGCCATTGCGTTTGCCATTCGTTCCTTCTCCCGCGGACGGGATCGCCCGTGACCGGATCTCCCGCAGGCGGGACTGAAGGCGGACAATTCCCTGGTCGAGCTCCTCTTCCGATGCGGGCAGAATCACCTTCCGTTCCGGCTCTTTACTGCCGGTGTCCGGCACCGGATACGATTTATTCTGAGGACCTGCGTAGGCTGCCTGGGAAAGGAACAACGGGGAGACAAAGAAGGCGAGGAAGGCGAAAAAGAAGCCGAAACGCCTCTTCCTGACCGCAAGGAGGGGGAACGTCGTCATCGGGTTACCCAATCCATAAAGATAGAGATTCGGAATCGTTCCTTTTAGTTCCCGTTTTTTCTCGCCAAAGTGGCTCGCGGACCGCACGACCGTTTTGTCCGCCCCGATACCCGTCCTCCCCCAAAGACCCCCCCCGTTTTCCGGTTCCATCGATGGGGAACCCCCATGGATGTGAAAGGCGAGCGCAATGCGGAGGGGATTGACCCTAAAAATCAGCTATATAGATTTATACAACATGAGGGGAGAAGTTTTGTAAACCTGTTGACGAGAATTAACGCGCCTTAAGCGGGAAAGGACAAATATAATAGGAGAGATGTCCCCCCCACAGGAAAAAACAGGCCTTTCGGATTTCACCCTGTTCCGCATTCAGGCGGGTTCGGGCATCCTGTTCGCAACGTTCCTCGTTCTTCTCCTCTCGAA
>DAOUUI010000223.1 GCA_030668225.1 Deltaproteobacteria bacterium
AGATGGAAGTCAGATCCCCGGCCATGCTGTTCGTCGGGAACAGCATCGGGGCAATAGCGCCAAAGGAAACGGGATCGGAGCCTGGCGTCTCTCGCACGACCTCCGATGTTGAAAAGATTGGGGGGGGCGCTTGACGAGGCAAATCCCTACTTATACAATCGGGTTTATCGTATAAGGGCCGGAGGGAAGATGCGGCTGTCGAAAAAAACGGAATACGCTCTTAAGGCGCTCATTTACGCGGCACGCCACCCGGAAGGGACCACGTTCCAGATCAAGGAACTGGCGGAGAGGAACGGGATCCCGAAAAAGTTCCTGGAACTGATCCTGCTCGAATTGAAGAACGCCGGTATCGTCCAGAGCAGGCGCGGCGTGGGGGGCGGCTACCTTCTCGCCCGGCACCCGGAGGCGGTCCGCTCCTCCGAAATCATCGAGGCAATCGAAGGACCGGTCGTTCCGCCCAAGGTTCCAAAGGGGAGAGAAAGAAGGCTTCCCCGGGAGGAACTGTCCCCCGCGGTTTTCCGGCTGGTCCGGGAGACTTCCGAAGCCATCGAGGCGGCGCTCAACCGCTGGACGCTCGCCGACCTCGCGCGGGAAGAACAGGAGGCGGCGGAACGAGGGCAGCGAAACCCCATGTACTTCATCTGACCCGAAAGGAGAGATTGCAACTGAAGAGAAAACGGTCGATCGATACCCTCGCGGCGCAGGCGGGAGTGGATGCCGACCGTGCTTTCGGCTCGGTCAGCGTCCCCATCTACCAAACGGCCATCTACCGGTACGAGAAGTTCGGCAAGCATCGCGGTTTCGACTACTCCCGCTCGGAAAATCCCACCCGGCAGGCGGCCGAAACGGCGCTGGCCGATCTCGAGGGAGGGACGCGGGGAGTGGCCTTCTCGTCCGGGATGGCGGCCATCCAGGCCGTGATGACGCTTTTCCGGACGGGCGACCATATCCTCTGCTCCGACGATTTGTACGGAGGCACCTACCGGCTTTTCGAGCAGATCCTCAAGCATTACGGCCTGGCCTTCGACTATGTCGACATGGGCGACCCCCGGGCGGTCGAAAAAAGGATGCGGAAAAAAACACGGGCCGTCTTTCTCGAGACACCGACCAACCCGCTCATGAAGATCGCGGACATCGGAGGGGTCGCACGGATCTCCCGGAAAAAGGGGATCCTCTCCGTCGTGGACAACACTTTCATGTCACCCCTCCTGCAGAGGCCCTTAGCCCTCGGCGCCGACATGGTGGTCCACAGCGCCACCAAGTTCCTCGGCGGACACAACGACCTGATCGGCGGTGCGGTGGTGACAGTCGACCCGGACCTGGGGGAGAGAATGCACTTCGCCCAGAAGGCGGTCGGGGCAGTCCTGTCCCCCTTCGACTCCTGGCTTCTGCTCCGGGGGGTCAAAACGCTTGCCGTCCGGGTGTCCCGGGCCCAGCAGAACGCGGAAGTCATCGCGGCTTTTCTCGCCGCACACCCGTTCGTCCGGAAGGTCTTCTACCCGGGACTTCCCGGCCATACCAGGCGAGAGTTGCATTTCTCGCAGGCGGACGGCCCCGGCGCGGTCATCTCCTTCGAGCTGCCCAGGAAATCTGCGGTCCCGCCCTTCCTGAACGCCCTGAAGACCATACTGCTTGCCGAAAGCCTCGGGGGCGTGGAATCCCTCATCACCCACCCCTCCACGATGACGCACGCCGACATCCCCCTCGAGGAACAGGCCGCGGTGGGCCTCACCCCCCGGCTCGTGCGCCTGTCCGTCGGGATCGAGAATCCGGACGATCTCGTCACGGACCTCGCACAGGCGCTTCGGAAGGCGAAGGGACACCGCTAAGGTTCCCCGTCTG
>DAOUUI010000187.1 GCA_030668225.1 Deltaproteobacteria bacterium
CGCTGCGGCGCAACCGCAGACAGGCCCCGAGGATGCTGCGTACTCCGGGCTGTCTTCCCTGCTTGCCAGGCCGGTGTTCCGGCCGGACAGGCGGCCCTACCAGGTGGGGTCCGCGGAAGGTCCGCAGAAAAACTACGAGGCGGAACTTTCCCGGTACACCGTCCTGGGCGTTCTCATGGAGAGTGACAAGATGGTGGCATTGGTCGTCGGGAAAGGGGCCAGCAAGGGTGAAAGGTGGGAGGTGGGTGCCGGGGACAGCCTGTCCGGCTTCAAGGTGAAGGAGGTAAACCAGGACGGCCTGGTCCTCACGGCCGACGACAGGGAGTTCACGCTCCCTCTGTACGCGGGAGGACCGAAGGCCGTGGGGAAGGCTCCGCTTCGGACGCAGGTGGCACCCGCTTCTTCCGCCGCAAAACCTAAATCCCCATCCTCCGCAAGGCCGACTCCCGGGGCAGGTAAGCCGCCCCCGTCCGCAGCGGCTCCTCCGTCGACGTCGACACAGGTACCCAATGCGGCGCAGAGGCGGATTCAACGACGTAGAAATTACCCCCGAAGTTATACGCCGGGGCGCCGATAAATGACTTGAGGGGGGCAGGATGAAAATCCGTGTTCTGGCAATCTTCGCATTCATGAGTTTCGTATCCGGAGCGGTTGCGGCGAACCTTCCGGCGGATACCCGCCGGGGAGGGGATGCAGCCGGGGGAAGGGGGGACGGCACCTCCGTGATTCTGCTGGCGGAAGCCGATAAGCCATCTCCGGACCCGGGGACGCCGCCTTCGCAGACCCCCCCGACAACGGATGCACCACCTTCCGAGGTTCCGGGCACACCGCCTCCGCAACCCCCCTCGGCGGCAGACGCACCCCCTTCCGAGGTCCCGGGCGCGCCGCCTTCGCAAGGTCCGCCAATGGAAGCCGTGCAGCCTGCCCCGATTCCGGGGATGCCGCCCGTTCCGGGTGGACAACCGGATATGCCGCCCGGGTTCAACACAGCGGAACCCGTAGAAAAAGCGGACATGCCCGGGGAAGAAGTGGGGCAACCTCCGGTACCAGGGGGGCAGATCTCCCCGGCTCCCGGACCCCGCTACCCCCCCCGGGGCGTCTATCCCCGCCCGAGCCTGCAGGCTCCCCCCGCCCTTCCCGCGGGGGCCGGTCCTCCCCCGCAGGCCCCGGGAGGGGCAGCGGGTGCCGGGTTCCTCGTCAAGTTCAACAACGCGGATATCTACGAGGTGATCCACACGCTCGGCCGGATGGCGGGGATCAATTACCTGATCGACCCGCGCGTCCGCGGCGTGGTGAACGTTCACACGCAGGGGAGCGTCAAAAAGGAGGGGGCGCTGGAACTTCTGTTCTCCATCCTGAAGATCAACGGCGCGACGGCCGTCCTGGAAGGCGGGATCTACCATATCGTTCCGATGGCCGAGGTGAAAATGGAGCCCCTTATGCCCGAGGAGCGGAAAGGGAAGAAAGGGGAACCCTTCCTCAATCGTCCTGTGATGCGCGCCTTCCCGCTCCAGTACATTGCCGCGGCCGAGATGGCCAAGGTGATCAAACCGTTCGTTTCCGCGGGCGGTGACGTGACCGAGGTCCCCCGCGCCAACATGGTTCTGGTGGTGGACACCGAGGGGAACATGGAGAAGCACGCAAAGCTGGTCGAACTCTTCGATGCCGACGCCTTCCGGGCGGCGGGCGTCAAGATGTTTCCCCTGAAATTCCTGGATCCGGAAGAGATGGCGAAAACCCTGGAGAATATTTTCGGCGCCCTCGATTTCGGGGCGAAGGGGGGCAAGCCTTCGGGGATCAACTTCGTCCCGCTCGAGCGGATGAACACGCTCCTGGTGGTCACCGCTTCCCCGAAGACGATGGAAAACATCGAGCGGTGGATCGGCGAGCTCGACAAGGAGTCCTCGAGCACCTCCCGCACGGTCTACATGTACCGCATGAAACACGGCAAAGTGGAAGATGTCATGCCCATCATGAACAAGCTCTTCCCCGGGAAGACGGGGGCCGGGGCGGGCAAGCCGACCGAGTTCAAGCCCAAGGTGGCCGAACCCGTCATCAAGCCCGCCGGCGTCTTCTCCCGGAAGAAGGAACAGACCGCCGCCGTGCAGGAAGAGGGCGCGATGGAAGGCGCCGGGGCCTTCGACATCATCATGGACGAGACGAACAATTCGATCATCATCCGCGGGAGCGCCTCGGAGTATGCCGCACTGATGAACGTAATGAAAGTCATCGATGTCTACCCCCTCCAGGTCCTGCTCGAGGTGCTGATCGCGGAGGTTAAGCTGGACGACGCGCTCCGGCTCGGGGTCGACTGGAAATATATGTCGCAGTCGGGGAGTTGGACCCACGACGTCTCTGTCGGAATCCCCGGCCTGCCTGTTTCCCAGGGGCTTATCTACGCCTTTGAGAAGACCGACCGGCTGATGGGGTCGGTCCGTGCGTTGGCCAACGACGGGAAGGTTTCGATCCTCTCCTCCCCGATCGTGATCTCCACGAACGGAAAGAAATCGAAGATCGAGGTCGCCGAGCAGGTTCCGGTGACCACGGGGCAGGTCACCAACGTCGCCGGCGCCGCCGACGTGATCACGGAGACGGTGGAGTACGTAGACGTGGGGATCATTCTCAACTTCACCCCGTACATTAACGACGGGGGACTGATCACGCTGGAAATCGATCAGAA
>DAOUUI010000162.1 GCA_030668225.1 Deltaproteobacteria bacterium
ATCGGGGTCGAGGAAGGCGACGATGGCCGTCTCCCCGGACAGGATGAACTCGATGAGCATCTTCCTCCGGCGGTCACCCCGGGTTTCCTGTTTCCGAAATCTCCCCTCCACCGTTCGATACGCCCGTTCCAGCGCGTCGACATACCGTTCCGAGTCCCCATGCTCCGCTCGCCCGGGAGTCCACACCGACGACTCCTTCCTGCGGATCGAGCCGACGACCCGTTTGAACCACCGGCTGACGATCACGGTCTGCATGACGACAAACCCGTCCCGACGGATGAGCCGTACTTCGGCCTGGGGAAACAGCGCGGAGGGAACCGTGGCGCTGCGGACGACCTCGTCCCGGGAGGCGTCGAGCAGGGGGGAGAGGTCCCCCTCCCGCCCGGCGGAGACGGGCGCCGCCAGGAGAAGGATCGCCGTCAGGACCAGGAGGACCGCCAGGACCCTGTAACGCCCAGGGCCCAAGAGCCACAGAAAAAATGCCAGGAGGTTGGAGGGTCCCTTACTCTCCGTGGTCATCGGACGTGCAGGCTTTTAGACTTCGACGGCGGCCCGTGCCCCGCCTTTCGTGCCGGCCGGCGCGGCGCACGGGACCCGAAGGGCGGCAAGGAGGGCCATTTCCACCGTCAGGCCGGGGCCGAAGGCGACGGCGCAGACCTTTTCCTCGCCGGCCTCGGCCGGCCGCTCCAGGATCTCCGCGAGCACGAAGAGGATGGAAACGCTGCTCATGTTGCCGTACTTGCGAAGCACCTCGCGCGACTCCCGGACCTGTTCCGGCCGCAGGGAAAGACTCCTCTGGGCCTGGTCGAGGATCGACTTCCCCCCGGGGTGGATGGCCCAGAGATCCACGTCGGCAATCGTCGTACCGATGGCGGCAAGAGACGGCTCCACGAACTTCCTGAGGTTGGCGCCGATGATCTTGGGAACGTAGCTGGAAAGGGCGATGTCGAAGCCGTGGTCGCCGATGCGCCAGGCCATGGCCTGCTCGCCGTCGGGTACGAGCGTGTTACGGAACCCGTCGATCCGGTACGCACTGTGGCCGGGTGTCGGTTCCCTCGCACTGACGATGGCGGCGGCGGCCCCGTCCGAGAAAAGCGAGTTCGCGAGGATCGTGTCTTCCGTACCGTTTAACTGAACATGCAGGGAGCACAATTCGAGGCACTGGACCAGGACGACGGCTCCCGGATCCGCCTCGCAGAACTGGGCGGCCATCCGCAGGGCCGGGAAGGCTGCGTAGCAGCCCATGAACCCCAGGTGGTATCGCTGTGTGCCCAGGGACATCCCGAGATCGCGCACGATGTAGTAATCGGGGCCGGGGTTGTAGAAACCCGTACAGGAGACCGTGATGACGTGCGTTACGTCTCCCGCCCCGATCCCGGGGCAGTTGTCCAGGACCTTCCGCGCCAGGGCCACCGAAAGGGTGCGGGACTCGGAGGCGAAGATGGCGTTTCGCGCCGCGGTGCCCGGACTTCTCAGGGACCCGTCGGGACCTGCCCGGAAGAAGCTGTCGGGGGCATCGCCGTCGTAATCCTTTATGACTGCGTGCCGGCGCTCGATGCCGGAACTGCGATAGATGGCTCGAATGAGACGCCTTTCCCGCTCGTCCCGGGACCACTCCTGCATCTTTGCGCTCGCCTCTTCCTGGGTGAAGGAGAACTCCGGGAGAAGCGAATCGATCCGATGGATCCATGTCCCCATGAACATCCCTCCGGGGCGCCCGTGCCGGCGGCGGCCCTACTCCTTGGATGAAATTTCGAGCAGGACGTTCCCCGTGACGGTAAGCTTGTCGCGAACCCGGAAAATCCCGAGAAACGACGGCGCCTTGAGACCGAATTCCTTGAGCGACACGGGAAATTCCACGTCGAATCCGACCTGGTTCCCTTCTTCCCGCAAGTTTGTCACCGTGGCCTGGATGGTCCTTTCCACGTCGCGTACCGTAAGCGTCAGATCGAAGAACGCCTTCCCTCCCTCCTCTTTCCCGACCTCCCGTCGGATCCCGTCCGCGTCAATATCTTTCACGGTTCCGTGAATGCGGGGGAACCTGTCGCTCTGGAACATCTCCCGTAACTTGTCGTCCCGGCTCTCGTTATCGGTATCCATCCCGTCCACCAGGACGTCCACTTCCACAGCGGGAATGGTCGTCCCCCCGTCCGCGCTCTTCACGAGGCCTGCGGAGAAAGGCTGGCACAGGACCGTTCCGGAGAAATCGTGGAGGGTGGAAACCCCTACGAACCGGAGGAAGCACGTACCTTTTATCTCCCCGGCCCAGGCGGGGGAGGCGGACAAAAGCAGGAACGCAATCGCGATTCTCACCATCTTCATCATGAAAGGCGTCTCCTTGACGGATTACTTCGATTCCCGCGGCAGGACGCAGCAACGGCACAGGGAGTTCGAAGAAGGGGGCAAAGTCATCGTGGCGGGTATCTCCACAGCGGGATAGCCGTTGTTTCTCGTATAATAGTGAAAATTCTAACATATTCGGGGGGCGAACGGGGTCATGTCCTTTGCGTGGGTCCTGGCGGTTTTCTTTCTCCAGCGGATGGCCGAACTTGCGCTTTGCCGGCGCAACAGGCGTGCCCTGATCGCCAGTGGCGGGAAGGAGTTCCACCCGGAAACCTATCCCGTCATGGTGGCCCTCCACACTTTTTTCTTCCTGTCCCTTGCCTGGGAGTCGTACCCGTGGCGCGTGCCCCTGGACTCGCGGACAACCGCTTGCCTTGCCGGGCTTGTCGCCGTGACCGCCCTGCGATACGTAAGCATCGCAACGCTTAAGGGAAGGTGGACGACGCGGATCGTCTCCGTCCCGGGCAGCAAGGTCGTCCGGGCCGGTCCCTACCGGTTCTTCCGGCACCCGAACTACCTCGTCATCGTGCTGGAGTTTCTTCTTTTTCCCCTTCTTCTGCGGGCGCCGTTCACGCTCGTCGCGTTCTCCCTGGCGAACCTCCTGGTTCTCCGGCAGCGGATTCGCCTGGAAGAGAACGTTCTTCGGGAAACGACGGACTACGGCGAAAGATTTTCGTAGGCGGATATCGAACGTTCAGCGGGTTAATGCCACGTGCCCTGTTCCCGGTCCTCGGCCTCCCACTGATCCACCAGTTCCTCGGGATCGACTTCCTGGCGGAAGGCGCGCGGGCAGAGGCATTGGGCGAGGTGACACGCGCACTGCTTGTAGAAATTCTTCATGTGGGCGTCGTCGCAGTCGTTGGCGTGTAAAAATCCTTCCTTGTACGCCCATGCCGCGTCGGCCGAAGCCCCCCAGCCGAAGAGGTAGAGAATGCCCTGTTCCGCATCTCCCCCGAACACCACGATGGACTTTACCGGCCGTTCGTTCCCGGCATCGTCCTTGACGGTGATCTCACCGGCGTCCGGATCCACTTCGATCGTTATGGTAAGTTTCTTCTTCACATCTTCCTTATCGGCAATAGAGCTCCGCACCTTTAGAGGAACCTCCTTGCCGGACGAAGTCGCCCACTTTCGGTTGTCCCCCCTTCCCCGACGTGTGAAAATGCCGGTAGGATTGCCCTTCGCCGGGCCGGAAAGGAGCGGTAGCATGACCTCCCGTCATGTTCTGGCCGGAATGCTGTTGG
>DAOUUI010000101.1 GCA_030668225.1 Deltaproteobacteria bacterium
AATGCGGGAGAGGAGTGTCCCCGCCCACTCAGTACGCCGCAAGCTTTCGTATCGCTTCCGTCACCTTCTCCTGGTTGGGGATGATGTATTCCTCCATGGGACCCGCGAAGGCGTTGTGCGTGTCCTTCGAAGCCAGCCGCATCACCGGCCCGTCGAGATATTCGAAGAGATCCCCTGCAATGCGCGCCGCGATCTCCCCGCCGATCCCGCCGGTGAGCCTCGCCTCGTGGATGATGAGCACCTTGCCGGTTTTCGTCACCGACTCCCGGATCGTCTTCCAGTCGTACGGAAGAAGCGTCCGCAGGTCGATCACCTCGATGTCGACTTCGGACGCCATGTCCCTTGCGGCCTTCATCACCGCGTGCACCGGCGAACCGTACGTGATGACGGTGAGGTCCCTCCCCTCCTTCCGGAGGGCCGCCTTCCCGATCGGAACGACGTGATCCCCCTCCGGGAGGTCTTCCTTGATCCGCCGGTAGAGGAACTTGTGCTCCAGGTAGATCACGGGGTCGTCGTCCCGGATGGCGGCTTTGAGCAATCCCTTGGCGTCGTGGGCGGTCGCGGGCGCCACCACTTTCAGGCCCGGCACGTGGAAGAACCATGCCTCCGGGTTCTGGGAATGGTACACCCCTCCGTGAACCCCGGCGCCGCAAGGCCCGCGGATGACGATGGGGCAGGAGGTCTGCCCGCCGTGACGGTACCGCAGCGTCGCGGCCATGTTGACGATCTGGTCGAACCCGCACGCGATGAAGTCGATGAACTGCATCTCCAGGATGGGGCGCATCCCCTGGATCGCAAGCCCCACGCCCGCCCCGACAATGAGGGCCTCCGAGATGGGAGTGTCCAGAACACGTTCGGATCCGAACCGTTCCAGGAGCCCTTCCGACGCCTTGAACGCCCCGCCGAGGATGCCCACGTCCTCCCCGAGAAGCATCACGTTCTCGTCCCGGGCCATTTCCTCCTGCATCGCCTGGTTGATCGCCTGGATGTAGGTGACCGGCATTGGCTATCCCTCCGTGATCGGGGTGGCGTAGAGGTCCTCCATCGCCTCCGGGCCCTCCGGGACCGGGCTCGCCTCGGCGAACGCCACCGCATCGTCGACGATCTTCTTCACCTTTTCCCCCACCTCCTCCTTGATGGCGGCGATGTCGTACTTCCGCTTCTCGAGATAGACCTCCCATCGCTCTATGGGGTCGCGGCTCTCCCAGGTAATCAGTTCCTCCTCGCTCCGGTAGGTGGCCCGGTCGTGCTCGGAGTGCCCGTGGTAGCGGTACGTCTTGCACTCGAGGAAGGTCGGTCCATCCCCCGTCCGTGCGCGCTCGATCGCCTTCCGGGCCGCCTTCATCACTTCGTTAAGGTCGTTCCCCGAGCAGACATCCCCCTTGAACCCGTACCCGACGGCCCGGCTCGCAACGTCCTCGACCGCAAACTGCAGCTCGTTGGGGGTGGAGTACGCGTAGAAGTTGTTCTCGCACAGGAATACTACGGGGAGCTTGTAGATCCCGGCGAAGTTCATCGCCTCGTGCACGTCCCCCCGGCTGCTCGCCCCCTCCCCGAAGAAGGCAATGGCTACCCGGTCCTCCTGCTTGATCTTGAACTTGTACGCCGTTCCCGCCGCAACGGGAAGGGTGGATCCGAGCATCGACGTAGCTCCGAAGATGCAGTTGGAGAAATCCCCCCCGTGGAGGAAGGAGTCCTTCCCCTTGGAGAACCCGTCGCGCCTGCCGAAGATCTGGGCCATCAGACGGTTCGGGTCCGCCCCCTTGACGAGGAAGGCGCCGAGGTCGCGGTGCAGCGGGAAGATCCAGTCATCGGACCGCAAGGCATGGCACACCCCCACCACGACGGCTTCCTGCCCTTTTCCGGAGTAGACTCCGCCCTGGATCTTCCCCTGTCTGTCCAGGGTGGAAACCCGGTCCTCGAACTCCCGAATGAGGCGAAGCCAGAAATAGAGTTCCCGCTCCTTCTGCTCGGTCATGGCCCCTCCGCCTGAAAGGTCATATGTCGATCGCCTCGCCTCCCAGCATCAGCGCCGCCTCCCGGATCGCCTCCGAAAGGGTCGGGTGAGCGTGGACGGTCCTGCCGATTTCGTGGTACGTCGCTTCGAGCGTGCGCGCCAGAGCAGGTTCGGCAATGAGGTCGGACGCACCGTGTCCTATTATATGGCACCCGATGACTTCCCCGTATCGCTCCTCGGCCACCATCTTGACAAACCCCTCCGTGTGCCCCGACGCCACCGCCCTTCCCAGCGCCGTGAAGGGGAACTTCGCCACCTTGACCGGGATACCCCGCTTCTTCGCCTCCTCCTCCGAGAGGCCCACCGTCGCCACCTCGGGCTGACAAAAGATGCAGGACGGAATCCTGTCCCGGTCGGGAGGACGGGTCTCAAGCCCCGAAATGATCTCCGCCGCCGCCACCCCTTCCGCGGAGGCCTCGTGGGCCAGAAGCATCCCCCCGATGACGTCCCCGATCGCGTAGATGGACGGGCACGCCGTCCGCAAGGAATCGTCCACCTCGACATGTCCTTTCGTAAGCTTCACGCCGCACGCCTCGAGACCGAGCCCCTCCGTCAGCGGCTTCCTTCCCACGGCGACGAGGAACTTCTCCGCGGGGAGTTTCTCCTCTTTCCCCCCCGTGGAGACGATAAGCTCCCCTGCCGCCTTGTCCAGCCCCTTCGCCGGGGCGGAGGTCAGCACCCGGATCCCCTGTTTCCGGAACGACTTCTCCAGCTCCTTCGCCACCTCCCGGTCCGTGCGGGGGAGGAGCTGGTCCTCCATCTCGACAACCGTCACCTCGGCGCCGAACGTCCGGTAGATGTAGGCGAACTCGACCCCCACCGCGCCGCCCCCCAGGACGACGACCGAGCCCGGCATCTTCTCCTGCGCGAGTGCGTCGTCGCTCGTGAGGACCGTCTTCCCGTCCGGCTCGATGCCGGGGAGCCCGCGCACCGCCGTTCCCACGGCGACCAGGATGTTTTTCGCTTCGATCTCTTCGTCGCCGGCCCTTACCGTCGTGGGAGACAGGACCTTGGCGCTCGCCGCGAACAGCTCGATCCCGTTCTTCCGGAAAAGGAAGCTGACCCCCTTGGACATCCGCTCGGCAACCTTGCGGCTCCGCCGGATGACTTCCCCGTAATCGGCCGAGAGCCCCTCGACGACGATTCCGTACGCCGCGGCGTTCTTCATCTGCTGGTACAGGTCCGCGCTCTTGAGGATCGCCTTCGAGGGGATGCACCCCCAGTTCACGCAGACGCCGCCGGGACGTTCCCTCTCCACCACCGCCACCCGCAGGCCGAGCTGCGCCGCCCGTATCGCGGCCACGTACCCGCCCGGTCCCGCGCCGATCACCACGATGTCGAACTTCTTCATCGCATTCCTCACGCAAGCGAAATCGACTCGATCCGCAAAATCAAGTCGTTCATGAACCGGGTGGCCGTCCCCCCGTCGGAATCAACGCGCAAAAGAAAATCATATTCCGAATTGCGGATGCTTTGTCGGAAAAAGGTTCCTTCCCCTACGGCTTGAGCACCACCATCTTGATGTTGGTCATCTCCTCGACCGCGAACCGGACCCCCTCCCTACCGAGGCCGCTGAGTTTATTGCCGCCGTACGGCATATGGTCCACCCGGAAGATGGACGTGTCGTTGATCATCACACCGCCCACGTTGATCCGGTCGACCGCGTACATCGCCTTTCGTAGGTCGTTCGTGTAGATTCCCGCCTGCAGACCGTATGGGGAGTCCTCCACCATCGCCACCGCATCCTCGAAGCTGTCGTACTCGTAGATCGAGACGAGAGGGGCGAACGCTTCCTGGCACATGACCTTCATCTCGGGCCGTGCGTTGACGAGGACCGTGGGAACCAGCACCCTTCCTTCCCGCTTCCCGCCGATCAGCACCTCCGCCCCCTCGGACACCGCCTCCTGGATCCAGTTTTCCGCCCGGACCGCCTCTGCCTCATCGATCATCGGCCCGACATCGCAATCCCTGTCCAGCGGGTTCCCCACCTTGAGCTTCGCCGTGGTCTCCACGAATCGTCTCGTGAACTCCTCTGCGATCGACCGGTGCACGTACAACCGCTGCAGGGAGATGCAGACCTGGCCGGAGTTTGCGAAAGCGCTGACCGCGCAGCGGGGGATCGCCGCGTCGAGATCGGCGTCGGGCTCGATGATCGTCCCTGAGTTGTTCCCAAGCTCCATCGTGACTTTCTTGAGCCCCGCCTTCCGGATGATCGCCTCCCCCACCGGAGGGCTTCCCGTGAAGGAGACCTTCGCGACCCGAGGGTCGGTGGTCATCCACTCCCCCACCGTTCCACCCGGGCCGACGACGACGTTTACCACCCCGGGAGGAATGCCGGCTTCCTCCAGGATCTCCCCGAGTCGTATGGCCGTAAGCGGAGTGGTGGATGCAGGCTTGAGAACGACCGTGCAGCCTGCCGCCAGCGCCGGACCCACCTTGTGGGCAACCAGGTTCAGCGGGAAGTTGAACGGTGTGATGGCGGAGACCACGCCGACCGGGCAGCGAAGATAGAACCCCATCCGGCCCTCGCCTGCAACGCTTGCGTCCATCGGGATCGTCTCGCCGTGGATGCGCTTGGCCTCCTCGGCGGAGAACTGGAACGTCTCGACCGCCCTCGCCACTTCCCCGAAGGAGTATTTCCAGGCCTTCCCGGCCTCCCTGCAGATGGTCGCCGCGATTTCTTCCTGGTTCGCAGCCAGAAGCCGGCTCGCTTTCTCGAGGATCCGGAAACGCCTGTGAGCGGGAAGTCGCGAGTAGGAGGGAAACGCCTCGTGGGCCGCGGCGATCGCCTTGCCCACCGTCTCCCGGGACGCAACCGGGACCGTTCCGATGGTTTCCCCGGTATACTTGTCGATGACCGGCATCGTCTCCTTTTCCTCGATCCATTTCCCGTCGACCAGCAACCGGTGCGCTTTCGCAATACTCATGGTCTTCCCTCCTCATTTTTCTGCCGCAAACGGATTCCCCCCGGAGTTCTTGTGCTATCGTAATTCGCGTATGGAAAAAGGATGCCCCATCTCCCTGGACAGGGCGATCTTTCTTTCCGACGCCCACCTGAGCCAGGACGACCTGCACACCCGCAATTTCCTGATCCTGGCGGAAAGGGCCTCGGAAGAAAACGTTCCCCTGTTCCTGCTGGGGGACATCTTCGACCTGTGGTTCGGTGCGCCGGAACTTACCTTCGGGTTCCAGAAGCCTGTGATCGAGCGCCTGCGGGAGTTGCGGCGCCAGGGCCTTCGCATATATTACGTGGAGGGGAACCGGGATTTCTATCTGAAAAAACACCACGAGGAGAGCACGTTTCAAATCGTCTCGGAAAAGGAGATGCAGGTCGCGGTGGGTTCACAGAGGGTGTACCTTTCCCACGGCGACACCGTGAACCGTGCCGACTTCGGCTACCGGTTCTGGAAGACCCTGTCGAAAAACCGCTTCGCCTACGGCGCCCTGTCCCTCCTGCCGTCCTCCCTGGTGCTCCCTCTTGCCGATCACATGGAGCGGAAGCTCCGAAGGACCAACGTGCGCTTCCGGGAATCGTTCCCGGAGAAGGAGTCCTCCGAGTTCGCCCTCCGGATGTTCGCATCCGGTGTGGACTTCGTCGTCCTCGGGCACTTCCACACGGAGCACATCGTCCGGTTCGACCCGGGCCAGGGTTCCAGGGTCCTCGTGGTGCTGCCCTCGTGGAAGGAGGAGTGGCGTTACTTCTACCTCACCGCGGAGGGGAAACACGGGTTCCGGCATTTCCGGCCCGACGCACCACTACTCTAGCGGGGAACTAGTGCACTAGGAGTCGATCTGAATGATTCTTCTCCGGATGGCGAACTTGATCAGTCCCGCCCGCGGGCGTATGCCGAGTTTCTCCTGGATGTTGGAAAAATGGGCCATGGCCGTCTTCACGCTGATATTGAGAAGAATCGCGATCTCCTTATGGGTGTTTCCCTCCGCAACGAGCTTCAGAACCTGCTTTTCCCTGTCGGTCAACCGCTCATACGGGTCCTCGACGACCACTTCCTTATTACTGAGGTAATCGTCGACCAGGGACGAGGCGATGGAGGAATACAGGTAGAACTCCCCCCTTGCGACCGCCCGTATGGCCGAGATCAGGTCGGTGCCCACGGCGTGTTTGAGGATGTATCCTGAAACCTTCGCCTTGAGCAGACGGCTGATGTATTCCTTGTCGTCGTACTGGCTCAGCACGAGGATCTTGATATCGGGGTTCGCCTTCTTGATCTCCAGGGTCGCCTCGAGGCCGCCGAGACCGGGCATGGCAATATCCATCAATACGATGTCGGGCCGAAGCTTTACCGCCTTATCGATCGTTTCCCTGCCGTCCGCTGCCTCCGCCAGCACCTCGATATCGTCGTGGCATTTCAGGAGGGCGATAATCCCCTCCCTCACCAGAGCATGGTCGTCCGCGACAAGGATTCTGGTTTTCGACATGTTCCCGCCCGAAAATCGATGAAGCCCGTTGAATGACTCACGTGAGGATCGGCACGTACACCTTGATCCTCGTCCCCTCCCCCGGCTCCGACCAGACGGTCAACTTCCCGTCCAGGAGGGCGATACGCTCTTCCATCCCGAGCAGGCCAAGGCCGATATAGGTCC
>DAOUUI010000025.1 GCA_030668225.1 Deltaproteobacteria bacterium
AAGACAGCAAGGAACGGAGTATTCCGTCTTGAGGATCGCAACATCCAGGGAGTAAGATTCTAAGGAATGAAACCGATCCTCGGCGCACAATATCCGATGAATCCGGAAAACCCGCCTCCTGACGGAGACCGCGGTGCGGCAGATCCCCATCCACGGTTTCCCCCGAACCGTGAGAATCCCAATAACCCCCCGATTTCTCCCGAACGGTTGCATGAGAGGATATCCCGGGCAATGGACCATTTGCTCTCCCTCCAGGGCGCCGAGGGGTACTGGGTCTTCGACCTGGAGGCGGACGTAACGATTCCTTCCGAGTACATCCTGCTTCAGCGGTTTCTGGGAAGAGCCATCAAACCCGAGCTGGGGGAATCGATCGGCCGGTATATTCGCAGGCGGCAGAATCCGGACGGGGCCTGGCCGCTGTACGCGGACGGTTTTTCCGATATCAGCACCACGGTGAAGGCCTATTTCGCCCTGAAACTGTTGGGCGACCCTCCCGACGCGCCGCACATGGCCAAGGCCCGCCAGCTTGTTCTGTCGCTTGGCGGCGCTTCCCGGGTCAACGTCTTCACCCGCATCGCCCTGGCCCTTTTCGGCCAGATCCCCTGGCGCACCACCCCTGCCATGCCGGCGGAAATCATGCTGTTGCCGAAATGGTTCTTCTTCCACCTCCAGAAAGTTTCCTACTGGTCGCGAACGGTGATCGTTCCTTTGCTCATCCTCTATGCCAAGAAGCCGGTCTGCCCCTTGGAGGCGGAAGAGGGTGTGCGGGAACTTTTCCTGTCCCCTCCCGATTCCCTTCACGACATCGACGGGTTCGTCCCCGGCAGGTTACGGAAAAATCTCTTCGTTCTCCTGGATCGCATGCTGAAACGGATCGACCGTTTCCTGCCGACTACCAAAAGGGAAAAGGCGATTCGGCTCGCAGAACGCTGGATCATCGAACGGATGCAGGGGGAGGGGGGGATCGGAGGCATCTTCCCGGCAATGGCCAACGCGGTAATGGCGCTCAAAGTCCTTGGCTATCCCGATCAGCACCCCGATTTCGTGCGGGGCATAAAAGCAGTGGACGACCTGCTGCGGAGCCGGGGCGACGAGAGTTTCTGCCAGCCCTGCCTTTCCCCGGTGTGGGACACCTGTCTGTGCCTGTCTGCCGTGCTGGAAGCCGGGCTTTCCCAGGAACATCCCGCCGTTGACGACGCGGTTCGCTGGCTCCTCGAGCAGCAGATCCACGCCCGGGGAGACTGGGCCGATCGGGCACCCACCCTCGAGCCGGGCGGCTTTGCCTTCCAGTTCGAGAACGCTTTCTACCCCGATGTGGATGACACGGCCAAGGCCCTCATCGCCCTGTTCCGATCCGGCATTTTCCGGAAAGGAAGGAAGACGGAGCAGATCGCCAAGGCGGTGAACTGGGTCCTGGGAATGCAATGCTTGGACGGCGGCTGGGGAGCATTCGACATCGACAACCACTACCTCTACTTAAACGACATCCCGTTCGCAGACCACGGCGCACTGCTTGATCCGAGCACCTCGGATGTCACGGGACGAAGCGTCGAGATGCTTTCCATGCTCGGATATCAAGGAGACTTTCCGCCCATCGCGCGCGCGGTGAAATTCCTCCGAAGGGAGCAGGAGGCGTCCGGGGCCTGGTACGGCCGATGGGGCGTGAACTATATTTACGGCACGTGGTCCGTGCTCATGGCTCTTCGTCAAGCGGGGGAGGACATGTCCCAGGCCTACATCCGGAAAGCGGTCGATTGGCTTGCCTCCCGTCAGAATCCCGACGGGGGGTGGGGGGAAAGCTGCCGGACCTACCACGCGCCCTCCCTCGCAGAAAATGTGGACAGCACGGCGTCGCAAACGGCCTGGGCTCTACTGGCCCTATTGGCCGGCGGCGGCGAAAACAGCCCCGAAGTGCAGCGCGGCATCGGCTATCTGCTCGGCACCCAGAACGAAAAGGGCGGATGGGACGAGGCTCTCTATACCGGCACCGGATTTCCCAGAGTCTTCTACCTTCGCTACCACGGCTACAGCCAGTATTTCCCCCTTTGGGCCCTGGGAGCGTACCGGAGGATTCGCGAGGGAGGAAACACCCTCCAGGACGAGGAGAAGCTTGCCAAACCGCCGAATCTTCCCCTGCCGGCACGGAAATAGTCCATGGAGCCTCTCCTGGGACTGGTTGTTGCGCTTTCCGCAGAGGCTAAAGCCCTTCTGGGAAAAAGAGGCTGGAAGCGCATTGCCGGTCGCCGGGTCCGCCGTTTCCGTCTTCCGGACGGGGCGAACGTGACCTGCGTCCTCTCGGGCGTGGGGACCGGAAAAGCCCTCTCCGCGGCGCGCTGGCTGGTCGCATCGGAGGGTGCAACCGCCCTGGCCGCCATCGGCGTATCGGGGGGACTCGATCCCTCCCTGCATGCCGGCGACCTCATCCTTCCCGATAGAGTCGTCGAGAATGGCGGAAACGAAGACGCCGCATGGACCGTGGACGCAGGCTGCCTGGAGATCGCCCATTCCTCGCTGGCTGCCGAAGGACTTCCCGTCCATCGCGGTTCGGTGGTAACCACCCCGCAAGCCGCCTTGACGCCGGAAGCGAAACAGTCCCTGTTCGCGAACAGGCAGGCCCTCGCCGTGGACATGGAAAGCGCTGCCGTTGCCCGCGCGGCCGGCGAATCGAACCTTCCGTTTTTCGTCCTACGCGCCGTCTGCGACACGGCGGAACGGTCCGTATCCCGGGAACTGTTCGAATGCCTCGACGAAAACGGCAGGGTTCTGCCCTTCTTCCTTCTGCGGGCACTGTTTCTCAGGCCCTCCCTGGCATTCGATCTGGCTCGCGGGAGAAAGGAGTTTGCCGCCGCGCTGGGGAACTTAAGGCGTGCGTGGCAGGTTCAGGGGAGGACGAACTTTCTGTCCCTGCTCGCCTCCCGGGGAACGGACCGCGGGAAGTCGGTCGATGGGGCCTCGGGAAAGGAATGAGGTGCGGATTTCCCATCCCAACGTTTTACCGAGCAAGTCGGAGGGTCCAATCATTTCCGTATCCTGTCGGGAAAAGGAAAGGCCTGGTGAGGCAATTCTTTCTTGCTGTGCTGGGGAGTGCACTGATATTGGGGATTGCGGGTCCTTCCTTGGCGGCAGAACCGGTAAGCGTGTTCCGTAAACTCGGCCCGGTCGATCTGCACGGAGACGGGCCGAATTTCTTCGATATCGGCGCCGGCGTATTCAACTCCGGGGAAGGAGGGGAAGCTTCCCTGGCGGGAAAGGTGGAGGTAAGAATCGGGAAGAAGCTTTTCTTCGTCGGGCCGGCGCTCGGCATCGTGGCCAATACCGACGGGGGGCTGATGGGATACGGGGGAATCTACGTCGACCTTTCCTACCGGAGGGTCGTATTGACCACGGTACTGTCCCTGGGGGGATATCACCAAGGGGACAGCGTCGACCTTGGGGGAATCTTCCAGTTTCGGGAAGAGTTCACGCTATCCTACCAGTTCGACAATGGGTCCCGATTGGGCGTTGTGTGGGCCCATATCTCCAACGCCGGAACCCACGACAACAACCCCGGGGAGAATGAGGTCCTCGTCACGTACGCGATTCCATTTTAGGAAACGGGAATTTCCCCACCCGGCCGGAAGATCCGGCTTCGAAGCGTCACCGTTTTCCCGAATCCACTCCCCGGACATGGGACAGGAAAGCCTTCAGCGGGTGCCTGACCGAATCCATGACGGCGCTTGGCTCAAACCCGCAGTGAACCATGCAATCGGCACACCGTGGGTCCTTTCCCGTCCCGTATCTCTCCCAGTCCGTCGTCTCCAGAAGATCCTTGTATGTGGCCGCGTATCCGTCGCTTAGCAGGTAACAGGGCCTTTGCCATCCGAAGACGTTTCGGGTCGGGTTGGCCCACGGCAGGCAGGCATACTTCTCGTTGCCCGCCAGGAATTCCAGGTAGAGGCTGCTGTGGTTGAACTTCCAGTCCCTTCCCCGTCCGATCTCGAAGACGCGCCGGAACAACTCCTTGGTGCCGTCGCGCCCCAGAAAATTCCCCTGGTCCGCGGCGCTTTCATAGCCGAACCCGGAGGAGACGGTCATCCCTTCGACGCCCAAGGAAGTCAGAAAATCGAAGAACCGGGCAGCGCTCTCGGGGGTTTCCCCCCCGAAAAAGGTCGTGTTCGTGGTCACCCGGTAGCCGCGGGAGACCAGAAGGCGGATGGCGGATACGGCCTTGTCGAACACGCCCTGGCAGCAGACCAGCGAATCGTGGCGCTCCTGCATCCCATCCAGGTGAAGGTTAAACGTAAGGTACGGGGAAGGCGAAAATTCCCCGGCCTGTTTTTCCACGAGCAGGGCATTCGTGCAAAGATACACGAACCGTTTCCGGGCCGTGATTTCCCCCACGACGGACGCAATGTCGGGATGGAGCAGCGGCTCCCCTCCCGCGATGGAAACGACCGGGGCACCGCACTCCTCCGCGGCGGATACGCACTCCTCAACGCTTAGGCGCCGGGAAAGGACCTCTTCCGGATAGGCGATTTTGCCGCAGCCGTTGCAGCGGAGGTTGCACCGGAACAACGGCTCCAGCATCAGCACCAGGGGGAACCGCTGGCGTCCCGCAAGCAGATTCCTCATGATATAGGCTCCGATGCGCGCCTTTTGGATCGCGGGAATACCCAATTCCAGCTCCTGGGGGAAGGTTTCCTCCGGTAATTATAAACGAAAGGTTGCCGGGCGGGGCTTTCCGCGAAGCGATGGGACACTCCTCATTTCTCGACCGGAGCGGGGCACAACCTTTCCAGCAAGGATATCGCCTTCCTCCACGTCGCCCGGAGATCTTCTTCGGGGGGCATTGCCGAAAGCACTTTTGTCAACTCGTCGCAGGCTATTGCGTTCTGCTCATCGCGAAAGAGTGCCTCCGCCAGCCCCAGCCGGTTTTCCAGGTATCCGGGCGCCAGGTCGACCGATCGCCGGTAGTGGTAGAGCGCCTTACCCGGATCTCCCACGCTCATCGGAAACCCCGGGGCTCGCAGGTACAACTCCCCCAGCATCCGGTCCGGGCCGCCGTGGTCGACCCCCGGGGCAAGCTCCGCGGCAAGCTTCGCCTCGCGCTCTATGACCGGGACGAAATCCAGACCGCGCAGCGGATCGCGTTCCGCTTCCAGGCCCGTAAGGTAAGCGGCCAGATAATGAGCCAACCCGCTTTCGGGAATCATCGCTACCGCCCGTTCGGCCAATTTTCGGCCGCGCCGGGCGTCGGCGAGTTGAACCTCTTTCTCCCCTCCCTCACCGATCAGCACCACAAAACAGCTCGCGGCTTTCAAAGCCGCCATGCCGTCGGATTCGGAGGCCGCCCCCCATCGATCCGCCTGTTCCCGGGAGCAGGGCGCCCAGAGGACGATTCCCCCTCCGGGAAGGGCGGCGTCTTCGGCGGTCGCCTTCCCCGGTACGGAAGGCACCCTGGGCGGCGCGTATGCGCACCCCCCGAGCAGCAAAACGGCGACGATCAGTCTACGGAGAGCAACCGGCATCGGCAGGAACCTTAAGGCCCGGCAGGTCGGGATCCGCGGGGCCGAAACCGTCTGTTTGCAGAAGCCGAAGCAACCCCTCCGCCTCCGGATCCTTCCGCATGCCGGCAAGCAGTGCGGCCAACTGGTTCATCCTTTCGTCCGGGGGGCCAAACCAGACCACCGGGGTCGTCGGGAGCTCCTTCGATTCGTGGATGATCTTGATGCGCTTTCCCAGGGGGAGTGCCTTCAAGGCGTCGTACTGCAACCGGTCCAGCACGACCCCCGCCGCTTTTCCCCCGGCGACCGAACGCAGGGAACGAAGCGGTTGAAGCGTACCGGCCAGGGAAAACGGAAGCTCCTTTGCCTTGCTTCCGAACAGGAGGCAGGACGCCGCCTCCTTCTCAAAGAGGATCGTCCCCTGGACCGTTCCCCGAAGGGCCTTCCAGTCGTCCGGCCCATCCCGGTCCACCGCGAGCCGCCATCTATCCTTTTCCGACCCCGCGGGACGGGTCGATGCGATAGGGGTCATTCGATACCGCCCGGCGTGCTCTGCATAGATGCCCAGACTAACGATCCCCCATCGGGGGGGGGTGCGTTGCAGAAACTCCAGGGCCGGTTTCCGCTCGTTGAAATACCGGCCTTTGACGATGACGTCCGGCCCCAGGCTCTTCTGCACGTACGCCGCAAGTGTGTCCATGACCGGCTGGGCCTCCCGGGGGGAACCCGGTTGCCCGGGCGCGATGACCGCGAAGTCCAGCACGTCGGCGGCCGAAACCCCCGCGGGACCGCCGAGCACGAGCAGGAGGATCAGGAACATCCACGGATTGCGTTCCACGCGTTACTCCTTCAGAAAGGTTCCCGAAAGTTTCAATGCCGCCGGCAGGACCAGGAGGCAGGCCAGCATGCTCGTAAAGGAGCCGATCACCATCACCGCTCCGAGGCTGGCCAGGCCGCGGTGATGGGCAAGCAGCAGGCCGCCGAAACCGATCATCGTCGTCCCGAAGCTCAACGCGACCGCCGCGGGGGTGCTGGTGGAAAAGAGACTCCCCTTCCCGTCAAGCTCCCTCCAGCGGACCAGGATGTGCACTCCCCCATCCACACCGTTGCCGATGAGGATGGGGATCGAGAAAAAGTTCGCCAGGTTGAAGCTCAACCCCAGAAATCCCATCAGTTCGAGAAGCCAGAGCATGCCCACTCCGAGGGGCAACAGGGTGAACAGAACCTGCCGCAGCGAACGGGTGGCCCCCCACAGGATAAGGCTCACCAGAAGCAGCGTCAGGCCGGCGGCGGAAAGGAACGTCCGGTGCATCAAAGACGCGGCCTCGAGGACACCGACCGGAACGCCGCTTATCTCCGGGTCCACCCGGCGCAATTCCGCAACGAACCGCTCCAGGTTCTCGAAATCCCAGACGTCCCCTTTCGGCGATACCTTGATCTGCATGCGGCCGTCCTTCCCTACATAGATCCCCCGGAGAGAGGGGGGAAGATCATGAATATTCACCGACTCGGCGCTCAGCCATCGCTTCAATTGCCGGATACCCGTTTCGACCTCCCGGCGGAGACTCTCCTGAAGATCCGTAAGGAGAGCGGCCCTTCCCGGGTCCTGCCGGAGAAGATCCGCGGACGATCGGAGATCCTCCAAAGTCCGGTCAAGGAGAGCCAGCTCCGTTCCCGCTCCCGCGGCGAACAGCTTTTCCTCCAGTGCCTCCAGCGCGAAGGAAAAGCGGGTGAAGGACCGCAGCAGCGAATCCGGCTCGGGGGAGGAAGACGCTTGGGCGGAAGCGGGGATATTTTCCAGTTCCCGGGCAGCCTGGGCGAAAAGGGCCTTCTTTTCCTTCTGGTGTTCGGGAACGTAGTCCAGGATGCTCTCCACCTTGCCGACGCTTGGCAGCCCCGCAAGTGTTGCGGAGAGGCTTTCCCCCTCCTCTGCGGTTCCCGCAGTAAAAATGGCATACCAGGTGGACTCGTCCGACTCCTCGATCAGCCGCCTCTCGTACTCCACCGATTCGAGCCCTTTTGCCTGCAACTCCAGGAGATTATAGCTGAATCGGGTTCTGTACAGGGCGGGAAGGGCGGCAACGCTTAATCCCGCGATGATCAGCAGAAGCAGCCCCCCCCGATCGGAAAACCGCTCCAGGAAAGGCATGGCGACCACCCGAGGCTCGGAGGCGGGGAGCAGGTTTTTCCTTCCGAGGATCAGGAGCAGCGCCGGGAGCAGGGTCAGCATGGCCAGCATGCAGAGCAGGATCCCCGTTCCCCCGATCAGTCCCAGTTCGGCAAGCCCCACGAAATCCGAGCCGAGGACCGAGTAGAAGGCGCATACCGTCGTGGTTGCGCTAAGGAGAACGCCGGGGCCGGTCCGGGAGATGGAGTTCCGCACCGCACCTTCCACCCCGAGGCCCCCTTTTGCGCCTTCCATGTACCGCATCATGATATGCACCCCGTATTCCACGCCGATGCCCACAAGAACCAGGACGAAGACCACGGAAAGAAGATTCAACCGGCCTACGGCAAGCGTGGCGAACCCGTACGTCCAGGCCATCGCCAGCCCCAGGGAGAACATGATCAGGACGGGCCGCAGCCATCCGTGCAGGATCAACACGAACAGGAACCCCACGAGGAGGAAAGCGGTCAGGGATGCCCGGATCATGTCCCGGTTCGTGGTCTGCATCTCGTCGGCCTGGAGCACGGGACGTCCCGTAAGCCCCGCCCGGACCCCAGGATATTCCACGCGAGTGGCTTCCAGGGCCTGCCGGATCGCTTTCAAAGGTTCCCCGATGACGTCCAGGGTTTCGAAATCCTTGTTGGGCAACACCTGCATGATCAGAAGCTTGTCGTTGGAAGTGAAAAAATAACGGGATCCGGATCCGGCAAGATCGAATTCGACGTCGCCCGACGGTTTCCCCCGCAGGGTATTGTCGATGGTCGCAAGCAGTCCGGCAAGTCCGGCGAGCGTCTGCCCGAAAACGGCAGGTTCGACCTCGGACAGGCCACCCTCTCCATCGCTTATCAGGTCGGACATGCGGTCGAAGAGACCGGCCAACGTGCCGTCCTGGAACCATTTCCTGGCATGAGGGGCCAGAAACCGCACCGCATCCGAGATTTTCCCCGCGTCCTCGAGGGGCGCATAAAGAAGCGCTCCGTCGCCTAAATCCTTTGCCGAAATGCGGTAATACATGGCCTGGATGAGCTCCGGGTGATCGCGGAGACGGCGGGCCATGCTCTCCGCAAACCGGGATGCGGCTTTCTTTCCCTCCTCCGTGCCACCCGCCCCGATGACGACGTAAAGGTATTCCTGGTCCCCGAAGTTCTCCAGCTGCTCCAGGTATTTTTTATGGTAAGGGAGATCGGGTGAGATCAGCCGGTCCTGGTCGCTGTCCATCACCAGGTACCGGGAAGCCGCCAGGACGGACACCACGGCCAGCAGGACACAGAACATGACGAGGGCGCCCGGGGCGGAAGAGACCAGGCGCCAAAGGGCGCCGAACAACCCCTCTTGTGCCCGTTTGAGAATCGTCAAATGCTTTCGGTGGTAAGGTCGGCCAGGTTTTTGGTCGCCGTCCAGGCTGCCCCCGGAAAATGATGCAATTCCTCCATCACCGCTCCCATTGCCTGGAGAAACCGGTCTGCCACGGTTTTTCGATGATCAGCAGCGGCAGGATCTTCACCGTACCCATCCCGTTGCTGATTTTACCGACGGTGCAATCTTACCACGGGATACGCATCCGCCGGCTTCTCCTCCGGCAGATAGCGCGGCTGCAGGAACGTCCGGATCGACTCTTCCAGTTGCTCTAAGGAAACCTGGGTGTTGAAACACGGACCGTAAGGTCGGGTGTTGAGGATCCCGAATGCGGGCAGAGGATAGACATCCCGGATGCCGCTTGCCAGGTCCCGTTCGCAGGCGACGGCCAGGATCAGCTTGGGGCGCTTCTTGATGACGATGCTTCTGGCGATGGTTCCTCCCGTAGCGATGGCCAGGTCGATTCCGTATTTCTCGCTGATCTCGACCAGTCCGGCAATCGGACATTTACCGCACCCGGCGCACTTATGGACGTCGTACGTCAGCTTGATGCCGCAATCGGCGTTTTGCAGGCAGTGGGGCATCAGCAGGAGGATTTCGTTCGGCGTATACTTTCTGACCGTGGAGGCGACCAGCTCGTTGTTCACTTTGATGAAGGACGACCGAACCATGTCCTTCGACAACCCCAGGGCCCTGCCCACGAGTGTCATGAGCGGAAGGTAGAGCCGGACGGTCACTCCCCGCATCCGTTTGAACAGGGGCAGTTCCTTGCCCACCAGGATATTGATAACCAATCCGAAGGACACCCACAGGACCAGCAGGATGATGGCCAGCACCAGCATCCCGAAGACCCACGGAATCGCGGGATGAATCGTGGAAAGCCCAAGGTACGGAACGACCCAGAGCGCCGCCAGGAACAGGCAAACGATGCTGCTGGTTCCGAGAACCAGGCCGACAAACAGGCGTTTCTTGGCCTTTCCGGACAGATCGGTATCTTCGGCCACCACCGGAACCTGATCGAGGGACGACATCAATACTCCTTGCGCCAAAGGTTTGTTACCCCATATAATAATACAGATTTCTCGGGGCGAATTGGCTAAATTCACCGCGGGGGGGCGGTTCGGAACATCCTGCGGAAACAAACCCGAAGAACAACAGGGCATCCGGAAGAATCGGGACTGTTCCCATCCTCTTACGATACAGGCAATCAGAACATGTCCCCGGTGACAGGGTCCCTCCCCCGATCGGGCAGGAGAGTTCGAAATGGGAGTCGTTCGCGCTAAAACCGCCGGTTTTTGCATGGGGGTGATCCTGGCCCTGCAAAAACTCAACGATCTGGTGCAAAACGGGAAGGTGCAGGGGCCGATCTATACCCTCGGGCCGATCATCCACAACCCCCAGGTACTGGAAGATTATGCCCAAAAGGGGGTTCTCGTCGCCACTTCTGTCGAAGACATCCCCCCGGAGGCCATGGCGGTCATCCGGGCGCACGGCGTTTCCCGGAACGTAATGGAGAGTCTCCGGCAAAAACGGATCTACATCATCGACGCAACGTGCCCGAAAGTGAAAAGAGCCCAGCTCCTCATCGAAAAACAGGCCCGGGAGGGGCGCATGCTTCTTCTGTACGGGGAGGAAACCCACCCGGAGGTCACGGGACTTTTAAGCTATGCCGATGCCGGGGCGTTCGTCTTCGACAAGAAGGAAAAACTCTACGAGTACCCCCTTACGCCCGGGAGCCGCTATTGCCTGGCGGCCCAGACCACCCAGGACCAGGAAATCTTCAACGAGATCGCCGACACGCTTTCCTCGAAACCCGACCTGGATGTGAACGTCATGCGGACCATCTGTGCCGCGACGAAGGAAAGACAGGAGGAAACGGTCTCCATCGCCCGGGATGTGGACTTCATGGTCGTAGTCGGCGGATTCGAAAGCGGCAACACCCGCCGTCTCACCCAGGTCATATCGGCCCAGGATAGGCCTTGCCTTCACGTGGAGACCGCACGGGAGCTTCCGTTGAAGAAGCTGAAGGCGTTTCCCAAAATCGGCCTGACCGGCGGCGCCTCCACGCCGAAAAAACTGATCGACGAAATCCAGGATATTCTGGAGAAGAATTCGGATCCATAAACTTCGGACAAGGCTTGGAACCGATGGAGGAAAATTCCGAATGAGCATATTGAAAACCCTTGCATCCCCCGCAGAACTGAAACATCTCTCCCCCGCGGAGCTTACCCGTCTCGCCGGGGAGATACGCGATGAAATCATCGCCACCGTATCGGAAAACGGAGGACACCTCGCAAGCTCCCTCGGCGTGGTGGAGCTTTCGATCGCCCTGCACCGCGTGTTTTCCGCTCCGGAAGACAAGATCCTCTGGGACGTGGGGCATCAGGCCTATGCCCACAAACTCCTGACCGGGCGCCTGGAGCAATTCTCGACGCTTCGCCAGTTGCACGGCATCAGCGGGTTTCCCAAACGTAAGGAAAGCGTGTACGACTGCTTCGATGTGGGTCACGCCAGCACCTCCATATCCGCAGCGCTGGGCATGGCCGCCGCCCGGGACACCCTCGGAGGCAAGGAAAAAATCGTCGCCGTCATCGGGGACGGCTCCCTGACCGGGGGGTTGGCCTTTGAGGGTCTCAATCAGGCGGGGCACCTGAAAAAAGATCTGATCATCGTCCTCAACGACAACGAAATGTCCATTTCGCCCAACGTGGGGGCGGTCTCCTCCTTCCTCAGCCGGAAAATGACCTCAAGGACCTTCGTTCGTATCCGGAAAGAGACAAAGAAGTTCCTCGGGAACATTCCCGGGGTCGGAAAAGATCTGCTGCACCTCGTCCGGAAGGCGGAGGAATCGCTAAAGGGCTTCCTGACGCCCGGCATGCTGTTCGAGGCGTTCGGCTTCCAGTACATCGGCCCGCTCGACGGTCACCGAATCGACGTTTTGATCGAGACGCTTAATAACGTATCGCGCCTGAAAGGTCCGGTTCTCCTGCACGTGCTGACCCGGAAGGGAAAAGGCTACCTTCCCGCGGAGACCAATCCCTCCCTTTTCCATGGTGTCGGTCCCTTCGACCGGGAAACCGGGGAGGTCAGGGAGAAGAAAGGCGGGCAGGGCAGCTACACCTCGGTTTTCGGCAGAACCCTGATCGAGATGGCCGAAAAGGACAGCCGTATCGTCGCGATCACCGCAGCCATGGTGGAGGGAACCGGGCTCAAGGAATTCTCACAGCGCTTTCCCGAGCGGTTCTACGATGTGGGGATCGCCGAACAGCATGCGGTGACGTTCTCCGCCGGCCTGGCAACCCAGGGGCTGCGCCCGATCGTTGCCATCTACTCCACGTTTCTGCAGCGGGCCTACGACAGCGTAGTGCATGACGTCTGCCTGCAGAACCTTCCCGTCACCTTCGCCCTCGACCGGGGCGGCCTGGTGGGGTCCGACGGTCCCACCCATCAGGGGATCTTCGACTTGACTTACCTCCGCCACATCCCGAACCTGACGGTGATGGTGCCCCGAAATGAGATCGAGCTGCAGCGCGCCATGGTCACTGCCAAGGATCATCCCGGCCCCTTCGCATATCGATATCCACGGGGCCCCGTCGATGGGGTCACGCTGCCCGGCCCACCGGAGCCGGTGGCGATCGGGCGAGGGGAAAAACTGGAGGAGGGAAACGACGGGGTCATCTTCGCCGTCGGGATCACGGTCCGCCCCGCTCTTCTGGCGGCGGATCAGCTGGAAAAGGAGGGGATCCGGCTGGCGGTAGTCGATCCCCGTTTCGTCAAGCCATTGGACCGCGACCTTCTGTGCGCCGAGGCCGCCCGCACCGGGGTCGTCATCACCGTGGAGGAAAACGTCCTGCCGGGGGGATTCGGCAGCGCTGTCCTGGAGCTTATGGAAGAGGAAGGGCTCTCCCCCAAGCTCCTTCGCATCGGACTGCCGGACACCTTCATCGAGCAGGGAAGCCAGAAGGAGCTCCGTTCCCTGTATGGCATCGATGCCGACGGCATCGCGCGCCGGATCTTTGAATTTTTCAGCCGGGCGGAACTGGTCTCCGCTTCTTCGATGACGAACCGGAGAAAGCGATCCAGGGGATTTTCCGCCCTCTCGTCCCTGTTGCGCTCCATGTGAGTCATTTGTGAACCGACCTGCCCGTTGACAGGGCGGCATCGATTATTCCCCCGGGGAGCGACACCCTCGGGAAACGTGTCGGAAAGAGTTTAGCCCCTTGGAAGCCCTCTTTCTTACGATCACTCTGATCTCGGTTTCGATGTGGGTGGGGTTGCTGCTGTTGCCCTGGCGCCCCTGGCGCAATCGCGAGGTCCTGGAAGCGGAAGGAAGCGGCAAGAGGGAACGCCTCGGAGACGTTACCGTCCTGATTCCCGCCCGAAACGAGGCGGAGGTGATCGGCCGCACAATGTCTTCGGTTGCGGCGCAAGGGGCGGACCTGAAAATCCTTTTGATCGACGATTGCTCGACAGACGGAACCGCAGATCATGCACGGCAAGCCGCGGGAGAACCCCTGCGGATCTTGCCCGGAAAGCCGTTGCCCGGCGGCTGGGGAGGGAAACTGTGGGCCCTGGAACAGGGGAGACGTCTGGTCGACACACCGATGACCCTCCTGCTGGACGCGGACATCGAACTCGCCCCCGGGATTCTCGGGGCATTGCGCGCCGCGATGCGAAAGGAAGGCCTTCCGTTTGTGTCCCTTATGGCGATGCCTCCCATGGGATCTTTCCGGGAAAAATTGCTGATGCCCGCCTTTGTCTATTTCTTCAAATTGCTTTATCCGTTCGCGCTTGCCAACAAGCCGTCCTCGAAAATCGCGGCGGCGGCGGGAGGCTGCATTCTCCTGGAAACCCGTCTGCTCGAGGAAATGGGCGGCTTCGAGACGATGAAAGATGCGGTAATCGACGACTGCGAACTCGCCCGCCGGGTCAAGTCCTCGGGAAACCGGATCTGGGTGGGCCTTTCCCGTTCTGTGCGCAGCGTCCGGCCTTACGGGAGCCTCCGGGAAATCGGGAACATGGTGGCCCGGACGGCCTACACGCAATTACGCTACTCCCCCGCCTTGCTGGTACTTTGTACGCTGGCCATGGGAGTGGCGTTCTGGGTTCCGATCGTTGCCATGTTCTCGATGAATGCCGCCGTGATGTGGCTTGCGGCTGGCGCCATGCTCGCCATGGTTCTTTCGTATTTGCCCACCCTTGGCTTTACCGGGAGATCCCGGATATGGGCGCTTTGCCTGCCGATGATCGCGACGTTCTACCTCTTCATCACATGGACTTCCGCCATCCGCTACTGGAAAGGCGAACGCACACGCTGGAAGGGGCGGATCTACGACGGCTCCATGGAGTTGAGAAACGCTACGCTGCGGGAAACGGCAAACCTGGATCCCAACGAATGACCGGGAGGAAATCTTGTCGAAGGGTTTTTCGTGATCCCGTTCCCGCGTCGATAAACGTCTCCATCTATCCGTTGGAGCATATGCTAACCGGGTTCGCCATGGCGAAGAGAGACGGCCCCCAAGGAGGATCATGAGGACTCTTGTCACAGGAGCAACGGGGTTCATCGGTTCCGCGGTGGTCAGGCGGCTTCTTCATGCCGGCCACGACGTCCGGGCGCTCGTGCGTCCCGGAAGCGACCGGCGGAACCTCGACGGCCTCCCGGTGGATATCATCCAGGGGGATCTGACGGACACTGCGTCCCTTTTGCACGCCCTGAAGGGATGCGCTGTCCTGTTCCACGTAGCGGCGGACTATCGCCTTTGGGTCCCCCGGCCTGATGCGATGTACGCGACCAACATCGGGGGGACGCGCGGCGTCATGCTCGCCGCCCTCTCCGCAGGGGTGGAGCGGGTCGTCTACACCAGCAGCGTGGCGACCCTGGGGCACAAAACCGACGGGAGCCCCGCCGACGAGGACACCCCGTCAACACGGAATGAGATGATCGGCCACTACAAACGGTCGAAGTTCCTGGCCGAGGTGGAGGTTCGGCGGCTCTTCCAGGAGCGCGGGCTCCCGGCGGTCATCGTAAACCCATCCACCCCGGTCGGGCCCGGAGATATCAAGCCCACACCTACGGGTCGCGTGATCGTCGATGCCGTTTCCGGCCGCATGCCCGCCTATGTGGACACCGGTTTGAACCTCGTGCACGTGGACGACGTGGCCGCCGGGCACCTCCTCGCACTCGAACGGGGGAAGACCGGAGAGCGATACATCCTGGGGGCGAGGAACATGACCTTGAAGGAGATCCTCGACGAGATCTCCCAGATCACGGGCCGACCGGCCCCGCGCATCCGCCTCCCGCACAACCTCGTCCTTCCCGTTGCCATTCTCTCGGAAGGATGGGCAAGGCTTTCTCGAGGAAAAGAGCCGCGGGTGACGGTGGACGGCGTGCGCATGGCGAAAAAGCGCATGTTCTTCTCCTCCGAGAAGGCAAAACGCGATTTGGGGTACGACCCGAGGCCGGCCGGGGAGGGCTTGCGGGACGCGGTGGAGTGGTTTCGCAGCAACGGGTACTGCCGGTAATTCCCAACGGGTGAGAACAAGTGGTTACGGAAATGCTGCGCCCATGGAGGGCGGCGTCATCGCGGACAAGGGCGCAGGTGGTTATGATCTCCTTGTCGTCACGATTCGGACAATGTCCCGAAGCGCGTCCGCGCTCTCTCCGAAACTGGAAAGGGCCGAGAGCGACTCCCGGCTCAAGGATTCCGCCATGGACGCAGTCGCCTCCATCCCGAATACAGCCGGATACGTCAACTTTCCGCGCGCCCTGTCCTTGGCCACCGCTTTCCCCATCTCCTCGAAGCTCCCCGTCTCGTCGAGGATGTCATCGGTGACCTGGAACAGGAGGCCAAGCGCCCTACCGTACCGTATGAGGCTTTCCACCTGGGACTCGTCTCCCCCGCCAAGTATTCCTCCCATCCCCGACGAGGCGGAGAGAAGCGCCGCCGTCTTCCTTAAGTGAATCTCCTCGACTTCGGATGCCGCGGCATCCAGTCTGCCGGATAGGTCATCCAGTCGGGAGGATTGACCGGTCGACTGACCGGGGGATAGGTCCATCATCTGGCCCCCGACCATCCCCTCTGCGCCCGACGCCCTCGCCAGAAGGGCGATCGCCCTCACGGCCTTCCCCGGATCCCGTGCGGTGAGCGGGGAGTCCCCCATCACCCGGAACGCTTCGGTCAACAGGCCATCGCCTGCCAGGATGGCCGTTGCCTCGTCGAACGCCTTATGGCAGGTGGGTCTCCCTCTGCGATAATCGTCGTCATCCATGGCGGGCAAGTCGTCGTGAATCAACGAGTACGTATGGATATACTCCAAGGCGCAGGCAAACGGGAGTAGGTCCACCTCGTTCCCCCCGACGACGCCTCCCGCGGAAAGAAGCACCACGGGGCGAATCCGCTTCCCTCCCGCGGTCAGGGAATACTCCATAGCTTCGCGAAGCTTTTCGGGAATACGGCAAACCTCCGGCGTGAGGAACCGGAGCAGGTTCTCCTCCACGAGGCGCCGGCGGCGGGATATGTCCGGCGATACCACATTGCCGGAAGGCGCCGTCACGATCCCTCCCGCTTCGTAAAGGTCTCCACCGTATTTTCCTTCGTCGTGCCCAAACCGTCCACCTTCCGCAGAAATGCCTCCCCTTTTCCTGTCTGCCTCGTCCCGTCGTTTCCTGCAGGCGTCCATTATATTTCCCCGTGCCGTACACGGTCAACGCGAGGAAGGGTGTGGGAGCGGGAAAGGATGGACAGGTCGCCTGCCCGCTAAGGAGAGAAGAGACGGTCACCGTTTCCCCGGGCGATCTTTTCCGCAACGGCCGGAGGAAGCTGCCGCAGCCATTTCCGGAAGCCGTCGAGGTTCTCCGGCATCCCTTCCCACTGCGAATTGATCCAGGTGTCCGTGCCCACGAGGAAGCGGTCCGGATGCTTGAGGAAAAGATCGCGCCAGGCGGGAACGAGGACCCCTCCCGGCGAAATGTCGGAGCGCATGGAGAGCTCCACCCAGAGGTTCGGTTGGGCATCCAGCAGCTTCTTTACCGTCTGCGCCGAGGAGTTCATCCCCGCGTGGGCCCAGAGGATGCGGACCCCTTTCGCCATGCTCGCGAGATCCCGGATGGCCTTCTCGTCGCAATGGCAGTGGAGGAGAATCCCGTGTCGGGAAGCAAGTTCCACGAATCCCCTGGGCACGGGGTCGTTCACCTCTTCCCCGCTCAGATGGAACTCTCCGATTCCCCGGTAGATCCCCCGCCGGAGCCGCTCCGTCACGTAGGCAAGAACGGAAGGGTCCTTCGTCCAGGTCCCCATGTCGCTTTGGGAACGGTAGGGCCGCAATTCGGGAACGATCCGGTCGGGCGCCTGTTCTAACAGACGCAGCGTGCCGTCGTCGGGCGTGCTCGATACGAGGGCACGGACCACCCCGGCACGATCCAGGATCGCGATCGCCGCTTCCGCCGTTAAGCCCTCCCAGGCTTCCCGGTTGTAATGGACGTGGGCGTCGAAAAGGGGGAGATCGGATTCGGCCCGGGGGTCGCCGGGGAATACCATGACGGTGAAGAGGACCATCAGCAAAATGAGAAGACGGGCGCCTTTCTTTCGGGCTTCGACGCTATTTTTGAGTCCTGTCGACATACCGGCCTCCCCATCGAAGCGGGGATGAAGTTTCCGATGATATAACGATGTGATTCGTTTCGGCCCCGGCATGATGCGTCTCCTTGCATCAATCGTTAGGACTTGCACCCTAATGTAGACCTATGGCGCAAGCCATCCCTCGGACACAAAGATCTCGGAAGCGCCGTGGGCAAGGTCGCCAGGCGCGGCAACTCTTGCCCCGGCATCAGTGATCCGGCTACCCATCGAAACCGGTCACGTCGATATTCCCGTTCCTGGTATCCAGGTCAATCAGCCCCGTTCCGTCACCCAATGTCCCTGTCAGCGACTCGTTCGTATGCACGGCATTCAGCAGATCGAGATTGTCCCAGGTGATGGCGCCAAATCCGACAAGGGCAGAGAGGTCCGCGGATGTCGACGTCGGGATGCGCAGATCGATATCGCCGATTCCCGTCGAAATCATGATCTCGCCGCCAGGGGGCAGGGTCACGGTGCCGTCGACTTTTCCATTGTCTACACTGACGGTCGCGACTCCGAAGATGTCCGACAAATACACGTTTCCATTCGCTACTTCGACGAAGAGGGAGCTCTCGATGTCCAAAACGGTCACGTGCCCATTGACCTGGGTCAGGTCCACCGCAAGATCGCTGGGAACGTTGATAGTGTAATTCACCACGTATTTGCGGCCATCCATGTTTTTCGGTTGCAGCGTTTGAACGAAGATCTCATCGGACCCGTCCGCTACGAGGACCCCCAGCTGGTTCAAGCCTGTTTCCGC
Source organism: Deltaproteobacteria bacterium (assembly GCA_030668225.1). Classification (GTDB taxonomy): domain Bacteria; phylum Desulfobacterota; class Deferrimicrobia; order Deferrimicrobiales; family Deferrimicrobiaceae; genus CSP1-8. The sequence continues at coordinate 18,385 of DAOUUI010000025.1, forward strand.
GTCCAGCTGACTCACATTCGATCCGACCTGCATCTCTGCGGTCACCGTCACCGACGTGGCACCCGGCTGCCCCGTGATCGCGATCTCCCCGATCACGCATGCCGGCCCGAACTCGCCACCCACACTCCTCCTGCAAGGCGAGCACGACAGCCTGGTCCCCGCTTCCGCCTGTCGCGCGCTGCACCATAAGCTTGTCCAGGCGGGCGCACCCGTGATCCACGTAGAGTATCCGCAGACCGAGCATGCCTTCGACGTGGTGATCCTGACGAGATACTCCCCCGCCAATCAGGCCGCGCTG
>DAOUUI010000266.1 GCA_030668225.1 Deltaproteobacteria bacterium
CAAGCCCCGGGAAGAGGTACTTCCGCCCGATCCGGGAGTCTGCCCCGACTCCCTCCCGAACCCTCTCCACGTCGGCCCCGACGGCGTCGCAGAAGTTCGCCAGGTCGTTCATGTAGGAGATCTTCATGGCGAGGAACGCATTTGCCGCGTACTTGGTCACCTCGGCGCTCTTCTCGTCCATGACGATGACGGAGCTGCCGGCGGGGATAAACGGCTCGTACAGGTCGTTTAGCAGGGTGACCGCACGCTCGCTCCGCGAACCGATCAGCACGCGTTCCGGGCGCAGGAAATCCTCGACCGCGTACCCTTCCCGGAGGAACTCCGGGTTGGAGACCACGTCGAACTCGAACTTCGAATCGGTGTGCCTGCGGATCGCTTCGTCAACCTTTTCGCTCGTCCCCACCGGGACGGTGCTCTTGTCGACGATCACCTTGTACCCGACCGCAGGGGTGCGCGCCAGGATCGCCCCGATCTGGTCCGCGACTGCGAGGATGTATTGGAGGTCCGCGGAGCCGTCGTCGTCCGGAGGCGTCGGCAGGCACAGGAAAATGACCTGGGACTTAAGCAAAGCCTCCTCCAGGTCCCCCGAGAACCTGATCCGCTCCTTCTTCAAGTTGCGCAGGAAGATATCCTCGAGCCCCGGCTCGTAGATCGTGATTTCCCCGGAAGAGAGCTTCTCCACCACACTGGGGTTGCTGTCGACGCAACTGACCATGTTGCCCCGCTCGGCGAGGCAAACGCCTGTCACCAAACCGACGTAACCGGTCCCTACGATCGCGACGTTCATTTACCCTCCCCTGGAAGTACCGGATCGAAAACGTTCCTACGATACCTCATTATCGGAAATTCCGGAATATTCCTTTAGAAGATATCGGTTAGAAAGGAATTTCTGGTGCAAGCGGGGACCCGGCATCCGGACGCGTCCGTCGGGCCGCAGGCGAACCCCCGAAGAATTCCCTTCGCGCGCGGGTCAGTTGATGATTCGGGGGGAAGGAGGAAGGGGAGA
>DAOUUI010000224.1 GCA_030668225.1 Deltaproteobacteria bacterium
GCCCTTGGGATCGACCGGTCGACCCTTTGGCGGAAGATGAAAAGGCTGGGGATCGACCGAAAACGCAACAATTGAAACATGATGTTGCACCCGGTGGTGCGTCATGCACCGCCCCCGATACGGGACCTTCGCCCGCCCCCTTGGCCCAGGGTGGAAATCCCATAGAAAGTAAGTAGTTCCCAGGGTATTTCTTGTGAAGCCGCCACGGCACTCTTTATGCAATATCCTCGGACTGGGCGGGGACACTCCCACCGGGGACATTCCTGATTCATCTCCGGAATGCGGGAGAGGAATGTCCCCGCACACCAGGAATGTCCCCGGGGAATTGCGTCGAGAGTAACTAAGCACTAAGGGAGAATTCGATGACCGTGCAGAGAATGATCCGGGTGATCGCGGGAACATTTGTGCTGACGAGCCTGCTCCTGGGGCTTACCGTCAGCAAATACTGGTTTCTGTTCACCGCGTTCGTCGGGCTCAACCTGTTCCAGTCAGGGATTACGAAGTGGTGTCTGATGGAGGATATCCTGAAAAAGTTCGGCGTTCCGGAAGCGTAAAGGAGGATTTCGCCGATGCCGCTCTACGAGTATCGTTGCGAAGCGTGCGACAAGATTTTCGAGGCATACAAGCGCCTCTCGGATGAGACGAAGGAAGCGTGCCCCGCCTGCGGCGGCATCTCCTCCCGGGTGGGCATCTCGCTGTTCAGCGCCCGGGGAAGCGGTTCCGTTTCCTCCTCCGGCGGCTCATCCTGCGGGGGCGGATTGCGCCGCTCGCCGTTTCGCTGAGGGTAGGGAATGCGGCCCGGCGGTCGTCGGGCACGAGAGAAGGCACCGTTTTCGAATCTGACATGGAGGGATACCACGATGCCGGGTGCATGGGGGCCGATCGTTCTGATCGCAGCTGTTTTTATTGTCTATCTGTTCGCCAGCGGGGGCGGTTGAGGCTCCTGCTAGGTGCTGCCCGGCCGTGCGCCGGGGGAGGAGGTTTAAAAACATGTTCATCACGGTCCGGAGCAAGAAGTCGATCGGCGAGGTGAGGCAGAAATTCGAGGATGCGTCGGCAGCCAGGAAGTTCGGCGTGCTGGGGATCCATAACGTGACGGCGACGCTGCAGGGAAAGGGGCTCGTCTTCGACCGCAAGCTCTACATCTACGAGATATGCAATCCCGGATACGCCAAGAAGGTCCTGGACACCAACATCAGGATCTCCACGGCGCTTCCCTGTCGGGTCTCCATCTACGTGGAAGGCAAGGACGTCGTCCTCGAAACGCTCAAGCCGACGAACCTGCTGCCGATGTTCAACGAGCCCTCGCTGGATGGAATTGCACAAGAGGTGGAGACGGCGATTGCGGAGATCATGGAGGAAGCGGCGAAGTAGGCCGGCTTCCCCCCAAGAACAGGGACGTTCCTAAGAACTCTTCCTCCCCTGCGGCGGGCGCCGCGGTTGGGTGGCCGGGGGATTCCGCTTGCGCTGCGCTCGCGACCTGCGCCCGCTCGCTGCCGTTCCGCTCGCCGCAAATTTCGCCTTTCGGCGGGACACTCCTTTTTTTCTCAACGCGCGTCTTTCCGCCTTGGTACAATGGAAACACCGTTATAATTTCGTAGGCAACCACCGATCAACCACCAGGGGAAGGGGGAGGTATGAACAGGGTAGTGAAGGTGTTCTGTCTGCTGACGCTTACGGCATTCCTTGCGGCCCCGATGGTCACGACCGCCGGGATGAAACTGCCCGCCGCCGACGGCAAGGCGCTTTGGGCGTACCTGACCGGCGTCAAGTACCAGGAGACGTTCGCCCTGTGGCCCGGCAAGGGGAAGTTGTACAAGGGCAAGGAGCCGCACGGCGC
>DAOUUI010000111.1 GCA_030668225.1 Deltaproteobacteria bacterium
CCCTTCCTTCGGGGGCCCCTGCCGGTGGCCGTTCACCAGTGCGTACTCCCAGATCGCATCGCACCCGGCGCATTTTATCTTCCCCGCGAAGTTCCAGAAGGTGAAGGGATCAAGATAGTTGATCACATCGCACTTGGGGCATTGAAGTATGAGTGACGCTTCCTTAAATGGCATCGATTTTCCCCCTTATCGAGTCGTTAGGTAATCTCTTTCGCTTCCAGTTCCTTGATCTTGGACCCGCTGAACCCGCAAAGCTTCGCGAGGATATACTCGTTGTCCGCGCCGACCGGCTTGAAAACCCAGCGGGTTCGGGGCGGCGTCTCGGACATTATGCAGGGAAGCACCTGCGTCTGCACGTCGCCGAAGGTCGGGTCGTCGATCCAGGCCAGCGACCCGCGGAGGTGGTAGTGCTCCTGGCTCGAGACCTCCTTGGAGTTCCACACCGGCTGGGAGACGAGCCCGGCTTTCTTAAACTCCTCCCAGACCTGCTCTTTCGTCTTATCGGCCGCCCACTTGTCCAGCTCGGGGTAGATGGCCACCTGCGCATCGGCCCCCACCCGGTCGGCGTGGGTCGGGTATTTCTTCGCAAGGTCCGGCTTCCCGATGACCTTGCACAGGTTCGCGAAGTCCTCGTCCTTGTAGGCCGACACAAAGCAGAAGCCGACCTCCTGCTCCTGGGGGTTCTTCGAGTTCGGGTAGGAAGACTTCCCGCACTTTAAGATCCCGTGGACGCAGATCAGCGGTTCATAGTTCCCGAACCGCTGGGCGACGATACCGGTCTTTCCGTAAAGAGCGATGAGGTCGGTCAGGTGCCGCTGGGCACCGTGCACCTGGGAGTACTCCAGGAAGTTCCCCTTGCCCGAGACGTTGTCGCGCCAGTACAGGCACGCGATGATGTTGAACGCCGAGATGGCGCCGCCCCAGTAGTCCATGATCCAGATGGTCTGCTTGGAGGGCATTCCGCCCATTTCCTTGTGCCACCCGGTGATCGAGAAGCATCCGCCCTGGGCCTGGCCGAGGATGTCGTAGGAGGCGCGGTTGCGCCCCGGGCCCCAGCCGCCAAAACCCCCCATCCACTGGTAGATGGTCCGGGGATTGACCTCTGCGTGCTGCCGATACCCGATCCCCCACCGGTCGAAGGTGCCCGCCCGGTAGTTCTCCGCGAAGACGTCGGTCTTGGCCGCCAGCCGCTTCATGATCTGGATCGCTTCCGGCTTATGGAAGTCGAGCGACATGAAGTACTCGTTCGCGTTCGCGCCGAAGAAGCCCAGCCCCGTCCCCTTGTCCGGCATCCAGCGGGAGAGGGGATAGAGGAACGGCTCGTTGAACGGCGTGGTGTGGCGCATCGGCTCGCCCCGCTTGGGCAGCTCGATCTTGATCGTCTCGGCGCCCAGCTCCGCGAGGTAGTTCGCGCAGGAGGGGCCGAGGATGTACTGGGTCGTGGAGACGGCCCGGATCCCTTTCAGGACCTCGGGCTTCTCGTACCGTTTCTTCGTGTCGAAGACGGTCCGGCAGAAGTCCTCGAACGTCATATCTTTCAGGTTTTTGCTTACCGCTGCAGTCATTAGATTACCCCTCCCTTCCGAAGAGCTGTCATGTTCTCTCGGGTCAACCCGGCGAGACGGCGGTACACGTCCTCGTTGTCCTGACCGACCGTGCGGCCGATCCACTTGATCCGGCCCGGGGTGTTGCTCCCGATGAAGCTGGACGCCCCGAGGAGAACCTTCCCGTAGGTCACGTCGTCGCAGATCTCGATGTGACCGCGGTACTTGTAGTGCGGGAATTCGCACACCTCGTCGAGGAAGGAAACGCCTCCGGAAGCCACTTCCTCTTCCTGGAGCGCTTTCTCGCATTGGGCGCGGGTGTTGTCCTTGGTCCAGTCGCACATCGTGGTGTAGGTCTCGACCTGCATGTAGTGCGGGAGCCGGTCGGTCACCACGCGCAGTTTCGGGTCCTCGCAGATATGCTGCTCGAGCTCCGGCCTGTCCTTGCCCACGGCCCGCCAGATCCGGAACCAGAGGCGGTCGTGCCCGCCGCCGACCATGATCTGCCCGTCGGAGCACGGGTTCACGGCGTAGATATTGATCGCGAGGTCCCAGTTCCCGTAGCGGGGTCGGATCGAGCCGTCCATCCCCTGCCAGCCCCAGTTGTAGTCGATGATCCGCATGACGCCTTCGGCCGCCGTGCCTTCCACGAACTGGCCTTTCCCGAGGAACCTCTCCCGGGCGTAAAGGGCCGACATCGCGCCCATTGCCGCAAAGGTGCCGCCGACATGGTCGGCAAGCCACCAGCCGGAGCGGGTCGGCGTTCCGCCGAACGACACAGGGGCGCCAGTACCGTGGGTGAATCCCATCGCGCACTGCCCCACCGGGTCCATCGCTCCCGGCTGGTCTTTGAGCGGGCCCCACTGACCGCGCTCGCCCACCCAGAGGTAGATCAGGCGCGGGTTGATTTCGGAAAGCTGGCGGTAGCCGATTCCCAGCTTGTCGAAATGCCCCGGGGCCGCGTTCTCGATCAGGATGTCGACATGCGAGATGATTGATTTGAGCAGCTCCTGCCCCTCTTTCGTCTCCACGTTGAGGGTGACGGAGAGCTTGTTTCTCGCCTCGGCTAAGAACCGCGGGCTGCACTTCTCGCCGTTTTCTGCGACAAAATTGTATTCCTCACGGCCGAAGGGCGCCCACTGGCGAAGCGGGTCGCCGCCCGTCGGCTCGACCATGATGACCTCCGCTCCCAGTTCCGAGAAATGGGAGGAGCACCAATGGCCGATGCTCTGGTTCGCCGTTATGTCCAGGACGCGGATCCCGTCCAGTGACTCCGGTTTGTCGGCGTTGAACTGCTGCCGGACCTGGGCTTCCACCCACAGGGAGTATTCCGCCTTCTTTGGGTCCACGCCTCCATAAACCTCTTCGACCGTCGGCACGGGAACAGCAGGCCACGGGAGGACCTTGATTGTCGGACGTTTCTTTTCTGTACGCCATTTTTCAGCCATTCTCCCCCTCCTTGCCAAATTTTCCACGCAACAGCTAACTGCAACAAGTAAAACAAACGGCAGGCTTCGCGCCTTGCATCTTCGTTTTCCCCCGCTCATCCCCCCTTTCCGTTTTCCCCCGGGAATGGAGAAAAATGGAGCCTCTACCCCCGCCGGATAAGAACCGGGAAAACCACATAAAAATCAAAATTTTTTGCCGGGTGAAACGAGTTGCTTTTAGAAATATGTTTTATTTTATATCCTTGAAGGTGCTGTCATGTCAAGCAAATTTTTATTATAAAACCTTTTTTTGCCGCTTGAGGATCATCTGGCTCCCCACCGTGCCGTACGCGATGCCGTCGCGGTTCGGCGCGATGAGCGGGATGGCGGAGACGAGCTCCCACCCGTCCCTTCCCGCCTCGTGAAGCCACTCCATGTCCGCCGTCAACCCCTCGGCCGTCTCCTTGAACATTACGACTTTCTCCATATATTCAAGCTCCATAGGTCACTTTCCCTCCTCTGTGGGATCGGGCGGGAGCCCCGCCGCTTCCGTGATTTTTCCCCGGATCGTATCGAAAATTTTCTGTTTTTCCCCTTCCCCGGAGGAGAATATCCGCAGCGCAAGGACCGTTACCTCATCGTAGAGTCTGCGGACGCCTTCGCTGTCCCCATCTCCCCCACGGCCTTTCAGTATCGAACCGTGGTTCGACACGAAGTTTTCATCCGTAAGAAGCGATATCTGCCTGCCTGCGTCGCCGAGATCGCCGGGAGAGGAAGCATGGAGAAATCGCGCGAGATGACGCGACATCATGGCGGAGTCCATCCGGGCGTTGTCCTCGCTCAGGAGTCGCAGTCTCTCCTCTTCGGGCATCAACTTCCATACGAGGAAGGAGACGGGCTTCGTCATGGCCATCCTTCCCGTTAAGTACCGGTCGAAGAAGTAGGTGATCAGCCGGTCGTCGACGGATTCTACCACTGCCAGGATCAGTTCCCTTAGAGCGTTGCCCGGGATTTCATAAAAGGAAGGGAACCGGGTCATGAAGGGGGAAACGATCTCCCGGACCTCCTCAGTGGTCAGGATGTCCATGTGGACGAGGGCGGACAGGCGCAAGTCCTTTAGCGACATCGTCTCCAGGGTCAAGCGCAGTTCCCTGAGCTTCCACCCCGGGGGTGCCTCCCGGGGGTACCTCTCCATCTCGGGCCCAAGCAGCATCTCCGGATCCGCGGGGAGTCCCGCAACCTTTGCGACGGCGGTCCGGATCCGGGCCAGGATCTTTTCGCACTCCCCGATCGATTTCGCCGCAACGGCACTTTGCACCAGGGGGGCGACCTCACGGGCACAGTCGCGCAGATCGCCTACCGATACTCCTGCAACTCTGTCCAGGAGGTCGAAATACAAGGCGAATTCCAGGACGCCCTCGTTGAAGCCGGGGTCGGAGAGCATGTAGGGCCGAAAGAGCATCCCCATGCGTGCAACCTCGCGGCGAAGCTGCAACGGGGTGACATCCTCCAGATGTTCCGTGATTTTGGGCCACTTCTCGCGGATCGCCATCTCCTGGTACTCTTCCTGCGTGAGGAAGGGAGGGAAGAACCGCTCCCCCTCCTTTTTCTTCTCCAGGAGCTCCGCAACGGCGTATTCGGTGTAGGCGGGCACGAATTCCTTCGCGAAGGCCCGAAGCTCCTTTTCGGTCCAGTACTCCGTGTACCCGCCAAGGAGCTTTGCCCGCTCCTCCTCGTCGAGGCAATCCCCGAAGATCCGCATCGTGAACCGGAGATGCCAATCCCCGAGCTTTTCGAGGTTCGCCATGATGTTGCCGCTGCGGTCCTCGAGGCGGCGCCGGACCAGCTCGACGTAGGAGTCGATCATCGCTTAAAACCCCTCGCAGGGAAGAGAGACGAGCGCATCGAGGTTCCACTGGGCGGAGGAGGAGCAAACGGATGCGTTACGGCATGGTAGGAACAACGAAGGCCTCCTTCAAGAAGAAAAACCGGGCGGATTTCCCCCTCCCACCGGGGAGAAGGCTTTTTCCTTAATATAAACCTATAGAAGCACGGTCAGGAAGGATTCCGGAAACGGCCCCTTCCGGCAAACGGAAGGCGAACGCCAAGGCACAAGGGGCCCGGTTAACCGTCCTACCCCTTCACCTTCTGGCGGAGCAGGCCTACCATCCGGTCGGCGAGAAACGCCTCCATCCCGCTCTTGTAATATTCGTCCTCGAGCCACTCCGCGATGTGCGCGCGCAGTTCCCGCACGATGTTTAACTCCGGGTCCATCACGAACACCACGATGCACCGGTCGTCCCCGTCGTAGAACCGGTACGCGAAGAGACTTTCGGGGAGAGAATGGAGGTCGATCCCCACGATGTCCGCCCCGTACATATCGAGCGCGAGCTTCAGCTCGGGGGACGTGTAGACCCTGTCCCCGACAGTGACGGACTCGACTCCGGACCAGAGCGGCCCAAACTCTTTCTCTATCAGCACTTTTTCAATTGCTTCCCCTGCCATCCCTCTTCTCCCCAGGCTTTAGGCACCCCCGGCGTCCGTTCACCGAAGGTCTATATGTACACTCCGGCTTCCGGGCGTGTCAAGCCCAACCGAAATATCGTTTGCCGATGGGTGAAAAACTGTTTGGAATTCCAACGGATACTCCCCTTGACACTCCGCCCGGCCAGCGGATACAATTCGCCCACCTTGAATCTTCGTTCCCGTATTGTCCAAGGAGGAAAGGCCGGATGAAAACGGCGATTTCGAGGAAATTGTTCCGACAGGCGTTAAAAGTGATCCCCGGGGGGGTCAACTCGCCCGTCCGGGCATTCCGGTCGGTCGGGGGTACGCCCCTGTTCGTGGCGAGGGCGAAAG
>DAOUUI010000220.1 GCA_030668225.1 Deltaproteobacteria bacterium
CAGGAGAAAGCTCACGATCGGAACGTTCTCCCATGCCCGGACGGGCCGGCCGCAGGCCGGGCACCGCGATGACGGACGCACGATCGACTCCTCGCGGGGGAGACGGTAGATAAGCACGTTGAAAAAGGACCCCAGGCACGCGCCGAGGGCAAACATCCCGGGCAGGAACAGGGCAAGGAAAGGCGGCCCCGGGGCCCCTCCCGCACCCGTCACTTGAAATCCTTCCGATAGAAGAGCAGGCAGGCCAGGAACAGGACGGCCGCGCCGTAGGCCAACAAGTATCCGGCCGAATAGGCCAGCGCGGAGAAAGAAGGCCCGGCGCCGTACACGATCTCGTTCTTCCAGTTGAAGTTCTCCAGATTCGGCAACAGGTAAAACAGGAGGCTTGCCGCGAAGCGCATCGTGCCGGAGGGAGAGCGCCCTCCGAAAACAAGGAGACTTTTCGATATGTGCCCGATCAGGAACATGGATAACGTAAAGATCGCGCTCAACACAGGGGTGGTGAAGGTCGAGAAGAGGGAAGCGAGGCAAACCAGAAGGACGAGCTCCATGTAAATCCCCGCGGAGGCGAGGAAGATACCGGTCTCGGGGACTCCTCCGTAGCCCGCGTGGACGAGGAATAGCGTCACCGCCATCACGATCGTCACGAGCGCCAGCGTAGCGCTCAGCCCCATCGCTTTCCCGATCACGAACTCCCAGCGCGGAACCGGCCTCGACAGGATGAGGTAGACGGTTTTCCTCTCCACCTCGTGGCTAACCAGCGTGATCCCGATGAATACGGAGATGATGACCCCGAAAATGTGGATGCACGCAAGCCCGACGTCGACGATGATCCGCGTGAGTTCCCCCATGGACAGGTCGGCCATAAAATAGGAGAGCCCGATGACGAAAAGCGCAAACGCGAGGATGGCATAGAGGATCTTGTTCCGTATCGTCTCCCGGCAGGTGTTCGCGGCGATGGAAAGAATCCTGTTCCCCATCCGGTTCCCTTTCACCTGCTCCAGGGCGATTCGGCGTCGGACGCCGGGGCGTCGCCCCGCTCGTGGCCGGCCACCTGGTCAACGTAGATGTCCTCGAGGCGCCTCTTCACGGGGATGCAGGAGCGGACGAGCGAACCGGTCTCGCGGAACTTGCCGATCCAGATATTGGCCTCGTCGTAGTCCTTCGCCCGCAGGACAAAGGCGTTTCCGCGGACCGTGGCCTCCCCCGGGGGGAGGCCCAGCCGGGCGAGGTTCCCCGCGTCCGGGACCGGCGAGAAGAGGAGTTCCACGTACTGGATCCCTTCTCTGCCCACCAGTTCCTCCACCGCCCCCTCCGCGATCTTTCTCCCTTTGAGCAGCATGATGACCCGGTCGCAGAGCGCCTCCACATCGGAGATGATGTGGGAGCTGAAAAAGACCGTCTTGCCGGAGGCCTTCAGTTCCAGGATGAGGTTTCTCACCTCCATCCTGCCCACCGGATCGAGTCCGGACATCGGCTCGTCCAGGATCACCAGCTCCGGGTCGTGCAACAGCGCCTGGGCGAGGCCGAGCCTCTGCATCATCCCTTTCGAGTATTTCCGGATGGCGGTCCGCCCGGCCCCGTAGAGTCCCACCCGGGAAAGCATCCTCCGGGACTTCCTCGCGATCTCCGCCCGGGACAGCCCGGTCAGGTGCCCGCAAAGACCCAGGAACTCCTCTCCCGTCAGGTATTCGTAAAAATAGGGTTGTTCCGGCATGAACCCGATCCTGCGGCGCAATTCGGGTCTGCGGCCGGCCTCCTCCCCGAAGACCGTGACCGTGCCGGAATCGGGAAAGGCCAGGTGGTTCAGGATCTTGATGGTTGTCGTCTTCCCCGCGCCGTTTGGGCCAAGAAACCCGACGATTTCGTTCCTCGCCACCGTAAAAGAGAGGTCGGCGAGC
>DAOUUI010000004.1 GCA_030668225.1 Deltaproteobacteria bacterium
AAAGTGTTCCGCCTGAAGTTGCCGTTTTCCCCCTCGGGGGACCAGCCGGAAGCGATCCGTAGTCTCGTGGACGGTCTTTCCCGCGACTTACGGAACCAGGTGCTGCTGGGGGTGACCGGGTCCGGCAAGACGTTCACGATGGCCAACGTCATCGCCGGGACCGACCGGCCGGCCCTGATCATCGCGCCGAACAAGACGCTTGCCGCCCAGCTCTTCGCGGAATTCAAGGATCTTTTCCCGGAAAACGCCGTCGAATATTTTGTCTCCTATTACGACTACTACCAGCCCGAAGCCTACATTCCCCAGTCGGACACCTTCATCGAGAAGGACTCGTCGATCAACGAGCAGATCGACAAGATGCGCCACAGCGCCACGCGGTCGGTCATGACCCGGCGCGACGTGATCGTCGTCGCCTCGGTTTCGTGCATCTACGGTCTTGGTTCCCCGGAGTTCTACGGCAGGGCGACGGTGCGCGTCACCCGGGGCGCCGTATTCCCCCGGAACGACCTGATCCGGCGTCTCATCAACATCCAGTATGAACGGAACGACATCGATTTCCACCGTGGGACCTTCCGCGTGCGGGGCGACGCGGTGGAGCTTTTTCCCGCCTACGAGGAGGACCGGGTCCTGCGGATCGAATACGACGAGGACACCGTCGAGCGTATCCGGTACGTGGACCCTTTGCGGGGAACGCGCCTGTACGATGTTCCGGAGACGGTCATCTTTCCCGCCAGCCACTATGTCACGCCGGAGGAAGACCTCCACCGGGCGGTCAGGGGGATCGAGGCGGAACTGGCCGAGCGGCTGGACCAGCTGACCCGGGAGGGGAAAGTGCTGGAGGCGGAAAGGGTGAGACAGCGAACGACGTACGACCTCGAGATGATACGCCAGATGGGGTTTTGCAGCGGCATCGAAAACTACTCCCGGCATCTGGACGGGCGAGATCCCGGCCAGCCTCCGTACACGCTCCTCGACTATTTCCCGGGCGATTTCCTCACGTTCATCGACGAGTCGCACGTGACCGTGCCGCAGCTCAACGGGATGTACAACGGCGATTTCTCGCGGAAGTCCACGCTCGTTACGTTCGGATTCCGTCTGCCGTCCGCTCTCGACAACCGGCCGCTGCGTTTCGAGGAGTTTCTCCACAGGGTGGGGCAAACGGTATTCGTCTCCGCGACGCCGGCCGAATATGAACGGGAGGAGAGCAGGGGGGCGGTGGTGGAGCAGATCATACGGCCCACCGGTCTCGTGGATCCGGAAGTCGAGGTGAGGCCCGCATCCCGTCAGGTGGATGACCTGCTTGGGGAAATCCGTGCCCGGGCCGAAGCCGGCGACCGGGTTCTGGTGACGACTCTTACCAAACGGATGGCCGAAGACCTGACCGAGTATTACGAGGGGCAGGGTGTCCGGGTCCAGTACCTGCATTCGGACATCGACACGATCGAGAGGGTGAACATCCTCCGGAACCTGCGCCTCGGGAAGTTCGACGTCCTGATCGGCATCAACCTCCTTCGCGAGGGGCTGGACATCCCCGAGGTGTCCCTCGTGGCCATCCTGGACGCCGACAAGGAGGGGTTTCTCCGGTCGACCCGCTCCCTGATCCAGACGTTCGGCCGGGCCTCGCGGAACTTGTCGGGAAAGGTGATCCTCTACGCAGACCGGATGACAGGGTCGATGCGGGACGCCATTTCCGAGACGGAGCGCCGCCGGGCGAAGCAGACAGGGTTCAACGAGGAGCACGGCATCACTCCCGAGACCGTGAAAAAGAACATCGCGGAGCCGATCGGGCAGACATGCGAGGGAGACTACGTGACCGTCATCTTGGAGGAGGCGTGGGATTTTTCCTCCGCCGGAGAGCTGGCCCGCCACCTGAGGAAGCTGCGCAAGGAGATGGAAAAGGCGGCGAAGAATCTCGACTTCGAGCGGGCGGCAGAAATCCGGGACCGCCTGCTCACCCTCGAGCGCGTCGAGCTCAAGGCGAGGTAGGCGATGGGGCCTCTTTCCGGGTGGAAAACGTTCCCGCGCGGCCCGGGCGTCTACCTGATGTCGGACGTCCGGGGAAAGATCTTGTACGTAGGAAAAGCGAAGAATCTGCGCGCCCGCCTTCACAATTACGCTTCGGGTGGGGGGGACGGCCGTCCCCAGATTCCTCACCTGCTCGGCCGTACGGCATCCGTCCGGTGCATCCTGACCTCCACGGAAAAGGAGGCCCTTCTCCTGGAGAATACGCTGATCAAGGAGCACCGGCCCTCGTTCAACATCTTCCTGCGGGATGACAAGGAGTACCTCCTTCTGCGAATCGACCGGAAGGAGAAGTACCCCCGCCCCGAGCTGGTTCGCCGGGTGGCAAAGGACGGCGCAATGTACTTCGGGCCGTTTTCCTCCGCACGCGGGATCAGGGAAACCCTTCGGATTCTCTACCGACTATTCCCCCTGTGTTCCTGCTCCCGGAAGAAGTTCTCCTCCCGGACCCGGCCGTGCATCAATTACCAGATCGGGCGGTGCGTCGGGGCATGCGCAGGGATGATCTCCCGGGAAGAGTACCTGCCCTTAGTCGACAATGCCGTCCGGTTTCTCCGCGGAGATTACCGGGATCTTCTGAAGGGCTGGAAGGCCGAGATGAACGGGCTCGCAAAGGAGATGAGATTCGAGGAGGCGGCCCGGCTCCGCGACCGGATCGCCGTCGTAAAGAATACCTTCGTCCGGCAGCGGGTCGTCCGTACGGTTCCGGGGGACGTGGACGCCGTCGGATGGTTCCGGAAGGGGAACGAGGGAACGGCGGCCATCCTCCACATCCGGGAAGGCCGGCTCTCGGATGCCCATTCCTATCATTTCCGGGTGGCGGGGGAGGAGGGCGAGGCGGTCACCCCCTTTCTCCTCCAGCACTATTCCGAGGGTGTCTACTTCCCGGGGGAGATCCTGCTGCCTCTCGATATATCGGATTCGAAGCCGGTGGCCTCCCTTCTCTCGGAGCGCGCCGCCGGCACGGTCGCCATCCGGACTCCCGTGAAAGGAGAAAGAGCGCGCCTCGTGGAACTGGCGAACCGGAACGCGGCGGAGGCAAACCGCATGCGGAAGGAGAAGGAGGCCGATTACGAGGCATTGTCGGCAAGACTTGCCTCTCTTTGCCGGCTCCCCCGTCCCCCCGTCCGGATCGAGGGTTTCGACATCTCGAACATCTCGGGAGCGGAACCGGCGGGCTCGATGGTGACGTTCGTCGGCGGGAAGGCGGTGAAGAAGTGGTACCGGAAGTTCGCGGTGCGCGGGACAGCGGGCCAGGACGATTTCGCGATGATGGGAGAAGTGGTGCGGCGACGCTTCGGACACGGCGACGATTTCGGCGGCATGCCGGACCTCGTGCTGATCGACGGCGGGAAGGGACAGCTCTCCTCCGCCATGGCCGCGATGGCCGCCGCAGGGTGGGGCCACGTTCCGGTCATCTCGCTTGCCAAGGAGCGTTCCCGGGGCGGACAGGCGGTCTTCCGCGAGCGGATCTTCCTTCCCGGCCGGAAGAACCCGGTGGTTCCCCCGCAAAACGACCCGGTGCTGCTCCTCCTCATGCGGATCCGGGACGAGGCCCACCGGTTCGCGCTTTCCTACCACCGCATGCGACGGGCAAGGAAGTTCACCGGCGGCGCGGGGGCATAATCTTCGGGGACGCCTTTAGTAAAGCCCCGGTTCCCCATGACGGAACGGAGGTTGCAATGCCCGCGGCATGGGTTATCCGTTCCGGAATCTGGGTTCCGCGCTGTTCCTTTCCCTCCCCCTCCTCATCGGGTTCTTTCTCGGTCTCTCCGCGGGTCCGTGTCGTGATGCCGTAGCCGCGGGTTTCCTGCTCCTCTCCCTCCTCTTGATCGTTTTCCGGCTGCCCCCGGTGGCTGCGGCGTCCGGAGTTATGGCGCTCTGCGGTGTCCTTGCCGCGGGCCGGATCCCTCTTCTCGACCCGGAACTTGCCCGGCCGTTTCTCGGGGCGGAGGTCGTTCTCCACGGGAGCATATTCCAGATCCGTCACACCGATGCGGGATGGAGCGGCGTCGTGGAAGGGGCCGAGATAGCGTTTCTTGACGGATCCGGCTCGATCCGGCCGGGCCGGGTGCTCCTGTCGGTTCGAAACCCGGACGCCGTCGTATCTTTCCCGGCCGAGGTCCGGGCGACGGGGCGACTGCGCGCCATAAGGAGCCGGGGAAACCCCGGAGAGCTCCCACGGGAATGGACAGCGCTTGCGCTTCGCGTCCAGTACCGGTTCTTTGCAGACGCGCCCCGCACGGTCTTTCTTCCGATGAAAGACGGAAACGAGGGATTAATGGCCGTATTCCGGCGCGCCCGGGAACGCGCGAAGCGATGGCTTGTCCTTCATGCCGGCGAGTCCGATGGGGCCCTCTATCTCCGGGCAATGGCGACGGGAGAGGTTCCTCCGTCTTCCCACCCTCTGGTAACTCTTTTGCGGAGAACGGGACTTTCCCACCTGTTGGCGATATCGGGGATGCACGTGGTCCTTTTCTTCTCGGTCCAGTCGTTTCTGGTCCGGTGCGCACTCTGGATTTTTCGCCGCAGGCACGCGGTTCCGGACCTGTTCAGGGTTTCCGCCTTCCTGTCGCTGCCTGCCTGCTGGGCGTACGCCCTGATGGCCGGGTCCCCGGTTTCCGCGATCCGTGCCGCGGGGATGCTCACCCTGGTCGTGCTCCTCAGGCACCTCCTGGGGGTTCGCGGGTCCGATGCGGCATGGACGGTCCTCTTCCTGTCCACGATCGCATATGCGCCTTCGTGGATCTTTTCCCCGTCATTTCTTCTTTCCTACGGCGCATCCTTTTTCCTGATTGCATCCTTTGCGGGAAAAGGGCGAAATGCTTCCCGCTCGATGCATCCTCTCCGGAGGGCTGCAGGATGGGCAAGGAACGCGGTGGTCGGGTCCACGATGGCATTTTTAGGGACGCTGCCGGTGTCTGCGGCATTTTTCGGACATCTCCCGGCGGGCGCGATCCTGTGGAACGTCCTGTTCGTCCCCGTGCTCGGGATCGTCGGGGTAACCGGGGCGTTTCTCGGGGTCGCGGGGGGCGTCTTTTCGGTCGAACTACTCGGGGGGCCTGTCCGAATCGCCGCACGGATCCTTTGCGACTCTCTCTCTGTTCTTGCACGAGTTTCCGGGAACGGGTCCGGCTTCGTCTCTCTCCCGCCTTCCGGGATCGCCGCCCCGATTGTCTGTTTCGGGGCCGCGGTCCTCGGGTCCCTCTGGCTTCGCAGCCGCGGCAGGGAGCCGTGGCCGGCGGTGGCAGTCGCCAGTGCCGTTTTCCTCGCCTGGATCCACGTTCCGTACGCCGCGCTGCCTGACCACCGCCTGACCGTCGCCGCGTTGAATGTCGGAAAAGGGGCGGCTCACGTAATATCTTTCCCGGGAGGAGGGCACATGCTCGTCGATTGCGGAAGCGCCCTGCGAGGGGACAAGGGAGAGAGCGTCGTCCTTCCCTACCTGAGGGGGAGGGGGATTCGCCGGATCGATGTCCTCGTTCTGACGCATCCGCACGAGGACCATTACGGCGGGGCGGCGGCCGTTTTGTCTTCTTTGCCCGTAGGGGAGATCTGGATTCCCGAGGGGATTCCTACGGGTGCTTTCGGGGGGGCGGTGCGGAAGCTGACCGACCGGGTTCGATGGAAATCCCGGGGGGACCGGTACCGGTCGGGCGGGGCGGAGGTGATCGTTCGCGGGGCAGGGAAGGCGGGCGAACTGCGAGAGATAAATGAACGGAGCCTGGTGCTGGAAATTCGCCACGGCGACTTCTCCGCGTGGCTCCCCGGCGACGTGGAGCGGGGCTCTTCCGCGTGGGGGGAGGAAACAGGTGAAGAAAAAGGGGGGAAAAGGGTTCTTTTCCTGCCACATCACGGATCTCCCAGGGCGAAGCCGGAGGCCTGGATCCGGGCCGCGTCCCCCCACGCAGTCGTTTCCCAAAATAGCAATTGTTTCAGGCAGGGGAATCTGTTACCCTCGGCTTTGTCATTCTTCTTGGAAAATGGGGCTGTTACAATGCGATCCGACGGCGACCTGATTTTCATCGAGCAAGACAGGCGGCCCAACCTCTGGGAACTGTTATTGCGCCTGCCCCCGGAAGGGTAAAAGGGAACCGGACGCATGCATTTTTCCGGCAGATGAAATGGCGAAACAACGAGTTCTGATCCTCTCCCCCGACCCGGAGCAAATCCACGGCACGCTCGGGGAACCCTCTCTTGCCGGCATCCATATTACGGTCCAAGCTGACTGGGACAAGGGAATGGCCGCCCTCTCCAAGGAGAATTTCTCGGTCATCGTCGCCCGGCAATTCCATCAGAACCAGGCCGCGGAAAGCTTCGTTCAGGACATTCTATCGCTTGCACCGAAGACCCCCCTCGTCCTGATCCTCCCGAAGAAGGGGGGGCCTTCCGTTCTCGGGGGGATACGGGGGGGCGCATCCGAGATCATATTCGAGGAGAACCTGGAACAGGAACTGCTGCAGACCCTGAAAAAGTATCTCTTTCTCGGGCATGGACTTCTCCGGAAAATGTCCCTCGACGAACTGTTCGACTACTGTTTCCCCGTGATCACCACGACCGATATGGATATGCTCGGCTATACGGTCATCGAGATGTTCAAGGAGTCGCTCGGGGCCTCGTTCGGGATTCTGTTCCGCGAGCAGGAGGGGAGAGGCACCGGATACTCCATCCAGGCGACGGCAGGGTTTCCCGACGATTCGATGGCGGGGGTCTTCCTCCTCCGGTACGGCGCAGGGATCACGAAGCTCTCCTCGCCCACGCCCGCCGTGTTCCCAACCGAGAGTGTGGTAAGTCACACCCCGGAGGACGAGAAGATGCTCGGAGAGAACCGGACGTTCTTCTCCCTCCGGTTCGACCTGTCTTCCGGGTCGAGCATCTTCGCTGTTCTTGCCCTGCGGGGCGCCCCGGCGCCGGATGTGCTCGGTAGCACGCTCCTCAACTTTTTCTACCGCCAGGTCCGGTTTGCGCTCCTCAACGCCGAGCGCGGGATGCAAACGCAGAACCTGATCTACATCGACGACCTCACCAAGCTGTACAACAGCCGGTATCTCAACGTGGTGTTGGACCGGGAGCTGAAACGGTCGGAGCGGTACAGGAACTTCTTCTCGGTCCTGTTCATGGACCTCGATTTCTTCAAGCGCGTCAACGACACGCATGGGCACCTCATCGGGACGAGGGTCCTGGTGGAGGCAGGTGGCGTACTGCGCTTATGCGTTCGCGAGACGGACAGCGTAGTCCGGTACGGCGGGGACGAGTTCGTAGTTCTCCTCGTGGAGACGAAGGCCGAGGAGGCGTTTCTGGTAGCGGAGCGGATGCGGAAGATGTTCGAGGAGAAATCGTTCGGCCAGGAGAACGGGCTCGATATCCGCCTGACGATCTCCATCGGGATCGCGGCCTTCCCCGAGCACGCCACGACGAAGCAGCATCTGCTGAACCTGGCCGACAAAGCGATGTACAGAGGGAAGGACTCCACCCGGAACGTTGTCTACTTAGCCGATGCGCAGAACGTCCCATGACCCTGTCTTCCGTCCGGGGGATGAAGGACATCCTTCCCCCAACCTCTGCCAGGTGGGCCGCTCTGGAGAAGGTGTATCGCGAGTGTGCAATCCGGTTCGGGTTCTCCGAGATCCGGACCCCCGTCCTCGAGAAAACCGAGCTCTTCTCGCGCTCGGTTGGCGAAACAACCGACATCGTGGAAAAGGAGATGTACACTTTCTCTGACCGCTCCGGGGAAAGTCTTTCGATGCGGCCGGAGGGAACCGCGCCCGTCGTACGGGCCCTGCAAGCCAATCGGGCCGCGCTGGGGGAGTGGCCTGTCCGGTTGTTCTACACGGGCCCGATGTTCCGTCACGAAAGGCCCCAGAAGGGTCGGTTCCGCCAGTTCCATCAGTTCGGAGCGGAGATGTTCGGCACCGATTCGCCGTTCGCGGACGCGGAGATCCTGACTTTCCTCTTCGGGTTTTTGAAAGAGACCGGGCTTTCGGGAGTCTCCCTCGAGCTCAACACACTGGGGGACCCCGAATGCCGCCCCGCCTATCACCGAAAGCTGTCCGACTTCCTCTCCTCCCAAGAGGACCGGTTGTGCGACGACTGCCGCCGCCGGCGCGCGAAGAATCCCCTCCGCGTGCTGGACTGCAAGGCCGAAGGATGCATTCGCGCCACCGCCGACGCCCCGTCTGTGCTGGACTCCCTCTGCGACCCCTGCCGCGAGCACTTCGAGTCGGTGGAGGGGGCGTTGCGCGAATTGGAAATCCCCTTCGCCAGGAACCCGCGCATGGTCCGTGGCCTGGACTACTACCGCCGGACCACGTTCGAGTTCGTGATCCCCGGCATGGGGGCGCAGAACACGGTCGCGGCGGGGGGGCGGTACGACGGGCTGGCGGAGATGCTGGGGGGACGGGAACGGATCCCCGCGATCGGGTTCGCCATCGGGGTCGAACGCCTCCTGATGCTCCTCGGGGAAGGAGAACCCCGGGGCCCTGCGACGGACGTGACCCTGGTCACCTCCGGCATCCGGTTCCTTGCCGAGGCGTTCCGCTGGAAGATGGAGTTGATCGGCAGGGGGATCCGGGCCGAGATGGACTACGAAGGCCGGAGCGTCAAGAGCCAGTTCCGGCGCGCGGACAAGTCGGGGGCACGATTCGTCCTGGTGTTCGGGGAATCGGAGGCAGAGCGTGGAGGCGTCGTGTTTCGCGACATGGCGGCGGGGGTGCAGGAGGAAATATCGAAGGATGAAGCGATCCGGCGGTTGCATCGCCTCACGGAAGAGAAGGGGGGGTAGGGGTGGACGCCTTTCTGCCTGAACACAAGCGGACTCTCTATTGCGGGCAGGTGCGCCCGGAACATATCGGGAAAGAGGTCGTCCTTTGCGGGTGGGTCCACCGGAGGAGGGACCACGGGGGGCTTGTGTTCGTGGACCTGCGGGACCGGGAAGGGATCGCCCAGGTCGTCTTCTCGCCCGATTCCTTTCCCGAGGCGCACGCCAGGGCCGAGGCACTCCGGGCCGAGTTCGTCCTGTCGGTGCGCGGAACGGTACGCAGGCGCCCCGAAGGGACGGAAAACCGGAACATGCCCACCGGGGAGATCGAGGTGGTTGCGTCCTCCGTCGCGATTCTCAACGAATCGAAGCCCGTTCCGTTCACGCTCGAGGACGAATCCGACGTCGCGGAAAACGTCCGCCTCAAGTACCGGTACCTCGACCTGCGCCGGCCCGCGATCCAGAAGGCCTTCCTCCAGCGGTCTCTCCTTGCCCGGTCCATCCGCGACTTCTTCTTCGAGAACGGGTTCATCGAGGTGGAAACGCCCGTCCTCACCAAGAGCACCCCGGAGGGGGCCCGGGACTATCTGGTTCCCTCGCGGGTATCGCAGGGGATGTTCTTCGCCCTCCCGCAATCCCCGCAGCTTTTCAAGCAGATCCTGATGGTCGCCGGATACGACCGTTACGCCCAGATCGTGAAATGTTTCCGGGATGAGGATCTCCGGGCCGATCGTCAGCCGGAGTTCACCCAGATCGACGTCGAGATGTCCTTCATCGACAGGGAGGATCTCTTCCAGATGATGGAAGGTCTCATGTCCCGGGCAATGCGGGACGTGCTCGGGGTCGAAATCTCGCTGCCCTTTCCCCGTTTACGCTACCGGGAGGCGATGGACCGGTTCGGCACCGACAAGCCCGATACCCGTTTCGGCCTCGAGATCACCGATTACACGAAAGAGCTGGGGGACACCGGATTCCGGGTGTTCGCCGATGTTGTGGAGAACGGGGGGGTGATCCGGGGGATCACCGCGCCGGGATTCGGTGGGGCCAGCCGGTCCGAACTGGCGGCCCTGGAAGAGGTTGCGAAGATCGGTGGTGCGCGGGGGCTTTCCTGGTGGAAGGTCTCCGAATCGGGCCTTGCATCACCGATTGCGAAACATTTTCGGAACGACCAGCTTGAGGCGGTTCTTGAAAAAAGCGGCGCGAAGCCGGGGGATCTTGTCCTGCTCGTGGCGGACGAAACCCTCGTCGCCTGCGATTCCCTCGCGCGCCTGCGGCTGCACATCGGGGAGAAAGCAGATCTCGTAGACCGGGCCCGCCACGAATTCCTCTGGGTGACCGATTTCCCCCTGCTGGAATGGGACAAGGAGGAGGGCCGGTACGCTGCGATGCACCATCCCTTCACGGCGCCTCTGGATGAAGACCTTCCATTGCTATCCACCGATCCGGGGAAAGTCCGGGCAAAGGCCTACGACATGGTGCTGAACGGTTCGGAGATCGGAGGCGGGAGCATCCGGATCCACCGGCGGGATGTGCAGTCGAAGATGTTTGAACTGCTGAACATCGGGCCGGAGGAGGCAGACAGGAAATTCGGATTCCTCCTGGAAGCGCTGGAGTACGGGGCGCCTCCCCACGGGGGGATCGCCTTCGGGCTGGACCGGCTCGCGATGATTCTCGCGGGGGCGAAATCCCTGCGGGACGTGATCGCCTTCCCGAAAACCCAGAAAGCCACCTGCCTGATGACCGACGCCCCCTCCCCGGTTGACCCGAAGCAACTTCGGGACCTGCACATCCGGGTGACGGCGCCAGAAAAGAAATGACCCGGGGGGAGAAAGCCCGATTCTCCAGGTTTCTCCTTGACATCCCCGGATCCTTTGTATACTGTATGCGTTGCTTCGGGACCAGTTTGTGGCCCATCCGGTCCCGACTCATCTCCCATCTTATTTCAGCGGAGGGAATAATTGCGGTCTTCAGGAATTTGGTTCCTCCCAAAGACGAAGGGATGATCAGCATCCTCCCGGACATGACCCTGGATGTGCCGGACAACCCGGTCATCCTCTTCATCACCTCTTTCCACGGATACCATCATCGCAAACATGCAGGGACCGACGGTTACCACCGGCAGGTAACGAACAGGGCTGCATAACCCATCGGGAGAATCACCGGGGAGGGGCCAGATGAGGCGCTGGAAGGTTACTGTGATCGGGGCCGGGAACGTTGGGGCGACCACCGCCCAGCGGCTGGCGGAAAGGGACTTCTGCGATGTCGTACTGGTGGACATCGTGGAAGGGATGCCGCAGGGGAAGGCGCTCGACCTCATGCAGTCGGGGCCCGTGACCGGATTCGACGCGAAGGTAACCGGAACCAACGGGTACGAAGACACGGCCGGGTCCGACATCATTATCGTCACTTCCGGCCTTCCCCGAAAGCCGGGGATGAGCCGGGACGATCTTCTGAAGGTGAATGCGGGGATCGTCAAGGACGTCACCATGAAGTCGGTCGCGAAGTCTCCCGACGCGATGATCATCGTCGTATCCAATCCGCTCGACGCGATGACCTACGTCGCCCACAAGCACAGCAAGCTTCCCGCGAACAAGGTGATGGGGATGGCCGGCATCCTCGACTCTGCCCGTTTCCGGGCCTTCATCGCGAGGGAACTGGAAGTATCGGTGAACGACATCAGCGCGTTCGTTCTCGGGGGCCACGGCGACACGATGGTGCCTTCGACGAGATACACCACGGTGGCCGGCATCCCGGTGGAGGACCTCATTCCCGGGGCGAAGCTCAATGCCATCGTCGAGAGGACCCGGAAGGGCGGCGGGGAGATCGTCGCGCTTCTGAAGACGGGCTCCGCCTACTACGCACCCTCCGCGGCGGCCGTCCAGATGTGTGAATCGATCCTGCTGGACAAGAAGATGATCCTGCCCTGTGCGGTTCTTTCGCAGGGCAAGTACGACGGATGCGACGGCCTCTTCGTCGGCCTCCCGGCGAAACTGGGGGGGGACGGGGTCGAGGAAGTCGTGAAGTTCAGGCTCTCCGCGGAGGAGTCCGCCGCGCTCAAGAAGTCGGCCGAGGCGGTCAAGGAACTGTGCGAAGCGGTGGACCGGCTGGGCTTTTGAGGCCAACGGCCGGTTCCCGGGAGTGGCGGGAGGTGGGATATAATCAACCGGTCCCCAGAAGGAAAAAATAATTCCGGGAGGAACCAAAGGATATGAACATCCACGAGTATCAGGCCAAGGAGGTACTGGCCAAGTACGGCGTGGCCGTTCCCAGGGGGCAGGTGGCGGATGGTCCGTCCGAAGCGGAGGTCATTGCCAGGGAGTTCGGTACGCCTGTCGTCATCAAGGCCCAGATCCACGCGGGAGGCCGGGGGAAAGGCGGCGGTATCAAGCTGGCCAGGACGCCGGAGGAGGCAAGAGAGTACGCGAAGCAGATCATCGGGATGACGCTGGTAACCCCCCAGACGGGGCCTCAGGGCAAGAAAGTGAAGAGGGTTCTCGTGGAGCAGGCGGGGGCGATCAAGAAGGAACTCTACCTCGGGATGGTCATCGACCGAGCCGTGTCCCGCGTCGTCATGATGGCGTCGACCGAAGGGGGAATGGAGATCGAGACCGTCGCCGCCCGCACGCCGGAAAAGATCCTCAAGGAGTACGTAGACCCGGCACTGGGGCTCATGCCGTACCAGGCGCGCAATCTCGCTTTCGGGTTATCCATCCCGCCGGAGCTGACCGGCAAGGCGGTCAAGTTCATGATGGGGCTCTATAAAGCCTTCGTGGAAACCGACTGCTCCCTGGCCGAAATCAACCCGCTGGTGCTGACCGAGGGAGGCGATGTCATCGCCCTCGACGCAAAGATGAACTTCGATGGCAACGGGCTTTTCCGCCACAAGGACATCCAGGCGCTCCGGGACTTCGACGAAGAGGACCCCACGGAGACCGAGGCGTCCAAGTTCGATCTTTCCTACATCAGCCTCGACGGGAACATCGGCTGCATGGTCAACGGTGCGGGGCTCGCGATGGCGACGATGGACATGATCAAGATGTGCGGTGGATCGCCGGCCAACTTCCTCGACGTGGGCGGGGGCGCGAATGCCGAGCAGGTGACCAACGCTTTCCGGCTCATCCTTTCGGACCCGAAGGTAGAGGCGATCCTGGTCAACATCTTCGGCGGCATCATGCGGTGCGACGTGATCGCCGAAGGAGTCGTGGCGGCAGGAAAGACCCTCGGCCTCAAGGTCCCGCTCGTCGTCCGTCTGGAGGGAACCAATGTGGAACGGGGGAAAGAGATCCTCGCAGCGTCGAAGCTCAACATCATTGCTGCGTCCGACATGAAGGATGCGGCGAACAAGGTCGTCGCTGCCGCCGGCCAGGCGAATTGAGGGGGAGGCAACCATGAGCATCTGGGTCAACAAGGACACGAAAGTTCTAGTGCAGGGGATCACCGGGTCGGTGGGAGCCTTCCACACCAGGCAGATGCTGGAATATGGCACGAAGATCGTCGGCGGCGTCACTCCCGGCAAGGCAGGACTTACGGTCGAGGGAGCACCCGTGTTCAACACGGTCCTGGACGCGGTGAAGGCCACGGGAGCAAACGCGACCGTCGTCTACGTTCCTCCCGCCTTTGCCGCGGACGCCATCTGCGAAGCGGCCGACGCCGGGATCGACCTGGTCGTCTGCATCACCGAAGGTGTCCCCATCATCGACATGGTGAAGGTGAAAAGAACCCTGGAGGGAAAGAAGACCCGGCTGATCGGGCCGAACTGCCCGGGCATCATCACCCCGGGGGAGTGCAAGATCGGGATCATGCCCGGGTATATCCACAAGCCGGGATCGATCGGGATCGTGTCCCGGTCCGGAACGCTCACGTACGAGGCCGTTCACCAGGTGACCACCCTGGGGATGGGCCAGTCCACCTGCATCGGCATCGGGGGGGACCCCGTGAACGGGACCAACTTCATCGATGTCCTGTCGGCGTTCCAGGAGGATCCGCAGACCGAGGCGGTGATCCTGATCGGCGAGATCGGGGGAACGGCCGAAGAAGAGGCTGCAGCTTTCGTGAAGTCGAGGATGACCAAGCCCGTGGTCGGTTTTGTTGCGGGCCAGACGGCCCCCAAGGGAAAGAGGATGGGGCACGCGGGCGCCATCATCTCCGGAGGGAAAGGAACCGCGGCGGAAAAAATCGAGGCGTTCAAGGCGGCCGGGATCTCTGTCTCCGAGGCGCCCTCGGATCTGGGAATTACGCTGGCGCAACGGCTCGGCAGGAAAGTCCACTAAGTCCGGGAAGGAATGGAAACGATGGCAAAGGAACAGGCGGTCGAAAAGATTGAGGCGACGGAAAACGAGAAGGTCAAGATCAGCCTCATCCCCAGGTTCTGCAAGGGGTGCGAGATATGCGTCAAGCTCTGTCCCACGAAGGTCCTGGGGATGGATATGTTCACGGTAAAAGTGGTCGACGTCGACAAATGCATCGTCTGCATGGCGTG
Organism: Deltaproteobacteria bacterium; assembly: GCA_030668225.1. Classification (GTDB taxonomy): domain Bacteria; phylum Desulfobacterota; class Deferrimicrobia; order Deferrimicrobiales; family Deferrimicrobiaceae; genus CSP1-8. The sequence continues at coordinate 14,259 of DAOUUI010000004.1, forward strand.
CGAACTCCGGTGTCCCGATTTCGCCATCTTCGTCGAGAAGAAGAAAATAGAGGGAACCAAAGACAAAGCAGAAGGAGAATAACCGTGGGCACGTTAAAACTGCTTCAGGGAAACGAAGCGTGCGCGGAGGGGGCTCTCTACGCCGGATGCACGTTCTTTGCCGGATACCCCATCACTCCCTCCACGGAGGTTGCGGAATATCTGGCCCGCAGGCTCCCGCTGATCGGTGGGGTCATCTTGCAGATGGAAGACGAAATCGCCTCGGTGGGAGCGATCATCGGCGCGTCCCTTGCGGGCAAGAAGGCGATGACGGCCACTTCCGGCCCGGGATTTTCCCTCAAGCAGGAGAACATCGGGTTCGGGATGATCTGTGAAGTGCCGATCGTCGTCATCGACGTGATGCGGGGAGGGCCTTCCACCGGGGTTCCGACCGGACCCAGCCAGAGCGACATCATGCAGTGCAAGTGGGGAACGCATGGCGACCACCCGGTCATCTGCCTCACCCCGGCGTACGTCCAGGAGATCTTCTCCGAGACCGTGCGCGCGTTCAACCTCGCGGAGAGATACCGCACCCCCGTGTTCGTCGCCTACGACGAGATCGTCGGGCACATGAGGGAGAGGATCGAGATCCCCGACAAAGGCGTTCTGCCGGTGGAGAACCGCCGTCGGCCGACCTGCTCGCCGTCCGAATACATGCCGTTCGACGATACCCAGGGGGACGTTCCCCCCATCGCCGATTTCTTCAGCGGGTACCGGCAGCACATCACCGGCCTGAACCACGCCGCCGACGGGTTTCCGGTGAACGCCTCGCCGCGGATCCACACGGACGAGCTTCGGCTCCTCCGGAAGGTGGAGGGGAACAGGAAGGACATCATCCGGTACGAGACGGTCATGCTCGAGGATGCCGAGATCGTCGTGTTCGGTTACGGGGTATCCGGACGTTCCGGCAAGAGCGCCGTGGAACTGGCCCGGGCGGAAGGGATCAAGGCGGGACTCTTCCGGCCGCTCACGATCTGGCCGTTTCCGGCGGAGGAGGTGGCGGAGCTGGCCTCCCGTGTCAAGGCGATCATCGTTCCGGAACTGTCGCTGGGGCAGATTGTCCTGGAGGTGGAGCGGTGCGCGAAGGGACGTTGCGAAGTCGAAGGCATCTTCCGCGTCGACGGCGACCCGATCACGCCCGACCAGATCCTGGAGAAGATCAAGGAGGTAGGATAATGGCCTTCAACTACGATCCGTACATACGGTCCGGGAAGTTGCCTCACATCTGGTGCCCCGGATGCACCTTCGGGATTGTCTTCAAGTCGCTTCTTCGGGCCGTCGATTCCATGCAGATTCCCAAGGACGACATTGCGCTCGTCTCCGGGATCGGGTGCGCATCCCGTCTTCCGGGGTACGTGGACTGGAACACGCTGCATACCGCTCACGGACGCGCCATTCCGTTTGCGACAGGCCTGAAGATGGCCAGGCCGGACAAGAAGGTCCTCGTGGTCAGCGGCGACGGCGACGCCACGGCCATCGGCGGGAACCACTTCATCCATGCCTGCCGCCGCAACATCGACATTACGGTCATCGTGCTGAACAATTTCATCTACGGCATGACGGGAGGCCAGCATTCGCCGACCACTCCCGTCGGGCACATGGCGACGACGATGCCGTTCGGCAATGTGGACCCGACTTTCAACATCCCTGCGCTTGCGAAAGGCGCGGGGGCGACCTGGGTGGGACGGGGAACGGCGTATCACGTCCCGGCTCTCGACAAGCTGATCGTCGGCGCCGTCGAGCACAAAGGCCTGTCGGTGCTCGAGATCATCAACGGTTGCCCCACGACCCACGGGCGGCGGAACAAGTTCCGCACTCCTACGGACATGCTGCTGTGGATGAAGGAAACGGCGCTCCCCGTTTCGGCGTTCGAGAAGTTTCCCGCCGAAAAGACCGTCGGCAAGTTCCCCATTGGCGTTCTCTACAAGGGAGAAGCCAAGGAGTATTCCGAAACCTACTTCGCGATGGTCGAGCATCTGCAGAAAAAGCAAGAGGGGAGAGGTGACTGAGATGGGCGACCGGTACGAGATTCGTTTCTCCGGGTCCGGGGGGCAGGGGTTGATCCTGGCGGGGGTCATTTTCGCCGAGGCGGCCACCATCTACGACGAGATCAACGCCGTGCAAAGCCAATCCTACGGGCCCGAGGCGCGTGGGGGCGCCTCCAAGTCGGAGGTGATCCTATCCGAGAACGTCATTGATTTCCCGAAGGCTCAGGGAATCGACCTGCAGCTCTCGCTGACGCAGGAGTCGTGCACCAAGTATTACAAGGATATCAAGCCCGGTGGAATCCTTCTCGTGGACGAGGACTTCGTCCGCGACATTCCCGAGGGGGACTTCAAGGTCATCAAGCTGCCCATCATCCGGACGGCTTCCGAGCGGATCGGGAAAGCCTTCGTCGCCAATATCGTCGCGACCGGCGCCATTACCGCGATTACCGGAAAGGTGAGGATCGAGTCGGTGGAAAAGGCCGTCCTCTCCCGCGTACCGAAGGGGACGGAAGAGATGAACAAAAAGGCCCTTATGGCCGGCTACAACATGGCCAAGACGAAGACGGCCGCGTAAGATGCAGCGCACGCTGTCGATCGTCAAACCCGACGGGGTGGAAAAGGGGCTCATCGGAGAAGTCGTCCGCCGGTTCGAGAAGGAAGGGATCTGCATCGTCGCCATGCGGATGCGCAGGCTTTCGCGCCGGGAAGCGGAGGGGTTTTACGCGGTGCACCGCGAACGACCGTTTTTCAACTCCCTGACGGAATTCATGTCTTCAGGCCCGATCGTCGTCCTGGTGCTGGAGGGGGATGACGTGATCGCACGAAACCGGGCGCTGATGGGCGCCACCGACCCGAAGAAGGCGGAGAAAGGGACGATCCGGGCCGATTTCGCCGGCAACGTGGAGAAGAATATCGTGCACGGATCCGATGCGCCGGAGACGGCGGAAACCGAGATACGGTATTTTTTCAGCGATCTGGATCTGGTCTGGTAAAGATCATCCCCGGGTTATCCGACAGGGCCCCGGCCGCGGGGGAAAACCGGGCGGACTGGGGGTTTTTCCCCATCGTGCTGTCCCCGCCAATGCCACGCCGTTGTATGATGAATGCCATGAAAGATGCACGGACGGACCTGAAGGGAATGCCCCTGCCGGAGCTGGAGGAATTCTTCCGCTCCCGGGGGAAGGAGCGCTACCGGACCCGGCAGGTATCCCGCTGGCTCTACCGGAAATTCGCGGAGGAGTTCTCCACGATGACCGACCTCTCCCGGGACTTCCGGGAAGAGATGGAGACGATGTGCCGGATCTCGTCTCCCCCCGCGGAAAAGGTGGAACTCTCCCTCGACGGGACGGAAAAGGTCCTGTTCCGCCTGGAGGACGGGGAGGGGGTCGAGAGCGTGTTGATCCCCGAGAAAAGCCGCAGGACCCTCTGCGTCTCCACACAGGCGGGTTGTGCCCTGTCCTGCGTGTTCTGCGCGACAGGGGCATCGGGGTTCCGGCGGAACATGACGTCTGCCGAAATCATCCACCAGGTGTGTTTTGCCGGGAGAAGGCTGGCGGAGCGCGGAGAGCGTCTGACGAACGTCGTTTTCATGGGGATGGGGGAACCTCTCGAAAATGTTCCGGAGGTATCCCGCGCGATCGACATTCTGCTCTCCCAGTACGGGTTCGGGCTGGCAGGGAAGCGGGTAACCGTCTCGACGGCGGGAATTATCCCGGCGATGCGGGACCTTGCCGACCGGTATCCGGTAAGCTTCGCCGTATCGCTCAACGCGGCCAGCGAGGAGGTCCGTTCCCGGCTCATGCCCGTCAACCGGAGATATCCGTTGCGGGATCTGATCGCAGCGATGCGAGGGATCCCCCTCCGGAACGGGTGCAAGGTGACAGCGGAATACGTCCTTCTTTCCGGGGTGAACGATACACCCGCCGATGCGCGTGCCCTGGCGCGCCTGCTTTCGGGTGCCCGCATCAAGGTCAACCTGATTCCCGTAAACCCGCACGACCAGGGAGACTTCCGGCCTCCCTCTCCGGCGTCCGAAGAACGCTTCCGCGACATCCTGGTGGCCGGGGGAGTCCAGACGATCACACGGGAGAGAAGAGGCGCGGACATCCGTGCCGCCTGCGGGCAGCTGCGAGGCGCTCCCGCAGGGCCGCGGGAACGCGGAAAGAGCCCACTCCGGGCGATAGCGAGTTCGAAAAATCCTTGAGCCCCGGAAATGTTCACCATATATTGGGGAAGATGGAGTTCCCCGGACGGAGCAGAAAAGGATAATGTCCGATATTCTTGGTGTTATCGGCGGGTCCGGGCTTTACGAGATGGAGGGAATGAAGAATGTCCGGAACGTCAGGGTCCGCACACCCTTTGGAAACCCCTCCGATACGCTGGTCGTCGGGGAAATCGGGGGAAGGACGCTCGCGTTTCTCCCGCGCCACGGGAGGGGGCACCGGATCCCGCCGAGCCAGATCAACTTCCGGGCCAACATCTATGCTATGAAGAAGATCGGGGCGAGGTGGGTGATTTCCCTCTCCGCCGTGGGAAGCATGAAGGAGGGTATCCGCCCGGGGGACATTGTGGTGGTAGACCAGTTCTTCGACCATACCCGGTTCCGGCCCAACACGTTCTTCTCCGACGGCATCGTGGGGCACATCCCCTTCGCCGACCCCGTCTGCCCGTCCCTTGCGGAGATCGCCTACCTCTCCGCCAGGAAGGTTGTAAAGCGATCCCGTCGAGGCGGTACGTACCTCTGCATGGAGGGGCCGGCGTTCTCCACCCGTGCGGAGTCCCGGATCTACCGGAAGTGGGGGGTGGATGTGATCGGCATGACGAACATGCCCGAGGCGAAACTCGCCCGGGAGGCGGAGATCTGCTACGCCACCCTGGCCCTTGCCACCGATTACGATTGCTGGCACGAAAACGAGGAAGACGTGTCCATCGAGTCGATCCTGGCGATCATCCGGCAGAACGTGGAAAACTCCAAGCGGATCATCCGCGACGTCGCCGAACGCCTTCCCGGCAAGGGCGGGTGCGGGTGCGGAGAGACGCTCCGGTACGCCATCATCACGGACCCGAAGAAGATCCCGGCGGCCGCGAGAAAGCGGCTATCCCTTCTCATCGGGAAGTACCTGTGACCCGGGGCGCACGATTGCGGATCGTTGCGGTGGCATTCGCGGCGGCGGGCGGGATGCTCCTCTCCTGTTCGGCGCCGACGGCGGCCATGAAGAAAGAGGCGTCCGCCCGGATGGAGATGGGGGTCACCTACCTGGAACAGCGCAACCTGCCTGCCGCGATGCGCGAGCTTACGAAGGCCAAGGAGCTGGATCCGGATAATCCCGCGATCGACATGATGCTCGGTCTTGCCTACCAGAAACGGGGAGACCTGGAGAAGGCGGAGGAGTACCTGAGGGAGGCGGTCCGGAAGAAACCGGACTATGCCGAAGGCCACAACAACCTGGGAAACCTCCTGAGTCTCCAGGGGAAGAGCGAGGAGGCGATCCGGGAATACGAAAAGGCCGTCGCGAACGTTACCTACCCCACTCCGGAGTACGCGTATTACAACATGGGGCGGGAATACGCCCGCCTGAAGGATCTGCCGAAGGCGGAGGCGATGTATCATCGCGCGATTGTCCTGCGCCCCTCGTTTGTAGAAGCGTACCGGGAACTGGCGATGATCCAGTCCGAGGAAGGAAAGTGGAAGGAGGCGGTCCGGACACTCGAGAAGATGGTCGAGATTGCGCCCTTTTATGCCCGGGGGTGGATGGACCTTGGCCGCCTGTACCTGCGACTCGACCGTCCCGGGGAGGGCCTCGAGGCGTTCCGGAACGCCATGGACAATTCGAACGATCCCGTTCTGCGGGCGGAGGCGGCCGGGTATATCGACATCATCCTCGAGCAGGAGAGAAGGTAGGCGACCGGGATGGGACCAGGGGCGGATTGGAAGGAACGTCGCGAGGAGATGGGGAAGACCCTGGACGAAGCCTCCTTGGAGGTGCGCATCAGCCAGAAGTATCTTCGCGGCATCGAGGAAGGGAACTATTCCCGATGGCCGCCCAAGGTATTTTCCACCGGGTTCATCCGCGCCTATGCGAACTTCCTTTCGGTGAACCCCGATCCCGTGCTCTCGGATTACTTTTCCTTCCTCGAAGCGCGGTCGGTCGAAGAGCCGCCCCTGCACACCAGGCCGGAGTGGCTGGAGCGCGAGCGCCAGCGGGGAAGCCGCCGGACGGTATATACGATCGCCACGGTGGCGGTTCTGGCCATCGGCGTATGCCTCGCCTGGTACGCAAGGCACACGGCGCTTCGCCCCCTTCCCGCCACCGAGGTCCGGGAAATGACTCGTCCCCCCTCTCCCGCGGTTCCCGCTCCGGAGGAGGACCCCGCCCGGCCGCCCGCCGCCACCGAGGGGGGGGGCGAAAAGGCGGCGGAGGCTCCCCCGGCAACCGGGCAGAAGACGCTGACCATCGTGGGGAAGACGGAGTCGGCGTCGCTCCCCTCCCACCAATTGTCGGTGCTGTTCCTGGAGGCGAGCGAACTGACCTGGATCATGTACGGCCGGGACGGGGCCGAGCCCGTCGACGTCATGCTGTATCCGGGAGACCGCCTCAGCATCCAGGCTCGGGGAAAAATCTACCTGAAGATCGGGAACGCCGGGGGCGTGGTCGGCACACTGAACGGGAACCTGCTTCCGCCCTTCGGGGAAAAGGGACAGGTGAAGGAGATCACGCTGGGTGAGTAGATCCCCGGTGGAGGATCCGTTTCGGCGTTGCCGGGTGCCGTCCGAAGCACCGACGGGTGGTCCGTAGCCCATGGCCGGGACGCGTTCCTTCCGGTCTTCCCGGGCGTTCCTCGTCCGAGCCGCGGATATGGGGGAAACGGACAGGAGGCTCACCTTTTTCACGGAGGCCGACGGGGCGTTGACCGCCGTCGCGAAGGCGGCCCGCCGCAGCCGGAAGAGATTCGGGGGAGCCCTGCAGAAATACTTCCTCCTCGACGTGGTCTGGACCGAGGAGCCGAAGAGGATGCCGATCCTCACGTCGGCGTCGATCCTGGCCTCCTTCTGGGAGATCGTGGCGAACTGGGAAAGGGTCCGGTACGCCGACTACCTGCTGGAACTGGTCTCGTCGCTGTTCCCCCAGGCCGGCCCCCAGTCGAAGGCGTTCGCTTTCCTCCTTGCCGGGTTCCGGTCCCTTTCCGCGGGAGAGTCCCCCGTTTCCGTGGGGAGGAAGGCGGAGGCCGCTTTTATCGCCCTGGGGGGGTGGGGCCCTGACCTGTCGGCATGTCGGGGGTGCGGCAGGGAAGAAAGCAGGTCCTTCCACTTCGTTGTCTCCGAAGGGAGGCTCTACTGCGGAGCCTGTACGGGAAGAGCGGGCAATCTCCTCTCCCTCGGAGCCGTCCGGACCTGGAGAGCTCTCCAGGCATCGTCCCCGGCCACCGTCGGCCGGATCCGGATTCCGGAATCTGTTCTTGAGGAATTACAAACTGTTATCCCTAAATACCTCATGTGGAACTTTGGGGGCCCCTTCCGGAGCCTGGGGGGCGATCCAACCGTCGGAAAACCGTAAAACCCCTGTTTTTATAACGATATTTCTTGACAGTCCTTTGCATGGGATGATATGTAACCGTATCATATCTTAACCGGGAGGACGCTTTGCTTTACCAGGACCTTGTCCTCGCCCTGCAACAATTCTGGGCGGATAAAGGGTGTGTGATTCACCAGCCCTACGACATCGAAGTGGGGGCGGGAACGTTCAATCCGGCGACGTTTCTCCGGGCGCTGGGTCCCGAGCCGTGGAACACCGCGTATGTCGAACCGTCCCGGCGGCCGACGGACGGCCGGTACGGGGAGAATCCGAACCGGCTACAGCATTACTACCAGTTCCAGGTCATCATGAAGCCCTGCCCGTACGACTACGTGGAGATGTACCTGGATTCCCTCAGGGCGGTCGGCATCGATCCCTTGAAGCATGACATCCGTCTGGTGGAGGACGACTGGGAGTCCCCCACCCTCGGCGCCTGGGGGCTCGGGTGGGAAGTGTGGCTGGACGGGATGGAGATCACCCAGTTCACCTACTTCCAGCAGTGCGGAGGGATCGACCTGAAGCCCGTTTCCGGAGAGATCACCTACGGCATCGAGCGGATTGCGATGTACTTGCAGAATGTGGAGAACGTGTTCGACCTGAAGTGGGTGGGCAACGTGACCTACGGCGACGTGCATCACCGGACCGAGGTGGAGTTTTCGAAATACAATTTCGAAATGGCCGACATCCCGATGCTGTTTTCCCTGTTCCAGATGTACGAGAAAGAGTGTCTGCGCCTGATCGAGGGAAATCTCGTACTTCCGGCCTACGACTACTGCCTCAAATGCTCTCACGCGTTCAACATGCTCGACGCGCGCGGTGCAATATCCGTAACGGAGCGCACTTCCTACATCGCCCGGGTCCGCAATTTGGCCAGACTATGCGCGACCGGGTACCTGAAATCCCGCGAGGAGCAGGGTTACCCGTTGATGAACAAGTTTTCCGTCTGAGAAACCTAGAGATCAGGAAGAAGAGGGACATGGGACACGACTACTTGTTGGAGATCGGGTGCGAGGAGATCCCCCCGGGGTTCGTGGGCCCCGCACTCTGGTACGGTGGCCAGCAGTTTGCCGAGGTTCTGAAAAAGGGGAAGCTCTCCTTCGACCGCGTCGATATCTACGGCACTCCCCGCCGCCTTACGTACATCGTGAGGGGGCTCGAGGAACTGCAGAAGGCCTCGGAAGAAACCGTTCTTGGACCCCCCAAGAGCGTTGCCTTCGACGCGTCGGGAAAGCCGACGAAGGCAGCGGAGGGGTTCGCCAGAGGGCAGGGAGTTCCCGTTTCCGAAATGAAGCTGTTCCAGACGGATCGGGGCGAGTATCTCGGGTTCGTGAAGGATGAGGCGGCAAGACCCGTCGAGGAGATCCTTCCCCGGCTCGTCTCGGACTGGATTCCAACGATCCCCTTCAAGAAGACGATGCGGTGGGCAGACCTCGATGTTCGTTTCGCCCGGCCCGTGCACTGGATCGTCTCCCTCTTCGGCGAAAAGGTCATTCCGTTGTCGTTCGGAAACGTGACTGCGGGGAGCACGACGTACGGTCACCGCTTCCTCGCGCCCGGCGCGATCCCTCTCGCGTCCCCGGAGGAGTATTTCGACAAACTCTCGCAGGCGATGGTGTTCGTCGATATGGAGGTCCGAAAGGAAAAGATTCGCGCCGGGATAAAGGAGGCGGAGAAGCAGATCGGGAGAAGATGGGTGGAGGACGAACCGCTCGTGGAGACCGTCGCCAACCTGGTCGAGTATCCCGTGGTTCTGGTGGGACGGTTCGAGGAGAAGTACCTGGCTCTCCCCCGTGAGATCCTCATCACCAGCATGCGCGTCAACCAGAAGTATTTCGTGTTCGAGGACGACCGGGGGAATCTGTTCCCCGGTTTCGCATTCGTCTCGAACATGGTCGTTCCCGACAACCAGCTGGTGGTGACCGGGAACGAGCGGGTCATACGGGCGCGCCTGTCGGACGCGGAGTTCTACTACCAGGACGACCTGAAGCAGTCGCTGTTCGACCGGGGGCAGGCGCTCAAGAACGTCCTGTTCCAGGCGGACCTGGGAACCTACTGGGAGAAGGTGGAGCGGATGTCCGAGATCGCGGCGTACGTCGCCACGGTGGGCTTCCCCGGCAAGGAGGAAGATTGCCGGCGCGCCGCGTTTCTCTCCAAGGCCGATCTCACCACGGGCGTCGTCAAGGAGTTTCCCGAGCTTCAGGGGGTCATGGGGCGTGACTACGCGCGCAAAACCGGGGAGACGGAGGAAACGTCACAGGCGGTGTACGAGCACTACCTTCCCAAGGGCATGTCCGACGAGCTGCCGGGAACCGATGTGGGAGCGGCGGTGGCCATCGCGGACAAGATCGACATGCTGTGCGGCTGCTTTGGCGTGGGGCTGATCCCCACCGGCACCGCGGATCCGTATGGCCTTCGCAGGCAAACCCTCGGGATTCTTTCCATCATGGAGGCGAAGGGTCTTCGGATACCGCTTTCGGGGCTGGTGGACAAATCGCTTGCGACCCTCGACGGGAAGCTTACAACCCCCGCGGAAGAGGTGAAGCGGAAGGTGATGGAATTCATCGCCGGGCGCATCGTCAACCTCTGGTCATCACAGGGCTCCCCCGGGGACCTGGTGGATGCGGTGCTTGCGGCGGGGTTTACCGAAGTCGTGGACATGCGCGCGAAGCTTTCCGCCCTCGTCGCATTCCGCAAGGAGCCGGCATTCGAACCGCTGGCAGAGGTGTTCAAGCGGGCGATCAACATCACAAAAGGGGTTGGCGGTCCGTACGAGGTGTCGGAGACGCTCTTCGAGCACGAGGAAGAGCGTGCTCTTCACAAGGCCATCGGGGAGGTATCCGAACGGGTGCATTCCGCTGCACGGAGCGGGAACTACTCCGACGCGTTCGGCGAGATGGCGCGCCTCCAGCCTCTTGTGTCGGCGTTCTTCGGGAAGGTCCTTGTGATGGCGAAGGAGGAAAAGGTGAAAAACAACCGGTTGGCGCTTCTGAAGGGCCTGTCCGACATGTTCGCTTCCGTGGCCGATTTTTCCCGGGTGGCCGTGGGAAAGCAGAAGTAGGGAGGCGAAGAAAGCAGTCGATGGCCATCAAGCGGGTCTATTTCTTCGGCGGGGGCAAGGCGGAAGGACACGGCGGGATGAAGGACATCCTGGGCGGAAAAGGCGCCGGTCTCGCCGAGATGACGAATCTTCGCGTCCCCGTTCCCCCGGGATTCACCATCGGCACGGAAGTGTGCAACCTCTTTTACAAAAACAGGGGGAAGATCCCGGCCGACGTAAACCGGGAGATTGCCGCGCACCTGGCCCGCCTGGAGAGGGGCGCGGGGAAGAAGTTCGGAGACGCGAAGAATCCATTGCTGGTGTCGGTCCGCTCGGGGGCGAGGTTCTCGATGCCGGGGATGATGGACACGATCCTCAACCTCGGGTTGAACGACAGGACGGTCCAGGGTCTGGGGAAGAAGACGAGGAACGATCGGTTCGCATACGACTCGTACCGCCGCTTCCTCATGATGTTTTCCGACGTCGTGCTCGGGATCGACAAGGAGCACTTCGAGGACCTGTTCGAACAGAAGAAGTTCGAGCGGGGGGTGGCCGACGACCTCGACATGGCCGCCGAGGATTTGAAGGATGTCTGCGGAAAATTCAAGAGCCTTGTCAAGGCGCGGACCAGAAAGGAATTCCCCCAGGATCCCAAGGTGCAGTTCGAGCTTGCCCGGGACGCGGTCTTCAAATCGTGGAACAACGAGCGGGCCAGGTATTACCGGAGGGCGAACAACATCCCGGACGATATCGGGACTGCGGTCAACGTGCAGGCGATGGTGTTCGGGAACATGGGGAACGACTGCGCGACCGGTGTCGGGTTTACGCGCAACCCCTCCACCGGGGGAAAAGAGTTCTACGGCGAATACCTGATCAACGCACAGGGAGAGGATGTGGTGGCCGGCATCCGTACGCCGCACCAGATCAAGGACCTGAAGAAGCAGATGCCCGGGGTCTTCGACCAGCTGGTGAAGATCACGGCCAGGCTCGAGAAGCATTTCAAGGAAGTCCAGGACTTCGAGTTCACGGTGGAGAGCGGCAAGCTCTACATGCTTCAGACCAGGGCCGGGAAGAGGACCGCTGCCGCCGCGGTGAAGATCGCGGTGGACATGGTGAAGGAGAAGCTCATCTCGAAGGAAGAGGCGGTGATGCGGATCGAACCGCAGACCATCGAGCAGCTTCTCCACCCGGTCATCGACCCCCATGCGAAAGTGGAGGTCATTGCGAAAGGATTGCCCGCCTCCCCGGGAGCCGCGACCGGGTCGGTCGTGTTCCGCGCCGACAGGGCGGTGGAGGTGGCCTCGACAGGGAAGGCCGTCATCCTCGTGCGGAAGGAGACGAGCCCGGACGACATCCACGGGATGGACGTGGCGCGCGGGATCCTCACCGCCAGGGGAGGGATGACCTCCCATGCCGCCGTGGTCGCGCGCCAGATGGGGAAAACGTGCGTCGTCGGGTGTGAAGTGATCGAGGTGGACGAGGCGACGAGACGCTTCGCCGTCGGGGGCCGGATGGTCGGGGAGGGGGATTTTCTCACCCTCAACGGGAGCACGGGAGAAGTCATTCTGGGGGAGGTCCCCCTCATCGCGCCCAAAATGACCGGGTCGTTCGGAACTCTCATGTCGTGGGCCGATTCCTTCCGGAAACTCAAGGTCAGAGCCAATGCGGACACCCGGCGTGACGCGAGGACGGCAAGGGAATTCGGGGCCCAGGGGATCGGACTCTGCCGCACGGAGCACATGTTCTTCGCCGAGGACAGGATCCAGACCATGCGGGAGATGATTCTCTCGCGCACGAGGGAGGAGCGGGAGAAGGCCCTGGAGAAACTGTTGCCGATGCAGCGGGAGGATTTCAAAGGGCTCTACCGGGAGATGAAGGGATATCCGGTGACCATCCGCCTGCTGGACCCGCCGCTCCACGAGTTTCTCCCCCGGCGGGAGGACCTGATGGTCGAGGTGACGAAGCTGGAGTTGATCCGCGCCGATCGCTCGATCATCGAGGAGAAGAAGCGGCTGCTCGAACGCGTGGAGGAACTGCACGAGATCAACCCGATGCTGGGCTTGCGGGGATGCCGCCTGGGAATCGTGTATCCGGAGATCAGCCGGATGCAGGTGCGGGCCATCTTCGAGGCGGCGTGCGAGGTGGTCCGGGAGGGAATTCGGGCGCAGGTCGAGGTGATGGTCCCCCTGGTCGGCATGGTCCGCGAAATGAAGGCCCAGAAAGACCTGATCGACCAGACGGCAACGGAAACGATGAAGAGGCACAAGAAGAAGATCCCCTATTCCGTGGGAACCATGATCGAGCTCCCACGGGCCGCGTTGACGGCGGATGAAATCGCCCGGGAGGCGGATTTCTTCTCTTTCGGGACGAACGACCTGACGCAGACGGTCTTCGGCTTCTCGCGGGACGACTCGGGGAAGTTCATCCAGCACTACATGTCCCTTTCCGAATTATGCACGCGATGCGGCGAGAAGCTCGGGAAAGACCTCTCCTGCGCGACATGCAAGGTCAAGGTTGCAAGGCGACCGGAAAATATCCTGGACTTCGACGTGTTCGCCTCGCTGGACCAGACCGGTGTGGGGCAGATGATCAAGATGGGAATGGAAAAGGGAAAGTCGGTCAAGCCGAACCTCAAGGTGGGGATCTGCGGAGAGCACGGGGGGGACCCGCGGTCGGTGGAATTCTGCCACCGGATGGGGTTGGAGTACGTCTCCTGTTCTCCCTACCGTGTGCCCATTGCCCGCCTGGCGGCCGCCCGGGCGGTCCTCGGAGAAAAAGCGGAGGAGAAGGCGGCCTCGGGCAGGAAGAAGAAAAAATAGGGAATCCCTCCCTTTTCCGGAAAGCGGCGACCCCTTGCCGGGGCCGCCGTTTTTTTTGCCTTTACATATCCGGGGAAACACCATATATTGGGGCCAACACGGACGCCCTACACATGATATTGATGTTTTGCGATATTACCAGGGGGCATGCCCAGGGGATCCATGAAGCTAAAAAGGCTTGAGCTTTTCGGATTCAAATCCTTCTACGACAAGACCAGTTTCGACTTTTCCGACGGCATCACGGCGATCGTGGGCCCCAACGGGTGCGGGAAGTCGAACATCGTCGACGCCGTCCGCTGGGTGCTCGGGGAGCACGCCCCTTCCTATCTCAGAAGCAAGGCTCTCGAGGACGTGATCTTCGCCGGGTCGGACGCCGCGGGCCCCCTCGGAATGGCCGAGGTCTCCCTGACCTTCAGCAACGAGGACGGGGTCGCTCCTCCCGGGTACGAGTCCTTCGCCGAGGTGCAGGTTACGCGACGGACCTTCCGCGACGGGGACAGCGAGTTCTTCATTAACAGGATTCCCTGCCGGTTGAAGGACATCGCCGAGCTGTTCCTCGACACGGGGGCGGGCGCGCGCGGGTATGCCATCATCGAGCAGGGCAAGATCGTGACCATCGTGAATGCCCGGTCCGAAGAGAAGAGGATGATCATCGAGGAGGCGGCCGGGGTGGCCAAGTTCCGCGTCCGGAGGAAAGAGGCGGAGCGGAAGATGGAGAACACCCGGCAGAACCTCGCCCGGGTAAGGGATATTCTCGACGAAGTAAGGCGCCAGCTCGGGAGTCTGGAGCGCCAGGTCCGCAAGGCGGAGAAGTACAAGGTGCATAAGGATGAGCTTCGTGCTCTCGAGTTAAGGATCGCGAAGGGGAAATTCCAGGGCTTCACGGAAGAGAGGTCCCGCATCGCGGCGGACCTTTCCGCCCTGGAGAGCACGATCGGTTCCCTGCGCTCGGAACTCGCGTCCCTGGAGGCGGGACGGGAATCGGAAAGGCTGGGGCTGGCGGAGGCGGAATCCGCCCTGGGGATCCTGCGCGCCGGACACGCTGGCCTGAAGGAGGAAATCGCGCGTAAACAGGCGGAATGGGAGGGGAAGGGGCGCGAGGCATGGCAGGTGGGCGCCCTGATCGCCGAGACGAAGGAGGAAATCGCCTCCCTGGAAAGGGAAGCCGCCGAGCTTTCCCGCCGGATCGAGGATGCGGAGGAGGCCGCTCTCAAGGGTCGGGAAGGTCTTGCTTCGTCGCGCGAACAGTTGTCGGCCCTTGCGGCGGAGGCGGAAAATGCGCAGGCCGCTTACAGCGAAACGCAGGCGATGTCCGATCAGGCGAAGTCCGACCTCATGGTGCGTGTGACCCTCCACTCGAACGCCCTCTCCGGAGCGGAGTCGGTTCAGAAACTGATGGAGGAAAACGCGAGGGCGGTAGCACGCCTGAATGACAGGATCGCGGAGGTGGAAGGCCTCTTCCGGAAGGCGGAAGAGCAGTTCGCCAGGGCGTGCGCGGAGGAAGAGGGGGCCAGGGAGGAACTGGCGTCGGCGGAAAAAATCTGGGAGGAGACGAGATCGCTCGTAGCCGAGCAGGGCGCCCGCCTCGACACGGTGACCGAGAACCGCAGGAAGACGGAGAGCAGGCTCGAGGCGACGGGCTCCCGGTTGTTCGCTCTCTCCCGGGTGCAGGAACAACGGGATTGGGCCTCTTCCGGCGTCAGGGCCGTTCTGCACCATTACCTGGGGGGCGGCAACGGCGGTGGAGAAGGCAAGCAGGGAATATTCGGGGTCATCGGGGAGCTCATCGAAACCGACGCGCCGTACGAAAGGGCCGTGGAGGCGGTTCTTGGCGAGCGGATCCAGTCCATCGTGGTCCGGGACCACGAAGAAGGGCTCTCCGCCCTCCAGTACCTCAAGGATTCCCGTGAGGGAAGGGGCGCGTTCATGCCGGTGACGCTGCGGGCGCGGGGGGAAATCCCCCCGTACGGCGAGGAGGAGGGCGTGATCGCTCCTCTGACCGAGGTAGTCCGGGTGCCCGTGGAGTGTGGGGACCTCGTGCGGGGCTTGCTGGGGAGCACCCTCCTCGTGCGTGATCTCCCGAGCGCCCTTCAGCTCTGGAACAGAAACGGCGTATGGAGCACCTACGTGACCCTCGAAGGGGACGTGGTCACCGCCGACGGCATCCTGGTGGGCGGTGCGCAGGAACAGGGAGAGTCGAGAGTCCTTGCGGTGAAACGCGAGATCCGGGAGCTCGAGCAGGAGATGGCGCTCCTCTCGACCGAGTCGGCCCGCATCGCGGAGGACGTAGAGGAGGCGAGGCGCACACGGGCGGCGCTTGAGGGAAGATCCGCGGAGATGTTCTCCCTTCGGGAAGAGCGAAAGGCGCGGTACGCCGAGGTGCAGCAGAGAAGGGCGGTGCTCGAGGTGGCGATGTCGCAGACGCGTACCAACCTCGGGTCGCTCGTCCAGGAGAGGCAGTACCTCGAGGCGGAGCTTACGCGTATGACTGCGGAGCAAAGGTCGTCGGAAGAAGCCGCGAGGGAGTCCGGCCACGCCCGGGGGGAGGAAGAAGAGCGCGTCACGGAGCTGGTTGCCCTGAAGGAGGAGAAACGGGCCGTGATGGAGGCGGTTCGGACGAAGCTCCACGCTGCGGAGATCGAGTGGACGGGGCTCGACGAAAAGTTCCGTTCCGGGGAGGCGCTGCTCGCGAGCATGCGCGAGTCGCTGACCGGGAAGCAGGCCACGATCGAGGAGCGCAGGAAGCGCATCGCTGCGTATGAGGAGACGGCCGCCGGGCTCGAGCAAGCCGTCGAGGAGGGCCGGGGAGCGATCGAGGCAGCCGCCGTGGATCTGGCGTCAAAACAGGAGAAAATCGACCGGCATCTCGAGGAGAACGCGGCGATGTATGCGCGACTTGCGACGGTGGAGGAGGCGCTGAAGGAGAAGCATCGCCTGGAGGCTCGCGAGGTCGCCCGCGTCTCGGACCTGCGGCTTGCGGCCCAGCGCGTGGAGATGGATCTGGAGCACCTGGACAGCACGATCTACCAGAAGTACGAGATTCGCCCCTCGGAGACGGCCGGTCGGGAAGAGTCCGGGGAAGACGATGACGGGGATCTGGCCGCCTGGGAAACCCGTGCCGGGGAAGTACGGGCGCGCATGGCGGCCATCGGGGAGGTGAACCTCGCATCCCTCGAGGAACACCGGGAACTTGCCGAGCGGCACGCCTTCCTCTCGTCCCAGAAGGAGGACCTCGAGAAATCCCTCGAGGACCTGGCCAAGGCCATCCAGAGGATCAACCGGACCACGAAAGAGCGATTCTCCACTGCGTTCGACAACATCAACCGGAAGTTCCAGGAGATCTTCCCCAAGCTGTTCCTCGGAGGGCGGGCGTATCTTACGCTGGTCGACGAGGGGAATATCCTGGAATCGGGGGTAGAGATCGTGGCGCAGCCGCCGGGGAAGAAGCTCCAGTCCCTGAATCTTCTCTCCGGCGGGGAGAAGGCGCTGACCGCCATCAGCCTCATCTTTTCGATCTTTCTCGTCAAGCCCTCTCCCTTCTGCCTGCTTGACGAGGCGGACGCTCCCCTGGACGACGCAAACATCGACAGGTTCAACTCGATCGTCCGGGAGATGTCGTCGAATTACCAGTTTCTCCTCATCACGCATAACAAGCGGACGATGGAGCTTGCCGACGTGCTCTACGGAATCACCATGGAAAAGCCGGGTGTCTCCAAGGTGGTTTCGGTGAATTTCCAATCCTGACCCTTCCAAACGGGTCCCCATGACCATCCACGAAGACAAGCCCAACGGGTCCTTCCTGTCGCGCCTCAAAACGGGTATGTCGAAGACCCGCGAGCTTCTCTTCATGAACGTGGAGGCGATCGCCCGCGGAATCGGCCCCGTCGACGAAAACGTCCTGGTGGAACTGGAGGAGGCGCTCATTCTTGCGGACGCGGGTGCCGATCTCGCCGGCGAGTACGTGGTGGCCCTCCGGGCGAAGTGGCGACGGGGGGAATTGCCGGATATTGCGGCACTTCGCCTGGAACTGAAAAAGATGATCACGAACACCCTTGCCCCCAGAATGGCCCCTATCCCGGTGGCCCCGCCCTACCCGTTCGTCGTCCTGGTGATAGGCGTGAACGGCGTCGGGAAGACAACGACGATCGGAAAGATCGCGCACCTCCTCCGGGAGGAGGGACATCCCGTCCTCCTTGCCGCGGGGGACACGTTCCGGGCCGCCGCCATCGGGCAGCTTCGGGTGTGGGCCGAGCGGGTGGGCGCCGACATCATTCATCACAAGGAAGGGTCGGATTCCTCCGCCGTCGTATTCGATTCACTCCGGGCAGCCAAGGCGAGAGGGACCCACGTCGTCCTGATCGACACGGCCGGCCGACTTCACACCAAGACGCACCTGATGGAGGAGATGCGGAAGGTCGTTCGCGTAATCGGAAGGGAGATTCCCGGCGCTCCCCAGGAGATCCTCCTCGTCCTCGACGCGACCAACGGACGGAACGCGATCACCCAGGCGAAGACCTTCCAGGAAGTCATCGGGGTTACCGGCATCGTTCTTACCAAGCTGGACGGAACCGCCAAGGGGGGGATGGTTCTCTCGGTTACGAAAGAAACCGATGTTCCCATCCGGTTCGTCGGCGTCGGAGAGACGATCGACGACCTGAGGCCGTTCGACGCCGAAAGCTTCGCCTCCGCGCTCTTCTGACAAGATCCTTCAGAGAACGGTCCCCTCGTCCTCCGGGTGACCGTCTGCCGGTCCTTCGGCATTGATTCCTCCCGGGGGACGGGGTATCTTACATTATCGAAAAATCTCCGGGTGGACGTGAACCCGACTGCTTACCGAGGGGGAAACAGCCACATGGCAGAGTCGTCATATTCGGTGATCGAAAAAAAGATCTCGGACCTCGCGGAAATGGTGATAGCGTTGAAAAAGGAAAAGGCGTCCCTCGCGGCCCAGTTGGAAAAAAAGGAGGCCGAAGTCAAGGATTTGACACGGGAGTTCGCCGAACTGACCAAGGAGAGGAACAGTATTAGGGACAAGGTGGAGACGGTACTGGCGCGCATCGAAAGCATTGAGTTATAGCGCGTGCGGATTGTATAATTGAAGGTGTGAGGAGATGGGAGAGCGGTTCAATGTGAACATCGCCGGGTATGCTCTGACCGTTACGACCGAGCGGTCGGCGGAACACATGGAGCGCCTGAGCACACTCCTGAACGAGAAGGTCCGGGAGGTTCAAAAGAGCGGCGGAACCGCCAACTATCTCCACGTGATCATGCTTGCCGCCATGAAGCTCGGGGACGAAATCCTCGAGGTTCGTGGGGAACTGGAAAAGGAAAAACTGCGTTTTGATGAAAAGAGCCAGGATCTTCTGGCGGTGCTGGACAAGGCATTGAAGTAGGACAAATGGCAGGCGGCCCCTGCCGTGCGCGTGATTGGCGGGAGAGTTTGAGCCAATACAGAGAGAACGGGATCCCTTCCTGGCGCTGGTGAGCAGACCCCTTGTACGGGGAAGCCTGAAGGCGCCAACCCAGGGAACCCACCTGGTGAGAGCCAGGTTCAACTCGACTACCGACACGGCAAAGCGCAGGGGCTTTCTCGCGTTTTGGCGCGGCCGCAGGCCTTTCATATAGATCCGGACGGCAGGGACATCAGTTTCGTACGTTCGACTGCGAATAAGGTATGATCGTTGTTCCGATAGACTGAAACCTCATTCGGACCCGGTTTTTCCACGCCGGAAGCCCACCTTATTCGCGGTTCCTGCCTCCTTACGGTACTTCATGATCAGGAAGGACGTTTCATGTTCGTCGGAGAGAGGAAGGCGCACCTTCGTCTGAACGAGCGAAGACGTGTAGGTCCCGGGAATCCGGACCCGGAACGCGCCGAAAAAAGTCTCCAGGTGCAGGAGCGCTTCCTGTCGGCATTCCCGCCCGAGCCCGGCCGGAAGATCGCTTTGTATATGGCGGTGCGCGGGGAAGTCGGGACCGACAGGATCCGCGACCGCTGCCTGGCCGCCGGTGCGTGGCTCTACTATCCCCGGATGTGGGATGATGGCAACCTTACCTTCTTCCGCCACGAGGAGAACGACGGCTGGGAGCGGGGGAAGTTCGGAATCCGTGAACCTTTCGCCCTCCCGGGCAGGGAGGGCGTCCGGAAGGGATTCGACCTGGTCGTTGTTCCCGGTCTGGCGTTCGATGCAGCCGGGTGGCGGCTGGGACGGGGCCACGGCTTCTACGATCGCTTCCTTTCCGGTCTCGGCGGCAGGGTGGTGATGGTGGGGCTTGCCTTTTCCTGGCAGCTTGTTCCGGAGGTTCCCGTGGAAGCGTGGGACGTCCCCGTAGACGCCGTGGTCACGGAAAAGGCGGTCGTCGGGCGGGGCATAAAATAGATGCAGTACGAGGGAGGCATCCTTTGGATACGTTCATGATCGCCATCGTTGTCCTTTCCATACTCGTCGTAGGACTTACGTTCGTGGTTTTCGCCTTGTCGTCGAAAAAGAAGTACGCGGAGGACCGGGCCCGGGAGGCTGCGGCCAAAGCCGACGATATTCTTAAGAGTGCGAGGAAGGAGGCCGAGAACACCCTCAAGGAGGCCGCGCTCCAGGCCAAGGATTACCAGCTCCAGGTGAAGCTGGATTTCGAGAGGGAAACCCGGGAACGGAAGAACGAGATCAGCCAGCTCGAGAAACGCCTCCTGCAGAAAGAGGATGTGCTCGACAGGAAGACGGAGGGGCTCGAGGCCCGGGTGCAGGAGTTCGGCAAGAAGGAGAAGGAACTCACCGAGACGGAGCAACGTCTCGAGCGGAGAGACGCGGAACTCCAGGAGATGATCCGCGGGGCGAAGGAGAACCTCGAGCGGGCCGCCGGAGTGACGGCAGAGCAGGCGAAGGATGAACTCGTGGAAATGGTCACGGACGAAGCCAAACTGGAGGCGGGGAAGAAGATCCGCGCGATAGACGAGGAGTTCAAGGAGGAGGCGGGCCAGAAGGCGAAGAAGATGATCTCGCTGGCCGTCCAGAGGTACGCTGCCGATTACGTCGCGGAACGCGTCGTGACGGCGGTTCCTCTCCCCTCCGACGAGATGAAGGGGAGGATCATCGGCAGGGAGGGAAGGAACATCCGCGCCTTCGAGGCGGCCACGGGGATCGATGTCATCATCGACGATACCCCGGAAGCGGTCATCCTTTCGGGGTTCAACCCCGTGCGCCGAGAGATTGCCCGGATCTCCCTCTCCCGTCTGGTCCAGGACGGCCGTATCCATCCCGCCCGGATCGAGGAAACGGTGGAGAAGGTGACGAAGGAGGTGGACGAGATCATCCGGGAAGCCGGGGAACAGGCCCTGTTCGACCTGGGTCTCCACGGGCTCCATCCCGAACTGGTCAAGCTGATCGGGAAACTCAAGTACCGGACATCTTACGGCCAGAACATCTATACCCACTCTCTCGAGGTGGCCTTCCTCTGCGGGATGATCGCTTCCGAACTGGGTCTTTCCGCAAAGATCGCCAAGAGGGCGGGCCTGCTGCACGACATCGGCAAGGCGGTGGATCACGAAGTCGAAGGCCCCCACGCGCTGATCGGCGCGGACCTGTGCAAAAAGTACGGCGAACCGGCCCGCGTCATCCACGCCGTCGCCGCACATCACGAGGACGAGTCTCCGCACGATGTGCTGCCCATTCTCGTCCAGGCGTCCGATGCGCTTTCCGGGGCCAGGCCGGGAGCGCGCCGCGAGATTCTGGCCAACTACCTCAAGCGTCTCGAGGACCTGGAAAAGATCGCGAAGTCGTTCCCGGGAGTGGAGAAGTCGTACGCCATACAGGCCGGAAGGGAAGTGCGCATCATCGTCGACAACCACAAGGTCAGCGACGATGTAGCCACGATGCTTGCGAGGGACATTGCGAACAAGGTGGAGTCCGAACTGTCCTACCCAGGACAGATCCGCGTTACCGTTATCCGCGAGACACGTGCCGTGGAATACGCCAGGTGACCCTCTGAAGCTCCGAAGTCCACCGGGGACGTTCCCGGTTTAGACACGGGCAGGGGGGGGAGCGTCCCTTCCTGACGAGGAGCGAAGTCGGATAGCGAGTGGCTAACGCCGGAGGCGCGGTGGCTCCGGCTTTTGTGGAACGTTGCCTGGCTCTGCCCGCCTTCGCTCCGACGCTGTTGCGGGAGCCAGAGGCGTCGCAGCTTCGGCGGGCTCTTAGGCATCGAATCAACGCGGAGGTGCCTCGGGATGTGGGTGCTATTCCTGGGTGACGTGGTCGGCAAGCCCGGCAGGAGGGCGGTGCGGGAATTTCTGTCCCGGCTCCGGTCGCACCGGGACGTCGATCTCGTCGTCGCCAACGGGGAGAATGCTGCGGGAGGGGTCGGAGTGACGGGGCCGGTGGTCCGGGAACTCTTCGATGCGGGGGTGGACGTTCTGACGGGCGGAAACCACACATGGGACAAGCGGGAGGGGCTGCCTCTCGTGCGGGACGAAGAAAGGGTCCTTCGCCCGGCGAACTATCCTCCAGGCGTGGACGGACGCGGGTGGGGCGTCTTCCGGGGCCGGAGCGGATACCCGTATGTCGTGGTCTCCCTGATCGGCAGGGTCTTCATGGGGCAGTACGACTGCCCGTTTCGCTGGATGGACGAAGCATTGCCGGAGCTCA
Organism: Deltaproteobacteria bacterium; assembly: GCA_030668225.1. Lineage (GTDB taxonomy): Bacteria > Desulfobacterota > Deferrimicrobia > Deferrimicrobiales > Deferrimicrobiaceae > CSP1-8. The sequence goes on from DAOUUI010000004.1 coordinate 36,354, forward strand.
AAGAGCATGCCGCGGGGGTCGTCGTTGACTTCCATGCGGAGGCGACCTCGGAGAAGCGGGCGATGTCGGTACACCTCGACGGGAGGGTTTCCGCGGTCGCCGGAACCCACACCCATGTTCAGACCGTGGACGCCCAGGTCATGCCCGGGGGTACCGGATACGTCACCGACGCCGGGATGTGCGGCCCTGTGAAATCCGTGATCGGGATGGACTCCGGCGACGTCCTGCGCCGATTTCTCACCCAGGTACCGACCCGATTCGAGGTGGCCCCCGGAGAGGCGGAAGCTGCCGGCGTCTTCTTCGATATCGATCCCGAGTCCGGGACGTGCAGCAGCGTGGAGGCTTTCGTGATGAGCGAAACCGCGATGAGGAGCCGGGAAACATGGACGAGATTCTAAGATCCCTGAGCCGAGGGACGGTCGATCTCATTTCCGGGGAAGAGCTTCGGGGAAAGCTTGGGCGGGCGCAGAGGGAGAAGAGGCCGCTCCGCGTGAAGGCTGGCTTCGACCCGACCGCCCCCGACCTGCACCTGGGCCATACCGTCCTCATCCAGAAGCTCAAGCATTTTCAGGATGCGGGGCACCAGGTGGTATTTTTGATCGGTGACTTTACCGGAATGATCGGCGATCCCTCGGGGAAGATCGAGACGCGCAAGCCCCTGACCCGGGAGGATGTCGAGCGGAACGCGCAGACCTACCGGGAGCAGATCTTCAAGATCCTCGATCCCGGGCGGACCGAGGTCCGATTCAACTCCGAGTGGCTCTCCCCCCTGCCGATCGAGGAGATGGTGCGGGTTGCCGCACAGATGACGGTCGCCCGGATGCTGGAGCGGGACGATTTTCGCCGTCGTTACGAGGAGGAACGCCCGATCTCGATCCACGAATTCCTGTACCCCCTCTTCCAGGGATACGACTCGGTCGCCCTCGAAGCGGACGTGGAACTCGGGGGAACCGACCAGAAGTTCAATCTCCTCGTGGGGCGTGATCTCCAGCGCGCCTGGGGGCAGGAACCCCAGGTCGTCATCACCATGCCGCTCCTCGAAGGCCTGGACGGCGTGAACAAGATGAGCAAGAGCCTGGGGAACTACGTGGGGATCACGGAAGGACCCGACACGATCTTCGGGAAGATGATGTCGATCTCGGACGACCTCATGCTCCGGTACTACGAGCTGCTGTCGGACATCTCCGTGGACGAACTGGGGCGGCTCAAAAAGGGAATTGCGGACGGGTCACGCCACCCGATGGAGGCCAAGGTGGCGCTGGCCCGGGAGATCGTCGCTCGCTTCCACGGCGCGACGGCCGCGAAGAGGGCGGAAGAAGGGTTCCGGAATAGGTTCTCGCGGAAGGAATTTCCCGAGGATGCCCGACGCGTACCCGGCAGTGCGCTATCCGGGAAGACCGACCTGGCATCGGTTGTCTCCACGGTTTCCCAATCCTTCCGGTCGAAGGCGGCGGCCCGTCGCCTCATCGAGCAGGGGGGGCTGGAAATCAACGGGGAGCGGGCAAGCGACCCATCCGGAGAGATCTCCCCGGGCGGCGAAATCCGCTTGAAAATAGGGAAGAAGGAGTTCGTTATCGTCGCATTCGACTGAGGATCCGTGCCCCCGATTTTTTCCTTGCGCTCGCAAGGCGAATGGGCTATATTTCCTCGTCACGTCAGGCAACGCAAGAGGCAGCCCTCCCGATTCCTTAAGGCAGGAAGCCCCGTTGTTGTGCGGTCGGTTCCCACGGTACAATATTGTTGGGATCAGGCGTAATGGTCTTGACAGTTGTGCCGGATTTTTATATAGTGTTTAGTCCGCCCCGCATTCGGGGGGCGGATCGCTTTTCTCCGGATCTTTGAAAACTGAACAGGGAATGCGAGGTGCGATTCGGATCTTCGTCTTTTCCGCTATTTGAAACAAGTGGAGAGTTTGATCCTGGCTCAGAACGAACGCTGGCGGCGTGCCTAACACATGCAAGTCGAGCGCGAAAGGGGGGGCAACTCCCCGAGTAGAGCGGCGCACGGGTGAGTAACGCGTGGGTAACCAACCTCCGGGCGGGGGATAACCACTCGAAAGGGTGG